>DDYW01000152.1 GCA_002348185.1 Candidatus Hydrogenedentes bacterium UBA2224 | reverse complement strand
ATCGCACTGGGCGCCGACCTCGAGATCGACGGGGCGCTGCGCATCGTGCTGGTGCTGGGAGCGCTTCTCTGGATGCTGGGGGCGCTATACGACGCCGAGGACCGCGGCGAAGAACCGGACGAAGGTGCGCTCCGGAAACTCCGCGGGCTGACGGACGGGTTCGAAGACGAGCCGCCGATGGTCACCGAACGGTTCGGAGCGATGCTCCGCGACGGCGTGCGCATCGTGGCCGACGGGGCGGATTGCACCGAAGGCACGGACGTCGTGGGCGCGCCGATGTTCCGGGAACGCGTGCTGGGAGTGCTCGTCGCGGAGCTGCGCGGCGTCGAAGTGATCGACGAGGTGCCCGTCGTGATGCTGCGGCTCGGAGGGGTCATGCCCTGCGGAGTCCGCACAGGCCCGTAGGAATTGTCGATGGTGCGCGCACGGGACGTCACCCCGGTCGACCCGCTCGACCAGGTCGACCCGTCCGGATCGGGGGCGGCGGTCTGCTCGGGGGCAGAACTTCTGCGCGTCATCGATTCGGTGCCCGAGCCCACGACGCGGGTGCGCGGGGTGGCGGGGACGCCCGAACTGGTGCTCGGAACGGTGCGGTCAAGGTTTATCCCGGGGGCGCTCATCGGGCTGCGAACCGTCCGCGACGCACCGGAGGGCGTCTCGGTCGCGACAGCCTCGGCACCGGAAACAGCCCGGTTGCTTCGCACGAGCCGTTCCGTACCGGAGCTGATGGGTTCCACCCGGCTTCCGGCCGCGCTATTGATGGCGGCCGAGGTGACCGGACTGGCCGAACGGTCTACCGCGACGCTGCGCACCCGGGCTTCCCGCGACGATGCGGTCATGGGGGTGCGGAGCATGCGGCCGCCCGTGCGGTCGACCGAGTTGAAACTGGTCCGGGTAATGCTCGACTGCAATTCGGCGCTACGGGTAGACGCGGCAACACTGCGGGGGCCGATGGTGTCGGGACCGCGGATAACGCGGCGCGGAGAGTAGTCACGCACCTGGAGACCCGAGCCGCCGTGGTACCACCGGGACGAGCCGCCCGACCCGGTATTGATGTTGATGTTCCAGATATGGACGTCGCCGTGGTGTCCCGGACGGATGATCCCGGGATAGCACGCATCGACAAACGAGGGGCCATAGAGCAGCCGGTCCGCCACACAATACGAGCTGGCATACAGGCTGAACCGCGACCCGCCAATCGTGTAATGCAGGTCACCATAGACCACCGGGCGGTCATACGGGCTCAGGGGGCACCACACGAAGTTGTTGCCGTAACGGACCGACGCCACCCAGGCCGGTCCCCATCCGGGACTGTACGACCAGAGCCAGCCGTAGCGGTCGTGGTGGTTCCAGCGGCCGTAATGGGACGTCACATAGGCGAAGGGGTAGTCGTCCACCCAGCAGTAGCCGTAGGCGGGCACATAGCTCCAGTACCCATAGCGGTAGGGAATATAATTGACGGCCACCGTGGGGCGCCAATAGTAGCTGCTGTCGACATAAACCCAGTCGCCATAGGAGCTCAGCGTGGATGCGCCGACCACCGGGGTCTCAATCACCTTGGCCGGCAGTTCCTCGTACCCGCGGGCCAGGGTTTCGGCGCGCTCGCGGTTCCAGGCGTCGAAATCATCTTCCGCGTTCCGGTCGAACACCACCGGGGTCGACGGAAGGTATCCGGGATCGATGAATACCCGTTTACCGGACGTGACGCTCATGGGCGCTCCGGTGTCCGTGCGTACAACCGCGGCGCCCCAGCGCACGGTGACCGTCGTGGAACCCTGTTCCAGCACGTCGATGCGCACCTGCGAATCCTGGGCAATTTCTACGCGGCAAGCGGGGGTAATGAACAGGAAATCGCCCGTGCTGCGAGCGATCCGCTGTACGTAAAACGCCCCGGTCCAACCCCTTATGGAAGCACTCGGCGGCAAATCGATGATCTCCGCCTTGCTGCCGTCGGCCATCCTGAGAAAGCTGCCCCCGGACATTTCAAGCTCCATGGTGCCGCCTTTGTCGGCCCAGAGCTGGTCGCCCGGCAGAATCAGGGTGTTGGTGGTGGCATAGCTCCAGTCCGCGTCGGCTGTGCCCTGAACCATCGCGCCGCCGGATTCATAACTGATTCGGGCGTGCATGGTGGAGTCGGCCAGCGCGGCTTGAGTGCCCCAGAGCACGACCAACGCAACAACACCGGCAAGATAGACATTGTTTCGGGCTCTCATGACTTGAACCTCCGTAGGAGTTCGCTTCCTTCTGTTCAATTAGACGAATGCGCGGGCAGTGCATTCATACCTAACACCCATCAGAATGAAAGAACCCACAAATGAATTAGATTCAACGACATACGCGGGAATTCATTCGGGCGTACCCGGTGCTGCCCCTGGTGTACACCGCTACGGACGCCGGATTTGCGGGGCACAGAAGCCTATGGTCGCGCGGCACGGAAAACCGCCTGAAAACAAATCCGGGACCCCGAGTGAAATCTCTGGGTCCCGGATTTGAGCGATTGGAGGTCAACCCAGGGTGTACGGTGCGCGGTATTCGGGCTTGATAAGGGCCTCGACGCCCGGCACGTTGTTCGTAACCCGGTCGTTCGCGGCGTCCCAATACACCTTTTCGCCGGTCTGCATGGCCAGATTGCCGAGTAGGACGGTTTTGGTCAGGGGCACGGCATACTCGAAGTCCGAAGCCGAGGGATTGCCGTCCTTGCAGGCTCGCACCCAGTCGCGGCGGTGTCCGCCGGGCGTTTCGACACGCGGGATGACTTTCTCGAGCTTCTCGAAGGCTGCCTTCTGGGTCTCCATGACCGACGCGGGCACCAGGCGGGTATCGTCGCCATAGCACCCTGTGGTCAGCAGGCCCTTGGTCCCCACGAAGAGCGACCCGTTGTCGCCGTCGCCCAGTTGTTCTTCCGCGGGCACGTCCGCAGGACGTTCGGGCTGCCATCCCCCTTCGTACCAGTAGACCACCACCGGCGGCATCGTCACATCTTTCCCCAGATATTTGGACGCGTACTGGTTGACGCGTTTCGGGAACTCGTACCGGACCAGGGCCTTGGTCGGGCCGGTCTGTTTGTTGGCGTTCTCCTGCTTGAGGCACTCCACGCTGGTGGGGGTGCTGAGGTCAAGCGCCCAGTAGGCCGGGTCCATGATGTGGCAGGCCATGTCGCCGAGCGCGCCGCACCCGAAATCCCACCAGCCGCGCCAGTTGAATGGGGCATATCCCTTGTTATAGGGCCGCATGGGCGCCACGCCGATCCAGGCGTCCCAGGCCATGGTGTCCGGCACCGGCTCTTCGGGAAGGGGTTCCGCGATGCCCTGGGGCCATACGGGACGATTGGTCCAGATGTGCACTTCGGTGATGTCGCCGGCGAGTCCGGCCCACACGGCTTCACACATGCGGCGGACGCCGTCGCCCGAATGGCCCTGGTTGCCCATCTGGGTTGCGACCTTGTACCGCCGCGCGGCCTTCAGGAGCACGTCGGCTTCGTAGATGGCCCGGGTGAGGGGTTTCTCGACATAGACGTGTTTGCCAAGCTGCATGGCGGCCAGAGCCGCGGGCGCGTGCATGTGGTCGGGGCAGGCCACGACGACCGCGTCGATGTTCTTGTGTTCCTTGTCGAGCATTTCACGGTAGTCGCGGTACTTGGCGGCGCCGGGCCATTTCTGGAAACCGCTCTTGCCGCGGTCCCAATCGGGGTCGCACAGGGCCACGCAATTCTCCTGGTCGCGGATGATGTCGTTCAGGTCGCCGAAGGCCTGGCCTCCGCATCCGACGCCGGCAATGTTCAGGCGCTCGTTCGCGGAAACGCGGATCGAGGGTTTCCTGGCCGTGGTTGCGCACCCTGCCAGGGCCGCGGCGCCCGACATGAAGAAAAAGGTGCGTCGCGAGATGTGTTTGTAATTCGTTTCGCTCATGGTTTGCTTCCTTCTGCACTTTCCATTGCTGCTTGGCCCCGCGAGGGTCGGTCACGTGATTCGGCACCACATGGGCACCAACCGCACCGGGTGGACAACGGCCGTGGTTCAACAAGACACCCCGTACAACGGGAACGCATTGATGAGGATGGAGCATAGACCGATCGTTGGCTGAAGGTCAACTTTTGCGGCCATTAGCCGGACAACTGGAGGGAACTTCCGCGAGGCCGGTGCCGGTGGAAACGCTAGCGCGGGCCTCTCGCCTCTTGTAGCGCAGGCGTCTCGCCTGCATTCTTGTCTAGTAGCTCAGGCGTCCTGCCTGCATTCTTGTGCGGACGGGCGTGGGCTCTTTGGCCCCGGGAAACAGGCGCAACCAAAGGAGCAAGGGCTGCACGACCCCGACATTGGCCCATGACATTGACGGATGTGGTTCATGTGCCGGGCGGGGAAGACCCGGACCCTTAATTTTGGGATACCTGTCCGGTACTATCGCATAAGGCGCGTTTTGCGAAAAGCCAAAAGTTCTGCCGCAGGAAGGCGCGCGCAAACCGTCGTTCCGTTCACAGCTCCGCAGTATCCGGGGGGACTGGACTGTGAGTTGCGGCTGGGCATTCAGGGGTTTTCCTCGATTGAAAGGTAGAGTTGATACCTATGGATCATGAAGCATCCATGAATTCCGCGTTTGCGGCGACTTCCGTCGAGAACTGTTACCAGTGCGGCAAGTGCACGGCGGGCTGCCCGGCCGCGGATGCCATGGACTTCATGCCGAACCAGGTGCTGCGCCTGGTGCAGGCGGACGAGATCGACCGGGTCATGCGCTCGCGGGCGATTTGGCTGTGTGTATCCTGCCTGACCTGTACGACACGCTGTCCCCAGTCTGTGGATTGCGCGTTCGACATGGACGAGTTGACCGAGGCTGTGGCCGAAATCCCGGGCGTCCGGTGCGCGATAAACTACAAATACATGTGCTCCGAGCCGGGTCAGGCCCTCATTCGCGAGAAGATCCAGTCAGAAGAGCTCGAAGCCCTCGTGGTGGCGTCCTGTTCGCCCCACATGCATCTGAAGACCTTCCGGGCGGCAGAAACGCATTTCGACTACCGTGCGGGCACGAACCGCGAAATGCCACCCATCATCGGCGCGTATGGCATTGAAGACAAGGAGAGTTTCATCCGGTGAGTGAACTGATCGCCCAAGAGGCCCTTCCGGGGCTGGTAGACAAATGGCTCGCCCAGGGCAAGCGGGTCGCGGGTCCGAGCGTCGTCAAGCCGGGGTACTGTTTGTACATCGAGCTCGAATCTTCGGCGCAGCTTGCCCTCGAGGGGTTCATTCGTCCAAGGAATTCAATCAAAGAATTCGTATTTCCACGCCACGAGGCGGTCTGCCGGTATCATTTCAGCGGACACAGCGTCGAGACCGACGACTGCGACCCGCCGCAGGTGGACCAGGTGATTGTGGGCGCGCGCCCCTGCGACGCCGCCGCCTTACCCATCCTCGATCATCTGTTTACCTGGGATTACGACGACAAGTTCTATACCGAACGCCGTAAGGCGACCACCGTGGTCACCCTGGCGTGTCAGACCCACGATGACGAGTGTTTCTGCACATCGATGCACCTCGGTCCCGCCGCCGAACAAGGGTCGGACGTCCTTCTCCTGGCGATGCCGGATGGATATGAAGTGCGTTGCCTGACCGACAAGGGCAGGGCGCTTTTCGCGGGAGAAACCCAGGCCATCGAACAGGCCGCCGTGGTCCCCCCCGGTCCGCCCATTGTGGCAGCGCCGGAAACCGTCATGGCCTTCCTGCAGGCACACTATGACGACCCAATGTGGGCCGATTTGGCATTGCGGTGTCTCGGCTGCGGGGCCTGCGCATACACCTGCCCGACCTGTCATTGCTTCGACATCGTGGACGAGGGTACCGCCGCGGGCGGCTGCCGGGTCAAAAACTGGGACTGCTGCCAGTTTTCCATGTTTACCGAGCATGCTTCCGGGCACAACCCGCGGACCGCGCAGGCGCAGCGCCAGAGGCAGCGCATTCAGCATAAGTTTCGCATCTACCCGGAGAAGTTCGGCGTGATGCTTTGCACGGGGTGCGACAATTGCGCGCGGAACTGCCCGGTGGGTCTGGGCGTGTTAAGCACCCTGAAAGAGACTGCGGGCAGCGCCCCGGTCGAGGTTGGGGTATGAATAACGTCTATAAACCGGACCTGATGGAAGTCGTCGACGTGCACCAGCACACCCCGGACGTGAAATCCGTGAAAATCAGATTCCAGGATCCCGCGCTCGCGGAATCGTTTACGTTTCGCGTCGGACAGTTTGGCATGTTCTCGCTATTCGGGGCCGGCGAGTCCACCTTCAATATCTGTTCCAGCTCGAACTGGAAGGGCTTCCTCGAATTCTGCTTTCGCAAAACCGGCAGAGTCACCGAATCCCTCTGGCAGACGGGCCCGGGCGACACGATCGGATTCCGCGGCCCCTATGGCAACGGCTATCCGATGGAAGCGTGGGAAGGCAAAAACCTGATCTTCATCGGCGGCGGCATCGCCATGCCGCCCATCCGCTGTGCCGTTTGGTACGCGCTGGAAAATCGCGCCAGGTACGGCAATATTACGGTGCTGTACGGCGCCCGGACCGTTAAAGACCTCGTGTATCCCGATGAACTCGACACCTGGGCGAAGCAGGAACGTGTCCGCGTGATACGCTGCGTCGATCCCGGCGGCGAAACCCCCGAATGGACGGGCCAGGTCGGCCTGATCCCCCACGTTCTCGAGCGCGCCGGCGTGTCCGCCGAGAATAGCGTTGCCCTGGTGATCGGCCCGCCCATCATGATCAAATTCACGCTGCCCGTTCTCAGCAAGATGGGCCTGGCCAGCGCTGACGTGTATACCAGCCTCGAAAACCGCATGAAATGCGGCATCGGCAAGTGTGGCCGCTGCAACTGCGGTCCCGTCTACGTCTGCAAAGATGGCCCGGTCTTTTCTTTCGAACAACTCAGCCGTCTCCCAGCAGATTATTGACGCCGCGGCGTGGTGGTCCCCATGGACGATATGGACCGTATGGACGCGTCTGCCTGAACGATCGTGAAGGGGTTCGAAATCCGGATGACCGCCTGGGGCGGTGGTCGCACACCCGAGTGGCCCCACACCGGAGAATTCCGGACAACAAGACAAAGAACGGGGATCGTGTAGCGCAGGCGTCTCGCCTGCATCCGGATCTTCCCCGAAAGACAAAAATGCAGGCTGGCGTCCCACCACAACCGCTCAACCCCGCAAGGGGGTTCAACAAGCCCTGCATCCCTCGTCAACGCAAGGCGAGGCTAGCCCGTGGTGCCACCATAAGCATGGCCTGGCAGCACGAAAGAATGCGAGGCTGGAATCCACCCCCGGCCACGC
>DDYW01000206.1 GCA_002348185.1 Candidatus Hydrogenedentes bacterium UBA2224 | reverse complement strand
AACCCGGGGATTGACGCCACACCCAGATCAAGTCCCGTAGGGACGAAAGAATATAGCCCCAGGCCTCAACCCGGGGATTGACGCCACACCCAGATCAAGTCCCGTAGGGACGAAAGAAAATAGCCCCGGGTTTTAACCCGGCGCTGCGGCGTTCCTGGACGAATTGAGATCGCTCGTACACCGAACCCTCCACCCCGAGAGCGCGGCTGCAATGCCATAACCGACAAAGAGAGCCCAGGAAAACGAAAAACATCACGGAGAATCGTTAGTCTCTCCCTGAATCTCCCGGATTATTCCCCGCTGGCTTTGATCAGCCAGACCTCCGCGGCCATGCAGCCGCGCCCATCGACGAGGTTCCACTCGACGTCCAGGGTGCCGGAACGGGTCTGGTCGCGCGGCAGATAGTATTCGACCGGCCAGACGGGCTCGGGCTGCGGCACGGGGCCATGTACGCAGTACTCGTCATTGAGCGTGAGCACCATGGTGGGCTTGAAGCGGCCGACATAGGTCACGCGAAGGATGTACTGTGCGTCGGGATCCAGCCCTTCGTAATGCAGTTTGAGCGGGGTGCCGTACAGGGTGGTCATTTGGGACTGCCACGACATGCGCAGTTCCTGCCGGCCACGGAAGGCCCCGGCCAGACGCGCCGCTTCTTCCTTGAAGACCATGTTGTCGGCTTCCGTCTGGCTTGTGGCCGCTTTGATGGCGGCCTGGTCCGCCTTGTAGTTCATGAAGGCCACGCGAGGCGTCCGGCAGGCGGAGGGATCGTCCTCCCAGGAACGCTGGTAGACGACGTGCGAAAATTCACCTACCGCGCCCAGGTTGTCGTAGAACCCGCCCGGGCCGGGATTGGTCCAGTTCAGGATCTGATCCATGGCTTCGAGCTGCGCCGCTTCCGAGTCCAGCACCTGGATTGTCTCGAAGCGCTGCTCCAGCCAGGGCCGGTCGTTCAGGGGCTGGTCGAGCCAGTCCAGCATGGCGCCGCGCTCGGGATTGCGCGCCAGATACGGCGCTTCCACGCTCAACTGGTAGCCGATGCTCTTCAGCATGAGCGGACCCAGCGCCTCGATGCCGCTGCGCAATTCGGGGTCCGCGGGCGTATCGGCCTGGGCCAGCGCGGCCCGCGCTTCTTCGATCGCCGCGCCGACGCCCCTGCTGCGCGCCTGCGCCAGGGCCGCATGCGCTTCCTCTTCATAGCCGCGCTGGGCGCGCGTTTCCGCCTGGACGTTGGCATCGAAGCGGGCGCGGAACAGATACATCTGGGCGCGCCAGTGCGTGTCGAAGCCGGACACAAGCGCCGCGATGCGCTCCCAGTGGTCGCGCGTAGCGGAAATGCCCTGGTTTTCCAGAATGGGACCCTGCCAGTTTTGTTCCAGCATGCGCAGGCCCTCGGCCACCTCGGTCGCCAAAGCCCCGCCGAAGAACACATTGCCGTATTCTTCGAGGAACACATCGAGCTCGGTCTCGGGATCCCAGCCCAGAGTGCTCCAGAGCATCTTGTTCATGTCGTCATGCACGCCGTCCGAATAGGAGCCGAACCCGTCGCTCACCTCGCGGTAACGCAGATAGATGTGCCGCTGCATCTCCGGCATGGGCATGATCGGTTCCCGGCCGACGCTGTTGGCAAAGGCGGGATCCCAGTTCGGCACGGGATACTGGCAGCGGAGCGTATGAGTGATGTCGGGATAGCTGCGGATCGGGAACCGTTTCGGGGTCCGCTCACGCATTTCCTCCCAGGCCATCTTGACCCAGGGCCCGTAGACCAGGCCGTGCAGCCATTGCGGGTCCCTGTCGCGCAGGTAGTCGAAAAAGTAGTCGTTCTCTTCGAGGGTGAAGGTCTGATTGGAGACCCAGATCTTCGCGTTGGGGTGGTATTCGTGCAGGATGGGCGCGAGCTCTTCCAGAAAAGGCATCAGGTCCTTGGCGGGAGTGTTGCCGTCGTCGCCGCCCGGCACAAACACATGCGTGATCCACGGGTAGTCCCTAAACAACTGGCGGCGCTTCTCAAGGGCAACCGCCCTGCCTTCCGGCGTGGTCACGTCTTCCCCCGGGTCCCCCATCACCGGGGACCAGAGCCAGAGGTCGATGCCGTAGGCTTGCGCCAGGGCGGACAACTGGACGTTCATCGCGCGCATGGGCATGGCCATCACTGGACCGTCCTTGGCCTGCGGATCGAGATTCGTGATCAACTCGATGCCATTGCTGCCGAACACGATCAGGTCCCGGATGTATTGCTCATACGTCTCAATGCTCCACGCGTCGTACGTGTTCGCGGTGTGACGGTACCCGAGTTGATGCGCACGATATACCGCGTCCGGCGCGGTCGCGATGGGACGGGCCAGCTCCAGAGTCAGGGTTCCGGGCCCCGCGTTGGCCAGGCGGATCAGACGGCCCGCGGCAAACAACGCCCCGCGTTCGTCACGTCCCGCGAGCCGCACCGTGTTTCCATCAACCGCAATTCCGTATGCCTCCGGCTTGTCCGGAACGTCCACGCCCTGCAACGTCTGCGCGGTGCCAAGAAGGATCGCGGAACCGCCCTCCGGCGCCTGCGCCGCGATGGCCAGGGTAATTCCACTGCGTGCCGCCAGTTCCTCCTGCAACATCTCCGCCGCCTTGCTGACCACCCCTTCGGCCGGCAGCGGCACAATGACCGCCCCGGACAAATCGAGCGCACGGCACGGCACCGCCGCGATCAACACCGCACCCAAGACCACCGCAAAACAAGCCAGACGCTTCTGCATCACACCTCTCCTCTCGGTCATTCTCGGAAAACCACAGCCCCGCCCGTATTTCGGACACATCATACTAAATTGCCCATCTCCCACCCAAACCGCGCACCGCGTCCACCGGCGGCGCAACCAAGCGCGGCTTCCCCGAAACAGCCCATCCTGTCAATCCTGTAAATCCTGTCAAAAAAACTCCCCCCCTTCCCAAATTCCCCCGCATGTGCCATATAGAGCCCACCAGATGGAGGTCCGTGTAGATGCCGGACACATCGGCAAACGGAATCGGCCGGTTCAGGTCAGCCGGCCCGCGCCGCTCCACAGAGCGTCCTCTCCCGTACCCATCGTCCCGTCCTCCCGGAGAATCTTGTGAATTCAGGGCACACCAGACTAAATTATCCCCATCGCAAAAAATCGTCGCCGGCCTGTCAAGAATACATTTTAGTATTGTGTCCCCGAAATTAGGAGGTCCCATGCGCAAGGCAATGGTCGTGTTAGGTGTTCTGATGGCTGCGGGCGGCGCTTGGGCCTCGGCGGACGACGTGCGTCCCGTGCTCGATCTCGACGGAACGTGGGAGTTCAGGCTGGACCCGGCCAGTGTCGGCGAGGCGGAAGGTTGGTGCATGGAGTCTGTTTCGTTTGCGGATTCCATCCGGGTGCCGGGCGCGTGGGATGCCCAGGGGTTTGGCGAAGAGACCGCCAAAATGCACCACAGCCACGTGGGCAAGGGCTGGTACCGCCGCACGGTCGCCATTCCCGCGGATTGGCAGGGGCGGCGTCTCTTTCTGCGCTTTGGAGGCGTATACCGTTCCGCGAAGGTCTGGGTCAACGAGCAGTTCGTAGGGGCTCACCTCGGGTACGTGTCGGATTTCGAGTTTGAAATCACCCCGCACGCCGTTGCGGGCCAGCCGTGCCGCGTCGTGGTCATGGTGGACTCGGAACAGCGGTGGTCTGAGGACGCGCTTCAGGGATGCATGGACATCATCGACCACCTCTTCACGTATTGGGGCGGGATCTGGAATCATGTCACGCTCGAATCCCGATCGGCGGCGTGGTTGCAGGACGTGTTTGTCGCGCCGCGCACGGACCCGGCCGGCTGCGTAATCACGGCCGCGGTCGCGGGGGATTCAAACCGTGCACGGCGCGCCGACGTCGCCATCTCCGGCCCCGATGGCGCCCTGATCGTATCCCGGCAGCAGGACATCGGCCCGGACGGCTCGCTCCGGGTCGACATGGACGTGCCGGATGCACAACTCTGGACTCCGGAAACGCCGCACCTGTACACCGCGCACATTGTGCTGAGCGACGAGACGGGCTCGCTGGTCGACGAGACCCGGACCCGGTTCGGGCTCCGTACCATCGAGATCCGGGGCGCGGACTTCTACGTCAACGGCGTGAAGTATTATCTGAACGGCTACGGCGACGATTGCGTATACCCCGACACAATCGCGCCGCCGGCCGATAAGCAGGTCTACCTCGACCGGCTTCGCGTGGCGAAATCGTACGGATTCAATTTTGTCCGCCATCACAGCCATTTTGTCGCGCCGGAGTATTACGCCGCGTGCGACGAGGTGGGGATGTTCGTGTCGCCGGAACTCCCCATCGGATATCCCCGGTTCTATGACCGCGCCCATGGCGCGGCCCTGGAGCTCTACGCCTCCGAATGGACGGCGGCCATCAAACGCTACCGCAACCACCCCTCCATCTTCGACTGGTGCATGGCCAATGAGTTGTGGGAAGGCATGCCGCGGATCGGACCGGACCTCTACCGGCTTGCCAAAGAACTCGACCCGACGCGCCCGGTCATCGATTCGGACGGCCTCTTTTCCGGGGGGTTCGCGGACGGCGCCAGGGATCGCCCCACGCTCGATTTCTACACCATCATGTTCGACATCCTGACGACGCCTCTCGACAACCCCGACAAATTCACCACCGGCACGCCCCGCAAACCGATAATCACCCACGAAGAAGGCAACTTCGTTCACTTCCCCCTCTTTGACGAGATCGAGCTCTTTGGCAAAACGTTCAAACCCTTCTGGCTCACCGATTGCCGCGACCGCGTCGCCCGCGCGGGTCTTCTCGACGAGGCGCCGGCCTGGTCGAAGGCTTCCCAGCAGCTCTATCTCCTCTGCCACAAAGTCAACATCGAGGCCGTGCGCAAGAACCCCCACATCTCCGGCTATACCTGGTGGCTTTTGCAGCCGTGGTACTGCGGGTCGAACGGTCTGCTGGATGTGCATCGCCGGCCCATCTCCATCACGCCCGAACAGGTACGGCGCTTCAACGCGCCCGTGGTGCTGCTCCAGGACGGCCTCCGGCAGACCTATACCGCCGGCGAGAAGGTCCGGGCGGCGCTCTCGATCTCCAATTACTCGGGGAGCACGTCTGCTCCGGGCCGCCTTACCTGCACCCTCGTGCGCGATGACCAGCTCCTGGACACACGCATCCTCGAGATCGAGGCCGTGCCAAACGGCGCCGTGAACCCGCTGGGCGAGGTCGAGTTTGCCCTGCCCCAGGTCGCCGAACCGCAACGCCTGACCCTCCAGGCCGCCCTGGAAGCGGGAGACATGCGCAGCTCCAACGACTGGACCCTGTGGGTATACCCTGACGCCCCGCCTGCGCTGACCGGGCAGACGCCGGTCTACGCAAGCCCGGATACAATGGCCCTGCTTGCCCCATTTCAACCGCTGCCGATGCCGGACGAGGATGCGCTCCCGTCGCCGACCGTCTATGTCGCTCGCCAGCCGAACAACGCCCTGGTGACCGCCGCGGAACAGGGAAGCTGTGTGGTGTTGCTCTCACCGGCCGGCGTCTTTCCGACGGACTGCACCACCTTCAAATCCGCCTGGTGGCTGGGCGTGTTTGACGGCGACAGCAACGCGGGCACCTACGCCTGCGACAACCCCGTCACCCGCGGGCTGACGCCGGACCACTGCTGCGACGCCTCGTGGTTCCATCTGCTGCAGGGCGCCCAAACCCTGCTTCTTGACGGCTTCCCGGCCCAGCCCGAAGTCTTGCTCCGCGCCTTGAACACCCACGGCGCACCCCATCCCTTCTCACAATACCTCGACTTCGAACACGTCTGGCGCAACAAAGCCCTGCTCGCACAGGCCCGAATAGGGAAAGGCTCGCTCATCGTCAGCGGACTCAATTTCGATGTCGCGGTTCGTAACGGCGGCCCCGAGGCCGTCTATGTGCTCTCCCGGCTGATTCAACATGCCTGCGGATTCCCGCAACCGGACGCGGAATGGCCCAGCCCGTTTCTGCGGGACGCCATCGACGCCTCCGCCTTCGCCAACGGCCCGCTGATTTCAGGATTCAGCCATCTCCGGTATCACAAAGGAACCGAAACACGCGGGCAGAGCTATCGCGAACGGAGCGCCGCGGCGTTGCAGATACGGCAGGAAGAACCCCTCCACCGCCTGGAATGGGAATCGGCGCCGGCCCCCGAGGCTTCGCGGGCGACGTTTGTGTTTGCAGGCGGTTTCCCGTTCATGGAACCGCCCCACACCAACCCCGGGTTCACGCTGGCCGTCAACGGACAGCCCCTCGTCGATTTCGACACGTCAAAGACCCAGACCCTGTGGCCGGGCCGGGACGGTCAGGCCGCGCTCCTGTATGTGCCGGGGCATGTCCAGCCCTCGTGGAGCTATACGGCGGGGTTGTTTTACCTGGCGGTTCCCCGGGACGCGTTCGTGCCAGGCCAGCCGTGCCGGTTCGAAGTTCGTTCGCGCGGCAGCGATAACCGGCGCTATTTCAATCTGAACCCGTATCCCGATATTCTCGGCGAGCCGCGGCCGCAACCGTAGCGGCCCAAACGCATCCCATGCGCATTCAGAGAGGGGATACTGTGAGATTCCAGCCGATCATACCCGCCCCGAAACGCATCGCGTTTTCGGCGGCACTGCTCATTCTCGCAACGCTGTTCCGGGCCGCTGCGGATCCCGGCGCCGCGCCGTCGCCCGAGGACAGCCCGGAGCCGCGCATGAACCCCCGATGCGAATCCATCGCCTCGAAGAATCTCATCCGGAACGCGTCGTTTGAATGCGGCACAACCCACTGGTCGTCGCTCGGCAAGCCCACGGGATGGGGCGGCGAGCTGTCCGGTCTGTATGGCGTGCTGGACTCCGAAACGGCGTGGCATGGCGCCGCGAGCCTGCGGATCGACCTGGGACCGGGCGTCACGCCGGTGACGTGTTTCGACGTGTGGCCGCCCGCGCGCGTGGAACAACACGCCCCGCTCGCGGCAAACGCGGGCTGGATGACCGTCGCGCCGGGTCAGCCGCTCACCCTGTCGGCCTGGATGCGCGCCAGTGTCCCCGGAACGAAGGCGCGGGTTCTATTTCGTTTCGCCGGGAACGCCCTGAAACCCGTCCAGCAGGCCGCCCACGAGTTCACCGTCTCAGACGAGTGGACCCGCTATTCGGTCACGCAACCCGCCCTGGACGAGGACGTCTGCGTGGCCATCGGGCCCGACATGACCGAAACGCCCGGCATTGCGGCATCGTTCTGGCTCGACGCCGTGCAGCTTGAAGCCGGTTCCGAAGCCACGGAGTTCGAATCCCGCGAACCCGTCGAGCTGGGCATCAGCACCGGCCGCTATGGAAACGTCTACGACTCCGCCTGCCCGGTCACGCTTCACGTCTGCGGAAGTAACCAGGGCGAGCAGGACGTTTCGCTGCTCTTGACGCTCGCGCTGACCGACTATTTTGGAAACACGTTCCCGGGCGCCGCCTTTCGCGTCGACCTGCCCCGCGGCCGGCACGTGGCTGTGCCCTGGGCAATCGCCGTTCCCGGGAAAGGCCACTACCGCGCCACAATCGCCTGGAACGCCAACGGCCGCGACCATGCCGAGACGTTCGCTTTCGCCGTTATCGAGCCGTATGCCCACCACGACTCCCCCTTCGGACTCAATCATCCCGCCACGACGAGCCAACAGCTCCAGGTGCTTTCCAAAGCTGGCATCCGCTGGGTACGCACCTGGGCCGTCAACTGGGAATGGGTCGAGCCCGTCCAGGGCCAGGTTTCCTGGGACCTGCCGGACGCACAGCTCGAACACATCACGGCGGCCGGCATGAAACCTCTCATCGTCTTTCCCAATCCTTCGACAAGCTGGGCCACGTCCGCGCCGCCTTCGGTCGAAAACCGGCTCTGGTACCGCCTCGCCTATGCGCCTGTGGAGCCTGAACGCCTGTTTGAGTTCATCGGAAACGCCGTCGACCGGTACCGGGATTCGTGCATGTACTGGGAATTCCTGAACGAACCGCTCTGGGTACCCGACTTCTGCCTGCCCCAGAGCGCCGGATACGGGGTTGGCGACTATATCGGATTGCTGCAGGGGGCGTACCGCGCGATCAAGGCCACGGACCCCGATGCCGCCGTGCTCGGAGGCCTGGCCATCGAGCCCAAACACCTCCTGGGCGACGAATTCCTCAGCAACGGCGGGCTCGCATACTGCGACATCCTGAACCTTCATCCCTACGGCGGTCTGACCCCTCCGGAAGAGTTCATCCCGCAGTTCGAGCGCGTTCAAAACGCGATGCGCGCGTCGGGACAGCACCGGCCCGTATGGGCCACCGAAACCGCCTACTACGCGGTGGACGACCTTCCCTGGACCCCCTGGATCGCGCCGCCGGGACACTTCTCCGCCGGGCTGCTCCTGCCCGGCGAACGCACCGCCGCCGACTACCTCGTGCGCCACGCCATCATCATGCTCGCGCACGGAACCGGGAAGATCTTCTATCACGAACCCATCGAAGGCCCGCTCAACCTCGGCGCCATGGACATCGAAAACACATTCCTCGGCCCGGACGCCGTCCCAAAGAAGTCGTATGCCGCGCTCGCCGCCCTCGCCAACCTGCTGGGCCCTTCGCCGGTCTATGCGGGACGCCTCCCGGCCGCCGCGGACGCAAGCACGTACGGTTTTGCGTTTCAGTGCGGCGGACGCGCGGTACTGGCGGTATGGGTCGCGCGACAAGCAGGAGAATCCGGAAACACCGCACTGATCATCCCTGATGACTGCACGGCCTGCGATGTCATGGGGAACCCGCTGGCCGGAGACACCCTCACCCTCACCGAATCCCCGCTCTACGTGGAATCCACCACCCTGACCCCGGAAGCCCTGCTCGCCGCCTCCACACCCTGAGGGTGCCCGGCATACATGCCCGCCGGGGACACGCCCCTATTTCCCAATTTGGAGGATGCCCCAGGCCACGGCGATCAGAAGCCCGACGGTGAACCACGCGAGCACAAACCCGACAAGGTCTTCGCGGTAGCGTTTGAAGAATCCCTGCCACCGTTCGGCGGTGAACCAGCCGGGAAGATCCAGCAGGAGCAGGTCTTCGCCCCGTTCCGCGGCCAGGGGGCGAAGACCCGTTTCGGGGTCGGGCTCCTCGTCGGTCGTGCGGCGCTGCTTATCGAAAAACCGCTCGACCTGCTCCTGGTCCTCGGGTCGCGTCAGCAGGCTACCGATGATCAGCGCCGCAAACCCTACCACCATCGCCCAGCCGAACGGCCCCGGTTTCCAGGGGTAGACCAGCTTGTAGGCCCCGGTATCGAGAAACGCAAACATCTCCCCGGCCTGAACGCGCGCGGCCAGTTCCCGAAACGCCCCGGTCAGGGTCGAAAACGTCTCATGACCTTCTCCCGCACTGCAGGACATCAGGTAATTCAGCGCATAGTAGCTCAGAAACGCGCCGAGCGTCGCCGCCCACGCCCCGTACCGGTTGGCGCGCCTCCACAACATGCCGCCAAGAAACATCACCCCCATTAGCGCGGCGATCGTCTCCGTGAACAGAAACGCGTCAAGAACCCGCTCGACGGCCACCGCGAAGAGAATCCCCAGCAATGTCAAACCCAGGCCGGAAAACCGGCCCATCATCAGCAGTTGCCTGTCGCTCGCGTTGGGATTGATGTATTCCCTGTAGAAATTCCGCGTGAACAGCGCCCCCGTGTTGACCATGAAGTTCGAGCACGTCGACATGTTCGCCGCGAGAATACACGCGATCATCAGGCCCGTCAGTCCCGGCGCCAGGAACTCCCGGCACGCGAACCCGAACGCAGCCTCGCCTTCGGGAAGCGGCGTGCCCTGCTGAACCACCAGCGCCGCCACGATCAGGCCCGTCAACGCCCACCCAATCGTGCAGAGCCGCTTCACAAACGTGCCGTAAGTCTGGCCTACGCGCCCGGCACGTTCCGTGTTGCCGGTCGCCGACAGCGACAGCATGTGAGGCTGCGCCACAATGCCCACAATGCCGTTGACCGCGAGCATGGCAATGGTGAATGCCGTCAGCCCGCTGACTTCGCTGTACAGCGTGAAAAAATGCGGAGGCAGACTTTCGTGCAGGCCCGCAAACCCGCCTACCCGCGACAAACCAGCCGGAATCAGCATCACCGAAAGTACGATGATAAGGAAGGACTGCACAAAATCCGTGTACGCCGACGCAACCAGGCCCCCGAAAAAACTGTACACAATGAAAGCCGCCGTCATGGCGAAAACCACCTCGTTCGGGGACACCGCCTGGCCGCCCGTCGCCACCGAGATCGCCTTGCCCGCGCCTTTCAGCATGGCCCCCTGGTTGAACACAAAATACGCGATGGCAAAGAGCGTGTACACCATCGCAAGCCGCCGGCCGTACCGGTCCTCGACCATCTCCCCGATCGTCGTCCGGTCACTGCGGCGGTACCAGGGCGCCAGCAGCCAGTAGAACGGCGTGATCAACATGTTCTTCCATTGATACCAGATCGTGGCGAAGCCGAACTCGGCCACCGCCCCGGCCTGGGCCACCGGGTGTTCCGCATGGGTGCCGGTGCCGAACGCCTGCCCTACCATGATCCACCAGCGAAGTTTCCGGTCCCCCAGGAAGTAGCGGTCGCTGCTCCGCACCCGCCGCGCCACCCACAGGCCGAAAACCATCACCCCGATGAAGTAGCCGATAAGGACAACGCCATCGAGCCGGGTGAACTGGGCCGTTTGCTCCATCACGTAAGTTCCCCAGGGTTTTGTGCTTCCGAAGGACTGCGATCCGCCTCCGGGGTCTCGGCGCTCCCCCCCGCCAGCAGAAGCTCCTGCCGGAACCGATTTGACCACAAGTTGCGCCCCGGATGCAACGGAAGCCCCGCCGATGCGCAAAGAAATTGATTGTTTCCGGTCTGCCTTCTGGATTAGACTTCTCGCGCTCCGGACGTGAGTTCACGGCGTCCGGGTGTTTTTCCCGGGGGTACGCGGGGGCTGAAGGGGGATATCATGGCACAGACGGTGGATCTGACAGAACGGCGACCGTGGTACGAAGGTCTCCAGCGCTACCACTATCTCGTGTTGGCCGTAGCCTGCCTGGGCTGGTCGTTTGACACCATGGACCAGTGGCTCTATGTCTTCGTGAAACAGCACGCGCTCCGCGAGCTCCTTCACGGCACCGTGCCCGAGTCGGGCCTGAATACCTACATCGGGTACGCGCAGACGTTCATGATCCTGGGGTGGGCAACCGGCGGCCTCATCTTCGGCATGATCGGCGACCGCCTCGGCCGAACCCGCACCATGGCCGTCACGATCCTCATCTACGCGCTGTTCACGGGTCTCAGCGGATTGTCCCAAAACTGGTGGCAGTTCGCGATGTTTCGTTTTCTGACCGGACTAGGCGTTGGCGGCGAATTCGCGGCCGGCGCTGCGCTCGTGGCGGAATCGTTCCCCGCCCATGCCCGCAGCACCGCCCTCAGCCTGGTTCAAGCATCCTCAACCCTCGGCAACGTGGCCGCGGGCCTCATCAACCTCATCATCTCCGCCTACATGCCCGTGCAGGAAGCCTGGCGATGGGTGTTTGCAATCGGCATCATTCCCGCCCTGCTTGTGGTAGTCATTTTCGCCTTCATCCGCGAACCCGAAGCCTGGCGACTGGCGCGCGACCGCGCTCGCGAGGCCAAAGCCAGGGGCGAACGCCGTCAGGTGGGCTCGATTCTGGCCCTGTTCACCGAGCGGACGGTCCGCCGCAATACCCTCGTGGGCGTCGCCCTCGCGGCCATCGGCGTGATCGGGTTCTGGGGCATCAGTACCTGGACCCCCGAACTCCTCCGCGCTACCCTCAGCGTACAGAACCTCGATGTGTCCGCCATTGAACGCCGCGTCAGTTACGCGGGCATGCTGCAGAATTTCGGCGGCATGTTCGGCGCGCTGACCTTCGGCTGGCTGGCGCGGCGCATGGGGCGGCGGCCGGCCTTCCTCATCGCCCTGCTGGGATGCGCCATCGAAATCCCTCTGGCCTTCCACTTCGCCACGACCTACCACATGGCCTTGCTCTTCTTCTTCGGCATGGGCTTCGTCCTGATGCTGCTGCTCGGCGGCCTGACCGTGTACTTCCCCGAGCTGTTCCCCACGCGCCTGCGGGCCACCGGCACCGGATTCTGCTACAACGTCGCGCGCTACCTGTCCGCGCCGTCGCCCGCCTTCTTCGGGCAACTCAGCGCGGCCATCGGCATCCAGAGGGCGGCCCTGGCCGTCTCCTCGGCCTTCATTCTCGGCATATTCGTCTTGCCGTTCGCGCCGGAGACCAAAGACAAACCCTTACCCGAGTAGAGGGGAGGACTCTGCCCAGAGAATTGCGCCGTTCGAACGGAGACGCGTAAACGTACCAGGGACGGTGCGGAGCTGTGGACCCGGTGGACGAAATGGACGCAACGCAGGCGTCCCGCCTGCATTCTTGTCTTGCTTGTAAGGCCGATCCGGATGCGGGCGAGACGCCTGCGCTACAAGACGCCCCGTTCTCTTTGGGTGTGGGCCCGCTCGGGTATAGGACCGACGCCCCCGGCGGTCACCCGAACGGG
>DDYW01000085.1:25150-68729 GCA_002348185.1 Candidatus Hydrogenedentes bacterium UBA2224 | reverse complement strand
CCTGTACCCAGCCCTGCGGGCTGGGCTGGTATGTTATCGCGCCTTCGGCGCTCCGGAGGCGCGACTCTGCGTCTTTCCCCTCGCCATATCGACCCTGCGGGCTGGGCTGGTATGTTATCGCGCCTTCGGCGCTCCGGAAGGCAGCATGGTCTCTCGTTTCACCACGTGGGTGAGTCGACAAGAATTCCAGCGCCAGAAGGCGCAAGCGTCTGAGCATTGTGCCTTCGCGTTGGCCGGGATTGCGGAGGCCCGCCGCCGGAGGGCTGATGTGCCGTTACAGGTGCCGTTTCACCCATTCCAGGGCGTCGGCGACGTAGACGGACGAGAGTTGATGGTCCCGGTCGTACCAGATGACCCGGCTGGTGTCGGGATTCAGGTAAGCCTTGCACGACGCCTCGATCTCGGATTCCGTATAGAATGCGTCCTTGCGCCCCATGAGCATCAACAACGGCTTTTCCGCAATGCCCCACGTGTAATCCACCGGTTCCACGGGCGTCCAAGCGGCGTTGTACCAGGGAGGCACGCAGGCGACCCCCGTCTTGAAGCGGGGCTCGAGTGCCAGGAGCAGCATGGTATTGACGCCGCCCATGCTGTAGCCCAGCGCGCCCACACGGCCCATATCGATGTCGCCCCGCGCTTCGAGATAATCCAGGGCCCGGCGGCAGTCTTTCACCGTTTGTATCACGATTTCCGGGATAGAGAAGTAGTTGCGCCGCGGCGGCGCAACGGGGTCGTCATAGGCATTTACGTGAAGGTAGTCAATCTCATGGCTGCGCTCGCCATGCGCCGCGGCGTCAAAGGCCAGAACGGCATAACCGGCCTCCAACAGGGCCGTGCGCATCTCCGACCCGTTGATGTAGTTGCCTTCCTGCCACCAGTCCTCCTTGCCGCCGCTCCAGCCGTGGAGAAGCACAACCAGCGGATACGGTTTGCTGGCGGTTTCTGGAATTTCAAGATACCCCGGCACCAGAAACCCCTGCACTCCCCGGAAGAGCAGTTTCCACCGCGTGGAATGGTCTCCCTTCTTCTCGAGCACGACGCGCCCGTCCAGCGGAATGTCCTTGTCGTATGCAAAGAACGGCCGCCTCGCTTCGAAGGCCTCCCGGGTCACGCGGGGATACGGCTGGACCTCCCCGCAAAACGCCGCCCAGTGAACCGCCCAGAGCAATCCACACAGCACGAACCCCCGTCGCATCCTCATGTGCACACTCCTTTGCCTCAGCAGCCAGTTCCAGTATTGCCGTCCCACCGCCCGGGCACGGTTGACGCCATTTCGAAACGGATTCGACTTGTTATGAGGGGAATTCCACCAGGGATCGGCGGACACACGGCCCCGCAACGGACCATACACCCCTTCGCCCCAATGGACGCGCCAGCACGATGGCCTTCATTCCGCCTGGAGGGCCGCCACAAACGAATCGGCCTGGGCAATGGCATGTTCCATATCCCGAACCAGCGTGTCCACGTTCGCCTGAACGCTGACCACCTCATCGCTCAGCCCCGCGATGGCCCGCGCGTTCAGGTTGTGTTTCATGAACAACACCTGGTCCCGCAGCACCGCCAGCACGGGTTCCAGCTTGCTCTCGGCCTGTTTCATGGCCTCGATGAAGTCCGCGTACCGCTCCTGGGTGACCTCGTACTTCCGCTCGCTTGCTTTCCGGAGCGTGTCGCTGGTGTATTGCTTGATTTCCGCGCGCCACTCGCGGAACAGCGCGTCCGACACATCCTCGACCGAACGGATGCGGTCGCGTACCTTGTCCGCTTCGGCCTGGGTTTTTTCCATCGTCGCATTGAGCTTGTTGTATTCTTTCTCGAGATCACCGCCCTCGAAGTTGACCACGCGCTTGAACTGCTCCATGGCCGTCAACACCTGTTCCTTGGCCTCGTTCTGGGTGTCGCGGGCCTCCTTGATGCGGTCCACCATGATTTCGCGCTTATGTATGCCCACCTTTTCCATGGCCCCGTAGTACATGGTGCTGCAGGCGCTGACTCCAGCAAGGCTTACGGCGAGAAAGAGCTTCAGGACTTTCATGGGCGGACCCTCTGTGCGTCAGAGAACATGACGTCTTCGGAAATGGGAACAGCGGGCAATCCGCTGCGCATTCTATTATACCCAAATGGATGCCACGGCATCAGGGACCCTCGGGGCTGCGGCGCCGCATGCCAACGCGCGCTCCGCGGACGAGAAGGTTGATGCATACCCGACGAGAAGGATAGTATTTCCCGAACACGCCGGCGGCGCTGGTTGGGCGGGGCAAAACCATGGAACCCGGGCCCCGTCCGAGCCACCGGGGCGGGGCGGCCGGACAGTTTGGGCCGTGGCGCGCGCTTCGTGGTTCCGGGACGGTTCAAACGCATACGGTAGCTAATCCTGGGGAATGCACCTGGTGAAAGGGCTCTGCGCATCTGGATACACTCGCAGCCGAACCGAGCTGTGTCGCCTGCTTGGGATCGTGGCAGGAGGGCTGTGCGCGGTTTCGTGTTCCACCATCCCCGAGGTTCGCGCCCCGCTCCCCGTGGAGGCTCAGGCCCCGGTTTCCGGACCGGTCGAATCCGAGGCCGGCGCGGCGCCGCTCCGGTGGCATTTTCTGGCGGCGACGGTCAATACCTATCCCAAACTGGAAAGCGAGCAGCTTGTGGACCGTTTCTTCAACCGCCCAATGCACCTGCTGGCCCCGGGTTTCGACGATGTGCGGACATTCAGCGATGTGAGCGACGATGGCCTGATGTGGCCTCCGCATATTGGCGTGGGGCGGGTCCTGGGCGACCGGTGGGTGGTATTTTTCGAAGCGGGGTATTCGGCGGGCAAGGTGCGAACCAAAGCCACCAACCCCAGCCTGCTGCTCCTGCCCCTGCACACGGATTTCGAGATTCAGCGCGAGGCGCTCTACGCGGGCGTCGGCGTGGACTATTACCCCTGGCGGACAGTCACGCTCGGGGAGTATGCTGGGCTCAAGGAGCGCTTGCGGGCGGCACGGCCCTTTCTCGGCAGCCGGCTCACCTGGACCCGCGCCGGCTACGACGCCAAAGCCAAGGTGGGTTTTGAACCCTTCGGCACGCTGGTCCAGGTGCAGCTCGCGGATGAATGGCTGATCCCCAGCGTGAACCTGTGCATCGGGGCCGATATGCCATTGACCCCCAAAAGCCTGGTTTCCGTTAATGCCGGATATAATTTCTTCAAGGAACGAAGATATGACTTCGAGGGTCCCGCCTCCACCCTGGCCTGGAAGTACTTCTTCCGATGAACGTGAACGACGTGCGCAGCAATAACAACACGGGCAGGCGCGGAATCGCGCGGCTGATCGATCATCCGCTTACGCTCACGTCGTTCCGGCACTGGGTGCGCCTGAACCGGGCGGGCGGCGGCATCGATCCGCGCTATCGCTGGCGGGCCGCGCAGGTGACGGCGCTCAGCCCGTTCGGGGCTGCGTTACGGGCGGCCGAACGGTTTTCCTGGAACAGGCAAGCCCCCTCGGTGGCCATCCCGCATCCGCCAATCTTCATTCTGGGACACTGGCGTACCGGAACCACGCATCTGCACAATCTCATGACGTGCGACCCCCAGTTCGGATTCGTCTCGACGTTCCAGGTGCTGGTGCCGGAATCCTGTCTGCTGCCATTCAACCCGCTGCGCCCGCTCATCGCATGGTGCGCACCCGCCCGCCGGCATATGGACAGGATGCCGCTGGGACTGGATCTGCCCCAGGAGGAGGAGTTCGCCCTGTGCAACCTCTGCGGCCACTCCTTTTATGTCGGCTGGTACTTTCCAAGGCGGATGGGCGAGCTGTTCCGGAAATACGTTCTGTTTGAAGGACTCTCCGAGCCTGAACGCGCCGGATGGTCCGAAACGTACCTGGACGTACTGAAAAAGGCAAGCATCCGCACCAACGGCCGCCCGCTGGTGCTCAAAAACCCCGTCAATAACGCGCGAATTCCTGCCCTGCTGGAGCTCTTTCCCGAAGCGAAGTTCATCCATGTCTGCCGGGACCCCTACACGGTGTTTAAGTCCACGCTGAATTTTCACCGGGCCACGCTCGACATGATCGCATTCCAAAAGATCCCGGACAGCGAGATCGAATGCAACGTGCTGACGTTCTACCGGGACATGATGTCGCGCTACCTTCAGGACAGGACGCTTATACCGGCGGGCAACCTGGTTGAGGTCCGGTTTGAGGACCTCGAACGCGATCCGATCGAGCGCATGGCTGCGATCTATGAAGCACTGGGGTTGCCCCGGTGGGATGAGGCGCGGCCCCATATGGCGCGGTACCTGCACACCCAGGCGGAGTACCGGAAAAACAGTTTCCCTTCCAGCCCCGCCGACCTCGAAAAGGTGGAGCAGCACTGGGGTTTCGCCCTCGATGCCTGGGGGTACAGGAGGCTCGTGCCTTCGGAGAGCACGGACTGAGATCTGCGCAAGGCGAGCCCTCATTGAAATTTCTCGCGGCAGCCCGCAGCGTCGGAGCCTCACGGGCCTGAATATGTTCGCTTGACGACGTTCCACGGCCCGCCTATGCTGCCGCAAATGGAATTCGACAACCCGGAGGATCGGACATGCGTCTCAACCGCCGACAGTTCATCGCGGCGTCGTCCGCAATCGTCGCGACTGCATCAGTCCGCGCGGCGTCTACGAAAAAGTACAAAGCCTGTATCATCGGCGACACCGCGTCAGGCGGCTATGGCCACAGCATCCAGTACGCATTTGCGCTGCGGGACGACGTGGCCACCGTCGCCCTGGCCGACCCGGATGAGGCGGGACGGGCGCAACGCGCCTCGGAGCTTGGCGTGGAACGCACCTACGCCGATTATCGCGAAATGCTCGAAAAGGAACGGCCCGACCTGGTCGCGATAGGGCCCCGGTGGACCGTGAAACACCGCGAGTATCTTCTGGCGTGCGCCGAGATCGGCGCCCACGGCTTTATTGAGAAGCCTTTCTGCGACAGCCTCACAAGCGGCGACGACATGGTCGCCGCGGTCGATGCCAGGAACCTGAAATGGGCCATCGCCTATAACTTTCGGGGTATGCCCCAGGTGCAGCACGCGAAGAAGCTGGTCTGTGAACAGGGACTCATCGGCACGGTGCTGGAGGCGCGCGCCCGCGGCAAGGAAGACCATCGCGCCGGGGGCGAAGACCTTATTGTGCTCGGCACGCACGTCCTCGACCTGATGCGCTTCTTTATGGGCGGTTCGCCCGCCTGGTGCGCCGCCGATGTCACGGTCGACGGCCGTCCGGCCGGCCCGGCCGATGTGCGTGAGGCCACCGAGCCGCTCGGGCCCGTCGTGGGCGATCGTATTCACGCCATATACGGGTTTGAGGGAGGCGCCGCGGGGTACTTCGATTCCATGAAGAATCCCGATGGAAACGGCGGCCGTTTCGGCCTCGACCTCCACGGTAGCCGCGGCATCGTGTCCATCCGCATCCTCCCCGGCGACAACACCGCGAGCGTCCACTGGTTCGGCGACCCCACCTGGGCGCCGGGAGCTAAGGCCGCCAACTGGGCGCCGCTTCCGAATGCCCCCACCGTTGAAATGACAGATCTCCAGCGCGAACGCAACAAGATCATCACGGACGACCTCATTGCCGCCATCGAGGAGGGACGCCAACCGGCGTTCAGCATTCACGACGGTCTCGTGTCGTGGGAGATGATTCAAGCCGTGTTTGAATCGTGCGTCCAGGGCGGGCGCGTGACCCTGCCCCTGGCCGACCGTTCTCACCCCCTCACGCGCTGGGCATGATCCTCCCGCCGTTTCCAAAGCACGGAAATCAGTGTTGGGCGGAGTGGGGGCCCAGTTCAGAGACGCTGCAACAGGCTCCTGTCAGGCGCGGCTCACCCCAGTCTGGTCACGTCCAGCCACGTCTTCGCCATCAGCGCATGGCCGGCCATGGTGGGGTGGACCCCGTCGCCGGCCCAGTACTCCGGAGGCATCAGCTCGTTAATTGCTCCGTCGAACATCGTCTGGAACGGCACCCACGTGGCGCCGGCCGCCTCCGCAACCCGTTTGGCCACCGCCCGGCGTTCCGTGAATTCCGGGAACCATTCCTCGTTCACCGCGCCGCACTTCAGCACGAAGGGTTCACAAATCACCAGCCGGGTCTTCGGAAGCGCCGAGCGCGTATCGGCCAGAAGCCGCGTGAAACCCTGCTCATAGTCCGCCACGGTGCCGTTGTAGTTCCCCGCCAGTTTGTGCCAGAGATCGTTGACCCCGATGAGAATGCTCAACACCGCGGGTTTCAGGTCGACCGCATCCGTCTGCCAGCGAGCTTGCAGATCGGGCACCTTGTTGCCGCTGATTCCTCGGCTGTAACACTGGAGCCGCAGGCCCGCGTGTTTGCCCAGCAGAGCCGACGCGATCATGTTCGCATACCCCTGGCCCAGTGCGCGAAAGTCGTTGGCAGCGGCGATATTTTTGTCCCGTCCCGCATCCGTGATCGAGTCGCCCTGAAACAGAATGACGTCGTCCTGCGCGAGGGGGGCGTCCGGCGCGGCTTCGGCCGCATGCGAGCGTATTGCGGCCCCGGACAGTGCCGAAATGGTCGCGGCGGCAACCCCGCATTGAATCAGATTACGGCGCGTGCATCCTGGGCTCGGCTCAGCAGTGTTCATTTCGTACACTCCTTAAGATTTAGCGGTTAGTCCCGGCAGCCGCCGGGAACGGTTCATTGTTCTCTGCCAGGGCGCAACATCAGCCGTCACGCAACGGTGCCGTGTGTCTGAGTGGCCGACGCCATATAATACACAAACAGAAGAAGAAGCCCCATAACGATCAACGCGACCCCAGTCGCCCGCTTCGGTTACAATGGGTCCCCGGGCGCCGCGCGCTGCGTCCAGAGTCCTAACCAGCAAGGATCCGCCGATGCTACGTATTGCCTCACCGGACAGACTTCGCGCTGCGCTCGTGTCCATGCTTTTGCTCTGGGGGCTGTGCGGTCTGCAGACCGATGCCGGTGCTGCTCAGAGGCTCTACGTAATTGGGGATTCCACGGCTGCCTCCTATCCTCTGGATCGCTACCCCTTGACGGGCTGGGCCCAACAGCTGCAGGAATTCTTCGACGCCGAAACCCTGCAAGTCGAGAACAGGGCGCGAAGCGGGCGCAGCGCCAGGAGCTTCCTGGAAGAAGGCGCCTGGGGCGAGATCGTAAACCAGCTGCGCCGCGGGGACTACGTCCTGATCCAGTTCGGGCACAACGATGCAAAAGTGGAGGATCCGGAGCGATACACTGATCCCGACACCACCTACCGGCAGTACCTGAAGACCTACATTCAGGATGCGCGGGCGCGCGGGGCCACCCCCATCGTGCTGACTTCCATTTATCGAAATGCCTGGACGGACGATACCGCGATATCAGACACCCTGGGAGGGTATCCCGAGGCGGCCCGCGACGTCGCCAGGGAGATGGAGGCCCCCCTGGTCGATCTGCACGCGTTGACCGGGAGGTTCTTTGAAAGTCTCGGCCGGGAACAGACCAGCCTCCTGTTCATGAACCTGCCCGGCAGAGCGTTCCCGAACTATCCGGACGGCAGTGCCGACAACACGCATCTGCGGGAAGAGGGGGCGCGGGCGGTCGCCCGGCTGTTCGCAGCGGCCATATCGCGCACGGAACTGCCTCTCAAGAAGGCGCTCGTTCCCAGTCATGGCCCGGTTCCGGCGTTTCCCGGCGCGGAGGGATTCGGGAAGTGGACCCGGGGCGGGCGGGGCGGGGATGTCTATCATGTGACCACCCTGGCCGATTCCGGGCCGGGCTCGCTGCGCGAGGGTATCGCCACCGCGGCAGGTCCGAGGACGATCGTGTTTGATGTTGCCGGGACCATCGAACTCCAGTCGCCGCTGCGCATTGAGAACAAAGCCAATATGACTCTGGCAGGACAGACCGCCCCCGGCGACGGTATTACGATTAAGGATCACGGTCTTCAACTCAAATCCTGCCGCGACATCGTACTCCGTTATCTCCGACTGCGATTGGGGGACAAGAACAAACCGCCCTCGGGTCCTGATGTGATGACCGTCGACTTTTCCGACAACGTGGTCATCGACCATTGCTCCTTGAGCTGGGGCATCGACGGCAATCAGGACATGCGCGGGTGCACAAACTACACGATGCAGTGGTGCATTCTCAGCGAGGCGTTGAACAACAGCATCCATCCCAAGGGACCGCACGCCATGTGCGCGTCGTTCCGGCAACCCCGAAGCAACATCAGCATTCATCACAACCTGTTCTCGACAAGCCGCGACCGCCATCCCACCATTGGCGGCAACGAAAGAAAACCGGAGGTCATTGTCGATTTCCGGAACAATGTCGTCTACAACTGGTCCGGCGCCGCGAATGTGACCGACAGCCAGACCAATCTCATCAACAATTACTTCAAACCGGGACCCGAAACCGATGTCGCCGCCCTGCCCATCGCGATGAAGACGCTCGTGTCCAAACAGGCCCACGGATACATGGCCGGTAACGTGTTCGAAGGCCGGGACGACCTCACCTGCGACAATTATGCCGCCGTCGATTTTGAGCGATGGCTGGGCCAGGGCAAGTATCGCTACGACGGAACGCTCGAGGACTGGAGGGTGGCTCAGACGTTTGAGATTGGCGATTACACGCCCGAGACTCAGTCCGCCGCGGAGGCCTGCGAACTGGTGCTGGCCAGGGCGGGCATGGCGTTGCAGCGAGACGCCGTGGACGTCCGCGTCATCGAGAATGTGCGAAACGGTCAGGGCCGCCTCATCGATTCGCAGGATGAGGTCGGAGGCTGGCCGCTGCTGAATTCGGTCCCCGCGCCCGTGGACACCGACCGCGATGGCATGCCGGATGCCTGGGAGTCTTCGCGGCGGCTCGACCCGGACTGCGCGTCTGACGGCAACGAGGATCGCGATGGCGACGGGTACACGAACCTTGAGGAGTATCTGAACAGTCTGTGCGCGGAGAACCGCTTGCCGCCGGTTACTGGCGATGCCGAATGGCGAACGGCCGGCCCGGACACCCGGTTCGATGTCACGCACGACCGCGTGCT
The DNA here is from genome assembly GCA_002348185.1 of Candidatus Hydrogenedentes bacterium UBA2224. Lineage (GTDB taxonomy): Bacteria > Hydrogenedentota > Hydrogenedentia > Hydrogenedentales > SLHB01 > UBA2224. Next base: position 59,721 of record DDYW01000085.1, on the reverse strand, counting down.
GAACCCGATCCAGCGCGGAAAATGGCGGTTGGACGGCGCGGTGAACGTGCGGTTTGCCGGCCGCATCGAACCCCACGAGAACAGCGAGCTGCTCCTTATCGGGCCGGGTCTGACCGCCCTGGAAGGCCGCTTCTCCGAACTGCGCCTCCCGGACGGGTGGCGGGGAGACCTGGTCCACGATACCCGGGCCGGGACGGTCACGCTCAAGAACCTGAGGCCGGACCGCGCCCCCGCGTTCCCTGGAGCGGAGGGATTTGGCAAGTACACCATCGGCGGACGGGGCGGCAAGGTGTTCGAGGTCACCAATCTCAATGACAGCGGTCCGGGAAGTCTTCGCGCGGCCTGCGAGGCCGAAGGTCCGCGCACGGTCGTGTTTCGGCTCTCGGGCACTATCGAGCTCAAATCCGAACTGGAGATAGAGCATCCCTTCATCACCATCGCGGGTCAGACCGCCCCCGGGGACGGCATCTGTCTGAAGAACTACCAGTTCAGTTTTGACACGCAGCACGTCATCGTCCGGTACCTCCGGGTGCGTCCGGGCGACGAGATGCGCGAAGAACAGGATGCCCTGGGCGGGTCGGGCGATCATATCCTCATCGACCACTGTTCCGTGAGCTGGGGCGTCGACGAAACCCTCTCCATCAACAAGGCATCCAACCTCACGGTGCAATGGTGCATGGTCACGGAAAGCCTCACCAAATCGCTGCACAAGAAGGGCGCCCACGGTTACGGCGGGCTCTGGGGCGGGCCGGGAGGCTCATTCCACCACAACATCCTGGCCCATCACAGCAGCCGCAATCCCCGGGCCTCCGGAAACAAGGATTCCGGCCTGCTCGACTTCCGAAACAACGTCATCTACAACTGGGGATTCAACAGCGCCTATGGCGGCGAGATGTGGCCGCGGAACTGGGTCAATAACTACCTTAAATACGGTCCCGCGACGTCCCCGGGCGTTCGAGATCGCATCTTTTTACAGAAGGACCCCCGGGGCGCCATGTATTGCGATGGCAACTTTGTGTGGGGCTTCCCCAGCATCACAAACGATAACTGGGCCGGCGGCATCGACTATGCCCCCGATGGCGATGCCAACGAAGAGACGCTGCGCGCGCACACGCCCTTCACGGCGGCTCCCGTAAAGACGGACTCCGCCCGAAAGGCTTTCCGGGCCGTCCTCCGGCAGGCGGGCTGTTCGTTGCGGCGTGACGCCGTCGACCAGCGCATCATCCGCGAGATTCGCTCCGGCACGGCCCACTACGGCGAAACCTATGCCGGTGGGGGAAAGGGCCTCATCGATTCTCAAACGGCCGTGGGAGGCTGGCCGGTACTGACTTCGTGTGCGGCGCCGGACGATACCGATCACGACGGCATGCCCGACCCCTGGGAACGCAAACACGGGCTGGACCCGCAGAGTGACCGGGACGGCGCGGAGGATGCTGACGGCGATGGCTATACTAACCTCGAAGAGTATCTGAACTCCCTGGTTCCTTGAACACGCCGGAATCGCGTTTGGAATTTCAGAAAGGGAATCCAATACCATGCTGCACATGCTCAATCAATCCGTACTGACCCTCGTATTAGCGGCAGCCATGTTGTCGGCCGCGGAACCGGCTCCAGTGCGCCTCGGACAGGAAGCGCAGGGGCCGTGGTGGATGGGGGAGACGGCCCTGACGCCCACCGGCGGGCTGCGGCTCGACACCAAGCCGTGGTGGGGCCAGGCGACCGTACTGGAAGTGGGGGAGTCCTTCCTCACCGGTGACGGCCGCATCCTCGTGCGGCGCGAGACGTTTACGGATCGCGGCGGTCGCGCCCGCGACGCCATCGTGTGCGTGCTCGACGACGACGAAGACGGCAGTCTAGCGAATGGCGGCGACCGGGATTCTGATTGTTATGTCGCGGACTACGGCCGCGACGGCGCCGTGGACCGCATGGTCGACTACATCGACAACGACGGCGACAACGACCCGGACGAGATGGACATCCGCTACTTTGTCGACGGCGAACTCCGCTACTGCTGGTTCGGCATGGACCTCGATGACGACGATTCCATGTGGAGCCTGAGCGGTTACGAATATGGCGGCCCGAGCTTCTTCGAAAGCGACGCCTACGGCGACAGCATGGTCTATATGAACAAGTTGAACACGAACTCGGGGACCTGGTCGCCGATCTCGGAATGCCCGTTCGCGTTCTACGACACCGATGCCGACGGCTTCAGCGAGGTCGTGGTCCGGTGCAGCGCGGTGCCGCTGACCTACGACCCCGGCGTCGATCCCGATTACGCCAACGACTACGCCCATTTTGCCGCGCCGTGGGGACCGTCCCATGCCCGCATGGGCATCGTCAATGTCCGATATAGTTTTGACGTGGACGGAGGCAGTTCGGCCGCCGCGCCACTCCACTACGATTTTGGCTTTAATCTCGTCGGGGCCGCCCCATACGACTACCCGGGCATGGAACATTTCAACGCGAAGCGCCGGCCGCCGCAGGTCACGGTCGTAACCCCCAGGGAGGATCTGCGCGGCATCTGCGATGCCTATGCCGCGCGTGAAACCGGCTTCAGCTGGCACGAACACACCGACGACACCATCGCCATCGGCTACGGAGAGCACCGGGAACAGGATTTTCGGTGGGAGGGGGTCTTCTGGACCTGGGAGCGGCGGTTTATGGAAAACACCGGCGGCCCGAACCAGCGGTGGAACGTGCGCCGAGAATACAGCCTCGCAGCGGCGGAGAAACGCGAGCTGTACTACAGCAACGTCGACCGCCGCGTCCACCTCAAGCATGCCGGGGAAGGCTGGCTCCAGGTGGGACATTTCGCGGGACTCGGCGCCCTGGGCGAAATTCGCATGTTCGATACCGATGCCAACGGATATTTTGACCGGTGGGAATACGATTTTGGCGACTGGCGCCGCGTGGTGAGCGTGCCCGACGAACGCGTCGAGGACCTGGGTTGGAACGTTCAGGATCTGTGCACGCGCTATACCGAGAGGATCCTGCCCGATGCCATGGCCGCCAACCACCGTTTCATGGAGGCGATGGCCGCGTTACGNNTTCAGCGCTATGCGCAAGACGTTCTCCGGGAACTCCAGTATTGCGACTTCTATACCTATTGGTCTGAAGTCGCGGCGCAGGTTCTGGCGGAATTGCCCATGGATGACCTCCGGCAGCTCGATGCCGAAGAACGCGCTTCAGGAGCAACCTCCCAGACGGCCTGGGAACTGCGACGCGCCCTCTCCCGTATTGACACGCTCTACGGCCAGGGAAAACTGGAGGAAGCCGCGCGGGAAGTGGAATCTTCCGCTCCGTGTTTCCGCATGTGCATCCCGGAGCCTGCCCGGGAGCAGGAAGCGCCGCCGGGCGAATGAACGGCGCGGCCGGAGCCCAGGCGAACGGCAATCGGTTCCGCTTTACTCCTCCAGGGAGTGGACGCGCGCTCCCCGGCGCCGCAGTACCAGCACCGCAGTCGCGCCAAGAGCGACGGCCGCAAGGCCCATCAGCGGGAGCAGCGCCAGATACAGCAAATAACTGTCATCCCTGACTTCGCTCTGGAGCGCCTTTACGCGCTCCTCGAGCGGCAACGCAGCAGGACCCGCGCCCGGCGTGCCCGCGATGGCCGGAGGATCAAACGCGCTGTCCCACGGCATGGGGATGTCCAGCCCGAATGCGAGCGAGTACTGCAGGCACGTGCAGGGCACGGAGAGGCCTTCTACAAGCCTCATGATGCTGGATTCCGTGATTTCCCCGCCCGCCAGCGGCGGCGCCATGAGCTTTCCCCGGCCGAAGACCACGCCCACCCAGTCCGGCGTGGCCGGCGAGATTCCCGTGAATGCGCAGAGCAACCGTTCGCGAGGATCGCTGCGGTCCAGCCGGACGAGCCCGAGGTCGAGAGGATGTTCCTGAGCCCATTTCTCGACAACGCGATTCAGCAGGCCTTCCAGCGCGCCGTCCTCTGTCCCAGATGCGGGCGAATACACAAGCACCGCCCACGAATGCGCGGTTTCGCGCTGGATGGTTTCGCGGACAGGTGATGTCGCCAGTAGGGCGAGGTCCTCCTCGCTGGGTTCGGGTTCCCAATGGTCAATGATAAAGGGGAGGTGCGTGGCCGGCGACATACCCACCAGCGCGACCACCGGCATGCGGGGCGGTGCGGATGGAATTCCCAGGGACGGCCAGAGCAACGAGGGATCGTCCGCGTTTACCCGTTCAAGCCGGATGTTCAGTCCGTTGTCAAAACCGTCCAGCCAGGTTTGCAGGCGGGCGCAAATCGGTGCGGCGCGCACCTCTTCGGCATTTGCGATGACGCAGAGGCGGTGAACGTCGCGAGCGCTTTCAAGCGCCGCATCGCGCACGCTGCCCTCGTTGCAGGCCCCGGCGGGAAACGCCGAGATTCCCGCCAAAACCACGGCCCAATAGAGTCTCGAGATTCGCTTCATCGCTTACGGTGGCCCTCAGCGTATTCTCCGAAACACATAGACAGCCTCATGGGCTCCCGGCGCGAACATTCACCGCAGCGCCTCCGCAAGATTGATCGGGACGCCCTCCGCGTTGGTAAGCCGGACACCAAAGCCCCAGGCGCCGCCCAATTGAGTCACCTTCAGGAGAACGGTGTTGATTCCCGCCCGGGCGCGCACCGTAATCGAGTCCTGGCCGGGACGGTACGAGCGCCCGCCCTCGAAACGCCCGGCTTCCTGGCCGTTAAACCAGCACTTGTAACCGTCGTTGCTGCCAATCCGGAGAAACACATCCTGCCCGGCATACCCGGACAGGTCGACTTCGGCATAGGCATAGAGCGCCTCGAATTCGCGGGAGCCATAGATGCGGGCGAGATCCACTTCACCATTGGGAAGTTCGGTAACGTACTCGCGCCAGGCCAACGTCTTCCTGCCAAGCGTGACCGGCCTGGTGATGTCCACGTCGGGCTCGCCGGCGTACACCTTGTCCAGAGGGTTCTCCCGCCCGTCCCACGGGACGGGGCCCATCAGGCGCCACCGCGTGATGTGGCCGGATTCGCGCGCCGGCCGGGCCACGTCCACGCCAGCCTTCCCCAACGCGCTCAACACCCATTCGCGGCTGTTTGAACCTTGCGCGTTTTCAAGCAGCCCCATCAGCGCATTAACGGCTTCTTCCCGTTTCTCCGAACCCTGAACCGCTTCGGCAGCCAGGGCGTCAATGTGGGTGCGCATCGTATCTTCTCCGCCGAAACATTCAACACGGCCATCCTGCAGCATGACCACCGCCCGGCCTTCGCGGTCAATCAATAATCCGCTGGCCAGCGCCCCTGTGCTGAGATCCTGTTGCCACGTCACTGCCGCCTCGGGAAGGGAAATGAGGCAGATGCGCCACCGCGGCGCCAGGACCGCGGGCTGCGCCATCCGGTATGCCGCCAGCCCGCCTCCGTTCCCCAACGCCAGCGCCACGACGTCGGAGTCAGGCGGAATCCCTTCGACGGCGACCGAACGGGGTGCGCGGAACGGGGGACCCTGTTGCAGCGATGCCGCCACGTCATCCGCGCGGGCATACCGGAGTGGGGTAAAGGGGCCATCCACGGCGAGCACGTGCTCCGAATCCCACGCCGGGGGAATCCGGCCCGCGCACAGCGTCTCGGGTTCTTGCGCGGGCGCCGCGGACTCAAGGCGGCAGAGTTGGAAACTCCCCGGATTCACGACGTTCTCCCGCGCGGAATACCGGAGGCGTCCCCCAAATACGAGGTGCTTGTCCCGAAACACGCCGATTTCCTCACCGCGGTTCGCGCGCGGAGACCCGTCCCCGGCGTCCGGCCCCAGGTACTGGCCCGTCGTGAGATCGTACGAGGCCGGCGAAATGACGTTGCCGCCAGCCATCCACAGCCGGCCCGCGGCGATGGTGAGCCCTCCCTGCGCGGATACCCCCTTGCGAAGCTCCCGATCGATATGCCCCGAGGTGGTGTTGGCCCATTTGAGCGCGCCGGTAACCGCGTCGAGCGCATACACGAAGGTGCCGTCATAGTCCACAATGCCGGCGGCGGCATAGGCCACGCCGTCTTCGATGAGCACGCCGCTGTTGACCGGCCACGTCGAACAAAGCGCCCCATGCACCATGATGCGGCGTTCCTCAGGGGCCGCGCGAAAGCGCCACAGAAGCCGCCCTGTCGTTGCCTCAAGGGCGTAGACATACCCGTCTGCCGATCCCACGTAGGCGCGGCCGTTCCAGAGGGTGGGCGGCTGCATCACCGGTCCGCCGGTCTGATAGCTCCAGACCTGCGCGCCCGTTTGCCCCTCGAGCGCGCGCACCTTCCCGTCGCTGCCCGCAAAGAAGAGGTAGGGCCCCGCCGAGGTCAGGGCGGTCGGGTGGAAGGCGTGCTCCGGGCGATACGTCCAGAGTCGCCAGAATTCGCCCGAAAGCCCCACCCCGGAGCTCCCGCTGTGCGCATTGTTCCCGCGATAAACCGGCCAGTCGTTCGGGGACACATCCAGGGGTGCGGCGTCCGTCATGCCGCCGGGTTCCGGCTCGCCCCCCCCTTCCGCGGGCGCTTCGCTATTGTGCGCGGAACACATCGCCACCGTTCCCATGAGCGTCAGGTTGCAGTCACAGGTCCACGGGCCGATGTAGAGCAAGCCATTGGCCGCAATCACCCCGTCGTTGCACGCAGGCCGCAGCGCGCCGTTAAACTGCACTTTCCCGTGGATGCGATCGTACCGGGTCACCCCTTCGGGCATTCCCCGGCAAAAGAAGGAATCCGCGGTGGCCGTGAGGCGGGCACAGGACCGTTTGGCGAATTGCAGATCCTCCAGAATCTCGCCCGTCTGCGGATTCAGGACGAGCGTGCTGCCTTCGGGGCCGATCCCGGCCAGCAAGCGGCCTGCCCCGGCCGGTTCCGATGACGTCAGAACGCCGGGCACGTACAGTGTGTTGGGGTTGCTGGAGGTTTTCTGCCGGTGCCACAGAAGCCGGCCGTCTTCCGGGGAAACGGCCACCACGTTCAGGCGCGTCTGCGCCGCGTATATCAGGCTATGTGGCGTGTAGAGACAGAAAACGCTCGTGCGGAAGCCCGGGGTCGAAGAAAGGCCCACGCCTTCCTCCTCAATCAGCGCCCGTAATGCCGGATCTTCGTTGACCCAAAGCGGCTGGCCTGTCTTCGCATCCAGCCGGCCCATGCGGGCGTCGGGCGCATAGAAAAAGACCCCCTCGTCACTTAGCGCCATGGCGCGGGAATCTATGGGCGCGTCTTCGGTATACACCCACCGCAACTGTTCGCTCCCCAGGTCATAGGCCGCAAGGGTCGTCCCGAATCCCCACGGGATCCGGGGGGCGTAGTATCCCGGGCTCAACTCCCCCCAGCTCCAATGGTCCCGTTTGCTCCGCACGATCGTGGTCTCGGCCGGGTCCGCCGCCTCACCCGCCAGCACGAAAAGCGTGTCGCCCTGGAGCGCCATCCACTTCCATTCGCCCGCCAGTTCCGGAATGCGAATCTCGCGCTGTTCCTCGCCCGTCTCCGGGTCCAGCAACAGACAACCGCTGCCATCCAGGTCGATCATGTAGAACACGTCATCGGTGGCGATAAAGGCGGATCGGTGGACCAGGTATCCGTCCGGCAGACGGCGGCGCCACAATTCCACGCCGTTGTAGCCGTTGCGCGCCAGCACGGTGTTGAGCCAGGGTTCCTCCCGTTCGTGGTGAGCGATGTGCCCCATGGCCAGAAACGTGCGTCCGCCCGCCGCGGTCGTGATGGCGGGCATTGTGATGTAATACGGTTCTCCCATCCACTGCGTCATGTATGGCGCTGTGATCAGCGTGTCAGCGGAGACGGGGTTGTTATCCGGCCCGTGTTCCCAGTGGCTCCAATCATCTGCGCCGTCGAGCGGTGGTTTCGAGAGCCTGAGCCAGACGCCGAAGGCGTCGTTCTGCAGCTCTGCCGCACCCAAGCCCCCTGCCTCCGCCCACTGCTTCAGGCGGCTGGAGGCCGGCTCCGTCGCCTCGGTAAACCCCAGCATGGCCGTGCCCTCTGGCCGCAGAATGCGCAGAATCTCCGGCGCGCCCAGTTGGGAAAGCGTGTGCTCCGAGGGGTTGACCGCCACCAGGAGATCCACCACGTTGTCGGCGTGCGGAAGGCGCTCAAATGTGGCTTGCTCGGCGACAAACCGGGGAAGAAACAGGTCTTGCGCCTCGGCTGCGGTGTACGCCGACAGGACGTTTGCCGCTTCCGAGTCGAGGAAATGCACGACAAAATCGCTCTGGCGGGCGATTGCCGGGGCGATACCCACGTTGCCGCCGCCAATCACCACACAAACGCCGGCCTTCGTTCCAGCCGTTGCCTGGAGGTGTGCGGCCAATGCCCCGGGAGCACTCTCCGCGGCATGCGCTACGCCGGAACCCGCCGCGATCAACGCCACGAGCACACGTGAAACAAGCCGCTTCATTGCCGGGCCCCTCCCTCCGTCCGCAATCGCAGGCCAGCCTGTCCAGCCAGCAGGCGAACTGCTCCGGACTCGCCAGACTTCCCTCACATCCATGCTGCCACCGCGATTCCATGGTATCACACCCGCATCCGGCCCTGGGAAAGTTTCCGGTCCTGGGGGGGCTGAAACAATAGTGCTTTGCCGGGCGCTAACTGAAATGTGCCGGCACAGAGTTTAGAGAAACAAGAAGCCGGTCACGGGCCTCTACAGCCGGGGATACCTCCTCAGAGGCTGCGGATTTCGCATGGCTCACCTTCTTCTGGCATACTCGCACAATCGTGATCTTGAAGGTGCGGCAAAGTCTCTCAACCCTGGGCCCTCAAAACGGTCTGTAACTCTGCCTCGCCCCAGGGTTTCGGCCTGAACCGCCCCGGTCTGCCGAAGGTGCTCGCGAAAGATAAGGATCAAAGCGGTGGCAAAGTCGATTGCGCTCCGTGTGGGGCTTTTTCTGAGCCTGTTGCTGGTGACAACGGCAAACGCTCTGGCCGAGGAGTGGACGGTAGTCCTGCCGCCTTCCCTGGCGGCGGACCCGGCGATGACCTTGGCGGTTGAGGACCTCGTCAATGCGGGAACGGCATTCGGACATACCTTCTTGCTCAAGGACGACGCCTCCCTGCCGTCCGGAAACGTCATCCTGGTGGGTAGCGCCGTCCGCAACGCGCAGACAAAGGCTTTGACGGACTCGGGCGTCCTGACCGTGACCGCGCCCGGGGACGAACAGGGCTACGCCCTGCAGACCGTGGCGCAGGATGGCCGGAGACTCCTCGCGGTCGCCGGCGGCTCGGTAATCGGCGATGTCTACGGCGTGTATTGGCTGTGGGACCGGCTTCGCGTGTACCGCGTGCTGCCGGACTTGAACGCCACCCGCGTTCCGGCGATGGCGCTTCGCATGGGCGCCGCCTGGGGGCGCTCCGGGCCCGGCGGACGCACAAAAGAGGAACTCCACAATGCGTTGCGGGGCTCCTTCAACTGGGTCGCCGGCCCCAATGTGCTCGATCTCGTCCCGTGGGACGCAGAGCCGGAACGCACGGCGAACGCGGCACACCGCGAGCAGGCCCGCGAACTGATCAACTACGCCCACGCTTTGCACATGAAGTACTTCAGTTTCTCGAACGATTTCACCTATCATCCGTCCCTGCTCGAAGAACACGGCGCGACCCTCGATCCCTGCGACTCAGCATTGTGGGACGCGGTGCAGGACAAGTACCGGAAGCTCTTTACGGCCCTGCCGGAACTGGACGGCGTCGAGATCTGCAACGACGACATTTCCGGGTTCTGGGACGATTACGCCGCGTACGATCTGCTCCACGAGAATCCCGCCTGCACGACGAGCTACACCCAGCGGTTCACCCAGTTTGTCCAGAAAGTGCACGAGGTGGTCGCCGGGGAGTTCAACAAGACCTACTTCCATTTCACGTGGGGCCTGGTGATGCACGAGCAGCACTACCAGCCCGCCGTCTTCCGCGAGATCTTTACCGACGCCGTGCCGCGCAATAATCTCTATCTCATCCCCAAGATCACCGCGGGCGACCGCTGGTGGTATCAGCCCTACAACGAAACATTCAACCAGACGCCCCATGACACGCTCGTTTGTTTCGAGGCCATGAACTACTACGAGGGCGGCAAAAGCCACCTGTTTCCCACGTTCTCCGGCCGGTACTTTCAGAACGGGCTCCAATACCTCCTGTTGCCGGAGCAGTCCAACCTGCGCGGCGTCGCATCGCTTGCTGCCCGCTCGGCGCGCGGATGGGACACCCTCGGCGCCTATGCCTACGTAATCTACCGCCTGATGTGGGATCCCTATGACGACATGCAGGCCATCGCCCGCGATTTCTGTGCCATGCATTTCGGACCCGAGGCCGCGGACGACATGGCCGCAATCTACCTGCTTTCACCCAGCGCCTACCAGTACGGGCTGCACATCGGCCCCATTTCCTACGGGCAATTCAACTCGTTCCTGCACATGCGCGTCGGCGAATTCCCCGTCGAGGGATACCCGGCCATTGACGGCGGCAAGGCCCATCTCGAGTTCATGAGAAAGATTTACCTCCGCTGCAACCCCTGGCGTGTCGAGACGCTCGCGGACATCGAACACGGCCTCGCGGTCGCCGTCGAAATGCGTCAGAGATACGCAAACGTTCAAGGCCGGCTCCAGGATGCGGCCCTCGCCGCCGAAATGGCCGAACGCCTCGATATGACGCGCAATCTGATCGCCACAAATCTCGGTTATGTGAGACTGATTTTCGCTTATTTTGATTATTTCGACCGCGGAACCGAGGTCTATCGTATCGCTTTGCAGAAGGCGTACGACGAGGTCTGCGTCGCGCGCGACGCGTTCAGCAGCTTGCCCGGCTTCCATTACCAGCTCTTCGGGGTGAATCAACTGATTCAAAGCGCCGGCGCGCTGCTCGAAGACCGTTCCGCCGCCATCCAGGCCTGGGAAGAAGCGCCCACACGCAGCGCGGTCGAAGCCACCGTGGCCGCTCAACAGAAACGTTACGCGGAGGTGCTCGCCGAACACGCCGCCGAGGCGGTCAAGTTTGCCAGTTTTGATATCCTCGTGGATGGGCAGGATCTCGTGCGCGTCACCGGCGGCGAATACCGCGTCGAACACCTCCGCTGGGATGGGCCGGATGTGCGCCGCTTCGACATCCTCGCGCCGCTGCCCAGCGAGTCCGTCACGGTCGTCCCCAACGACCTCTATTCACGGCCGATGCACCCCTTTGTCCTCGAGCAGCCCAGCGAAGCAAATGACTACACCGTCGCGGTCTACCTCGACGACCTCCCCGGGGGCCAGGACTGGTTTCGCTGCGAGCTGTATTATCTGCCTGGGTCCCCCGCGCAATACGGCCTGCAAGCGCCATGGCAAAAATGATTGCGCCTGACGCGCAATCCGCGCGGTCGTGCCTCGGGCCCGTTCCTGGAGACGAACGTGCCGGTTTTCGGCTTTTTCTGCTTTGCACCTGTCTTCCGTTATAATCGCGCGGTTTACGTGGTCAGACCTGACGGAGAGAATCATGAACACGATCCTGGTCTCTGCTCATCTTGTCGTATTGGTGCCCATGGTTGCGGCGGCGGTCCAGCCGGACTGGTCGGCGTTGTGGATATGGCGCAACGGTGTCCGCGACTTGCATTACAACGACACCATCGAAGCCCGAAAGACGTTTGAAGCTGCCGGCCATGCGTCGGCCACGCTCCGCATCACGGCAGACAGTTTCTACCGGCTGTACATCAATGGACAGTGGGTCGGCGACGGCCCCGCCCGGAGCTGGCCCAGTCACTACCAGTACGACGTGATTGACGTCACTCCGTACCTTAAGGCTGGAACCAATGAGATGCGGGTTATCGCGAAGTTCTATGGCGTCGGGACATTCCATCAATTTCCGGCCGAGGCGGGATTGCTGGCCCAACTGGATCTCAAAGACGCCGCTGGGCAGGTGGTGCAGTCCATAGGAACGGACCAGACCTGGGAAACGCGAAACGCGGACGAATGGGCGCAGTTTGCACCCAAACAATGCGTCCAGATGGGCCCGTACGAGATCTATGATGCGCGGCTGGCGGGCGGCGGGCCGTTTGCGCCCGCCGCCGTGAAATACGCCGCGAATGACGGACCCTGGCAGGATCTCAATGAACGTGACTGCGCTCTACTGACCCTCAAACCGGTTTCTCCTCGGGCATTCGTGGCCGCGAATGTCGTCAAACGGCCGACCGGAAAATCCTTCGTGTTCCCGACGGTGAGTCTGGCCTATCCCAACGAAGTCATGCCGGCGAATAACCACGTGGCCATGACGGGCGCCTACGCGACGGTCGTCGTGCTGCCGGAGAAGGCGACCCTGACAGTTGATGCCGACGGCAATGCGGTCGTGATCGACGGCGCCGTCGTCGATGCCGCGCAAGCCAGGGACAATGGGATTGAGTTGAGCGCCGGAAAGCACTTCATGCTGGTTGTGTTGACCGAGTATTTCGGCCATTGGCGTTCGGACACCGTCGTCAGGCTCCGTTGCGACAAGGACTTCGCGCTCGAAGCCCCGCTGGATGCACCCGGCCGATCCGCCTGGGCCTATGCGCCGTTCGAGGGGGCGAGGTTCTCGGCCACCGACCTGGAGTGGTCGGAATGGCCCAGGGAAAAGCAGGGCGAAGTCCGGGGGATGCTCGATGGCCTGGCTCGGGAGCATATCGAGCACAGCGGCACGCTGGACGCCTTCACAGCCCGCTTGGGCAGCGTCGCGACCGTCTTGGAGAACACGCAGATAACGGAAGACGTGCACGGCGACTTCATGAAGCGCGACGTGCTCAAGGCCGCGACCGTGAACACGCCGGATGCCGCGATCACCGGTACGGGTGAGGTGGTCATTCACCCCGACGACGAAGGCGATGTGGAGCTGATCTATGATCTTGGCGCGCAGAACATCGGATATTGGCAATTCGAGGTGAACGCCGGTGCGGGCACCATCATCGACATCGCCGGCATCGAGTACATCAATTCGGAAGGCAAGGTCCAGCACACGGATCGTTACCGCAACGACATGCGCTATATCTGCAGGGAGGGCGACAATCAATTTACCAGCCTGATGCGCCGCTCCGGCCGGTTTCTCTTCCTGACATTCCGCAATCTGGAGAGGCCCGCTACCCTGAGGGCGCTCAGGGTGGTCGAATCCACCTACCCCGTGACGGCCGTAGGCTCGTTTGCCTGCTCTGACGAGCGGCTGAACACGATTTGGGAGATCTCGGCCCGCACCCTGAAGCTCTGCATGGAAGACACGTTTACGGATTGCCCGCTCTACGAGCAGACGCATTGGGTCGGCGACGCACGCAACGAGGCCCTGATCGGGTTTACCGCCTTCGGCGCTCCGGACCTTGCGCGCCGCTGTGCAAAGCTCACCGCATATTCCCTTGACCACAAACCGTACGTGGTGGGAGATGAGGCCGGGGTTCCGACAGACCTCCTGCACGCCCTCCGGAATCCACTGACCATCTCCCAGACGCCAAGCACCTGGGACATCGTGATTCCCGTCTGGAGTTTCCTCTGGACCATCTCGACGTGGGACTATTACTACTATTCCGGAGACGTGGAGTTCCTCCGGTGGGTGTATCCCTACGTCGTCAAGAACATGCAAAGCACGAAGGCCATGACGGACGAGCGGGGACTGTTCAGCGCCCCCTATTGGAATATGTTCGATTGGGCCGGGATTGACGACGCAAGCAGGACCGTCACCCACAACAGCATGTTCGCGGTCGGGGCCGTGGACGCCGCGCTGAAGTGCGCCCACGTGCTGGGCGACCAGGAGAATGCGCAGTGGCTGGGCAAATACCGTCAGCGCCTCATCGAGTCCATCAATGCCTTGTGGGACGATCAACGGGAATGGTATCCCGACAGCGTCCACGATGACGGCAAGCCCAGCCCCAAAACGTGCGTTCATACGGGATTCCTCTCCCTGCTCTATGACATCGCACCCGAGGACAAACACGCGGCGATCCTCGAAAAGGTGCTCAACCCGCCGGAGGGCATGACACAGGTCGGCTCACCCTTCGCCGTGCTCTATCTGTTCGAAATGCTCGAAAAGGCCGGACGAACCGACGAAGTCATCGCGCGAATTTACCAGTACTATCAGCCCATGTTGGACCATCAGGCCACCACCGTCTGGGAGACCTTTGCCGACAGCACGGTGACATGGAAAGACTTCCCTACGCGCAGTCATTGCCACGCCTGGTCGGCATCGCCCATTCATTTCCTCAACCGGATCGTGCTCGGCATCGTCCCCAAGTCGGCCGGTGGAGCGCGTTTCACCATCAGCCCGCGCCTTTCGGGGCTGACCTGGGCCAAAGGGGCGACCGCATCGATCCACGGTCCGGTCGAAGTGTCCTGGCGGAAAGACGGCGACACCCTTGAGATCGAAGCCAGGGCGCCCGGGGCCGTCGAGCTGGAGTTTGTGAATAATGAGTCTCTGAAGGGACTCAAAGTTAACTACCGTCGCGCGGAATAGCGACAGCATCTACCCATGCTGTGGCAGTGGCGTCGGAGGCGCGCCGCCAGGGCCGGTCTCAAACCGCTCCGTGTGGCCGTCGAGTCAAAGGGGGAAGACTGACAGCAGTCCCCATGCTAGAATACCGCACTGCTCAGGAGGAGTCACGACAGCATGTGGTCACTGAACACGCTCGATTACGCGGTCATCGGCGGATATTTCGTGGCGCTGGTTATTCTCGGGCTTGCCCTGGAACGCATGGCGTCAAAGAGCATTGAGGACTATTTCATCGGGGGCCGCCGACTGCCCTGGTGGGCCCTGGGGGTCTCGGGGATGGCGTACTTCCTCGACATGACCGGCACGATGATCATTACGTCGTTCCTGTACCTGCTGGGCCCGCGCGGGCTGTTCATTGAGTTCCGCGGCGGGGCCTGTCTGGGGCTGGCGTTCATGATGCTGTGGGGTGGAAAGTGGCACCGGCGCTCCAAGTGCATCACAGCCGCCGAATGGATGGTGTTCCGGTTCGGGGACGGCTTCGGCGGCCGGTTCGCGCAGTTCGTGCAGGCGCTGGCGGGCATCGTGGCCTCCATCGGCATGTTGGCGTACCTCATCAAGGGGGCGGGGCTGTTTCTCACGATGTTTTTCCCGTTCTCGCCGTTCTGGTGCTCGGTGGTCATGATCGGAGTCACGACCATCTATACCATGATCTCCGGCTTCTACGGCGTGGTGTTCACCGATCTGTTCCAGGCCGTGATTATTCTGATCGGCACAATCATCATCTCCGTGATGGCGTTCGGGGCTGTGGCCGGGATTGCCGATTTCGGCGCACTGGCCACGAGCGTTACGGGCAATACCCAGTGGCTGGCCAGCGCCCCCCATTGGAAAACGGAGATGCCGTCCGGATATGAGCAATACGAGGCTTTGATGATGTTTGCAATGTTCTACCTGTTGCGCAACGTCATCGCCGGCGTCCCCTCCGGTGCCGACCCACGGTATTTCGGGGCCCGCAATGACCGCGAGTGCGGGCTGCTCACGGCCTTCTGGACCTTCCTGATGAGCTTCCGTTGGCCGATGATGATGGGGTTCGCGGCGATGGGTGTTGTGCTCGTGCACCAGGTCTTCCCGGACAAGGACATGCTGCTGCAGACCGCCGGCCTCATCAAGGAACAATTGCCTCATATTGACAAGGCGCACTGGGCGACCGCCCTCTCCGATGTCGCCAACCACCCCGCGCAGTACCCCGAGACCCTGATCGCCGGCCTGCAGCAGATCATGGGCGCCGACTGGACCAGGAAGCTGATGCTGGTCGGGTTTGAGGGCGGCATCGACCCTGAGCGCATCCTCCCGGCCGTGCTGCTCTACAATATCCCGGCCGGCCTGCGCGGGCTGCTGCTGATCGTGCTTCTGGCGGCCGCCATGTCGACCTTTAACGCGCAGGTCAACGGGTGCACCGGCTTTATCACGCGCGACATCTACCAGAAATACCTGCATCGAACCGCATCGACGCGGGAGCTGATCTATGTCAGTTGGGCGGGCGTCGTGTTTCTGGTCGTAATCTCCTTCGTGTTTGCGTTCTCGATCAAGAGCATCAACGACGTCTGGGGCTGGATCGTCATGGGGCTCGGCGGCGGTTTGATGATCCCGACGCTGCTGCGGCTCATCTGGTGGCGGTTCAACGGGGGCGGGTTCGCGATCGGTACCTTTGTCGGGATGACCGCCGCCATCGCCCAGCGCTGGTTCTTCCCGGACCTCGACGAGCGCTGGCAGCTCCTGTTCCTGGGCGCCATCGGCACCGTCGCGTCCATCATCGGCACCTATCTCACCGCCCCCGACGACAAAGAGGTCGTCGCCCGGTTCTACCGCATCACCCGGCCGTTCGGATTCTGGGGGCCGTTCAAGAAGATGCTCAGCGACGGCGATCGCTGCGCCATGGAGACCGAACACAGGCGCGATATCCTGTGCGTGCCGTTCGCGATGCTCTGGCAGGTCACCCTGTTCATGATTCCCATGCAGATTATCGTCCACTCCTGGGACACGTTCTATCCCACCCTCGGGCTGTGTATCGTCGGTCTCATCGGGATGTATTTCTTCTGGTTCCGCCATCTGCCTGAAGAAAACTACTTCGAGCCCGGCGAAGAGGCCGGCGTCCACCTCGAAAACGAGGTCCGTTCCGAAAGCTAGACCTGGCGCGAGCAGTCGAGCCGACGCCACCTCCGGGCATCCCCTGGATCTGCGCCCGGAGTTGACCAGGTACCACTCGAGTGCTTACCATGCGATAGAAGTAGGGGGGCACGACACACCGGGAGGTGCCGTATGTCACGTCATAATCGTTATAGCCGCCGATCGTTTCTGAAACGCGCCGCAACAACGGCCGGTATGGGCGCTGCCTTCACCATTGCCGGCACGAAAGCCTCGGGCCAGGTTCTGGGCGCCAATGACCGCGTGCGCGTCGCCGTCGCGGGCGTCTACGGCCGCGGCCAGAGCTTCCTGGCGGGGTTCGGCGGTATGAAGGACGTCGAGATTGCCTATATTGTGGATCCCGACAGCCGCCTGTTCGCCTCTCGAAGCAAGACCGTCACTGATAAAGCGGGGTATACGCCCGCCTGCATCCAGGACGTTCGCCGCGCACTCGACGACAAGAATCTCGACGCCATTGCCATCGTCACGCCCAACCACTGGCACGCGCTCATGGCCATCTGGGCGTGTCAGGCAGGGAAGGACGCGTATGTCGAGAAGCCCTGCTGCCACAACCTCTTCGAAGGCCGTCAGCTCGTCGAGGCCGCGCGGAAGTACGACCGCCTCGTCCAGCACGGCACGCAACGACGCTCCGACCCGAAGTGGATCCAGTTAACCAACGACATTCGCAGCGGGAAATATGGCAAGTTGAAGCTCGCGCACGCGTTTGATTGCAGGGAGAGACTCAGCGACGGCATCATGAAGCCGCAGGATCCGCCCGGCGAATTAGACTTCGACCTCTGGCTGGGCCCGGCGTCCGTCCAGCCGTTCCGGACGAATCTGGTGCATTATCGCTGGCACTGGCAGTGGGATTTCGGCAACGGCGAGATCGGAAACCTCGGCTCGCACGAATTGGATGTCTGCCGTTGGGCCCTGCCCGACGGTTCCCTGCCCAGGAGCGTCCTCAGTCTTGGCGGCCGGTTCGGCTACACGGATCAAGGCCAGACCCCCAACAACCATCTGACTTGGATAGATTGCGGCGAGGTCAAACTCCTGCACGAAGCACGCGGGCTGGTCGACAAGGATCATTGGAAGATCTGCGTCGAGTGGCACACCGACGAGGGCGTGCTCCGCGACGGTAAGTTCTTTCCCAAAGGCCAGGGCGACGGGATCCCCATAGACAACTATCCGCCGCCCGGCGCGCCCGAACAGGGCCCGCCCCATATGCGCAACTTCATCGATGCTGTCCGCAGCCGCAAACGTGAAGCGCTCACGGCGGAAATCCTCGAGGGGTATCGCTCGGCAACTCTCGTCCACCTGGGCAACACCTCCTACCGCCTTGGCGGCGACGTTTCGTTCGACGAGGCCACGAACGCGCTCGGGGATGACGCGATTCTCCGCGAACCGTTCGAGGAGATGAAACGCCATCTGGCCGCCACCGGCCAGGTCGAGCTGGCGAACACGCCCTGCCGTCTCGGGCGCAGGTTGACGTTTGACGCCGCGGCGGAGAGGTTCGTCGATGCTGCGGATGCAAACGACTTGAATCGCCGGTCATATCGCGACCCCTTTGTGGTGCCGGACCAGGTGTAGAAGGGCAAGTGCGCATGCTTGCGAAGCACCGGCCCCAGGGGGCATATCGCTCGTGTCTGAGCAACTTCGAGGGGTGCACCAACTTCACCTTGGGATGCCGCCACATCGAGACAACTACTTAGAGAAAGTGCACGATGAAAGCGTCAACTCCTGCTCCAAGAAGACCCATTGCAGTGACGGGTAATCGAACCGCGATTGAAGTCTCTCTCACGCTGCTCAGGATTCTCGTGGGATGGCATTTCCTGTATGAAGGTGTAAGCAAACTGTTTTCACCATGGTCGTCTGCAGGGTTTTTGATGGAATCGCAGGGGCCCCTTTCCGGCGTGTTTCACTGGATAGCGGAAACGCCTGATGTACTCCGCGTGGTTGACATGCTGAATGTTGCCGGAGCAGTCCTAATCGGGGTCAGCCTCTCCCTTGGCCTGTTGACCAGGATTTCCGCCACTACCGGAGCAATTCTGCTTCTCTTCTACTACCTCGCGAACCCGCCGTTTATCGGGTACTCAAGCGAAGTGACGGGAGAAGGTCACTATTTGATCGTGAACAAGCAACTCATAGAAATGGCCGTCTTGCTTGTGATTGCCTTTCTTCCCCGGAACCTGTTTTGGAGTATTGACCGGTGGATAGCAGGGATATGGCGAAAGCGAGATGACGAAGCGGAAACCAGCCAATTGGCGATGGCCCATTCTGTAAGAAGAGAAATGCTTAAGGGGCTGATTGCACTCCCTTTCCTTGGGGGATTTTCGTGGGCGCTGGCAAAGAAAAGGAAATGGGATAGTTATGAGGAACTTAGCCTGGTCAGTGGGAAGAGCAGGGTCGATGCTATCTCAGGGGCCACGAAGATGGTGCAATTTGCGAAGCTCGCTGAGTTAAAGGGAAAAGTTCCAACGGGAAGAATCAAAGGGTATGAAATAAGCCGGGTGATTTTCGGTGGGGGCATCGTAAGTGGATACGCCCATTCAAGAGATCTTATCTACGTCTCGCCGCTCATTCAGGCCTACAATAATGATGAGAAGGTAATGGACACCTTCAGGTTGTGTGAGGCCGTGGGCATCAACACGATGATCCTGCGCGTGGATAACAACACGCTGAAGATCTTAAAAAAATACCGAAAACGGGGGGGCGCGCTGCAATGGATCGCACAATGCAGAATAACGGAAGATACTATTAATCCAGATATTGACGCCGCAATAGAAAACGGGGCAATGGGTATCTATATTCAAGGCATGGACTGCGACAAATTGGTGCGCGAGAATAAGATCGACGTCTTATCGAGAGCGATTGAGTATATTAGAAAGCAAGACCAGAACGATCAACTGATTTGCGGATTTGCGGCACACGATTTGAGGGTGGTGGTCGAGTGCGAGAAGCACGGTCTGGACCTGGATTTCTACATGAAGACGTTTAATAGCGCAAATTATTGGACTGCCGGACCGCGTCTTGTCAACGATCCCAATTGGAGACCTGATCCTACCGGAAATACCATTATTCCTGAGTATGCAGGCGATATCATTGGCGCGGATTATCACGATAATATGTGGTGCAATAGTCCGGAACAAACGAAGGAATTTATGAAGAAGGTGCAAAAGCCGTGGGTGGCGTTCAAAGTTCTGGGCGCAGGGGCCATTCATCCTTCCCAGGGTTTTAAATACGCGTTCGGGAATGGAGCGGATTTCGCGTGCGTA
Source organism: Candidatus Hydrogenedentes bacterium UBA2224 (assembly GCA_002348185.1). Classification (GTDB taxonomy): domain Bacteria; phylum Hydrogenedentota; class Hydrogenedentia; order Hydrogenedentales; family SLHB01; genus UBA2224. The sequence goes on along the minus strand of DDYW01000085.1, from coordinate 39,876 downwards.
GGTATGTTCGATTTTCAAATTGTGGAGAATGCGAACTTGGCGTGTGAGGCTCTGTCGGAGGCAGCGCAAAGGCAAAGGCCGTGGATGGCGTGATTGCCTGGGGGGCCCTTCGGATTATCAGTAGAAAGCGACCTGCAATAAGAAGCGTCTGTATGACCGCTTGTCTTTGTCGAGGTTTCTGAAGAGTAGACGGCCACGAGGAGCACATACATGAAGAACATGAATCGTCGTCAGCTTCTGAAGACCGCCGCCGGTGTGGGCGCGGTTGTGACGGCCGGGCGATGGCTCGGACCGGCGGCGCTCGCCGCCGAAGCTCCCACGCAGCGGATCAAGATCGGCCAGATCGGCACCGGGCATGAGCACGCCTCCGCCAAAATGGACACCTTTCGGAAGTTCAGCGACCTCTACGAAGTCGTCGGTATCGTGGAACCCGATCCGGAGCTGCAGAAGAGCCGGGCCAGTCATGGATCCTACCGTGACCTCCCCTGGATGAGTGAAGAGCAACTGCTCAATACGAAGGACCTGCAAGCCGTGGCCGTCGAGGTGGATTCCGACGACGAACGCATCATGGACATCGCCGGCCGGTGCATTGATGCCGGCATGCATATCCATCTGGACAAGCCCGGGGGAGAGTCCTTCAGCAAGTTCAAGATGGTGCTGGACGAAGCGAAGAGACGCGACCTCAGCGTCCAATTGGGCTACATGTACCGGAACAATCTGGCGGTACAATTCTGCCGCACTGCGGTTCAGCAGGGCTGGCTCGGCCAGGTCTTCGAAGTCCACTGCGTCATGAGCAAGTTCTCCGACGTCAACTATCGGAAATACCTCTCCCAGTTTCGCGGCGGGACCATGTTCATCTATGCCTGTCACATGATCGATCTCGTGGTCGGTCTGTTGGGCAAGCCGGACCGGATCGTCCCGTTTATGCGTCAAACACGGCCGGACGCGGGGGAGATGTGCGATAACGGACTCGTGGTGTTGGAATACCCCAAGACGACGGCCACGATCCGCACCGCGTCTCTCGAAGTGGAAGGTTTCAAGCGGCGCCAGCTCGTCGTGTGCGGCGACGAAGGTACGATCGACATTCGCCCGCTGGAAACCTACGGAACCAACCCGCTCCAGCCCCTCAAACTCCAGCTCGCCCTGTCCAAGGCGCGGGATGCCTACACCGAGGGCTATCAGGAAGTTGCCTTCCCGGACGTCCCCGGGCGATACGACGACCAACTGATAGAATTCGCGCGGATCATCCGCGGCGAAATCGAGAATCCCTACCCGCTGGAACACGAGTTAATCGTGCAGGAATGCCTTCTTCAAGCCTGTGGCTATCCACTGACCTGAGCCCGTCGGGAAGGGCCGGGGTTTATAGCTGGGCGCCCTCTTTCTCAGCGAAAGCATTCCTGAGAGTCTTGTGCCGGTCTTGCGCGACAAACAGTCTCTCAAATCCTGCTTCGTACGGCATGACCTTACATTGAACCTCCTGGCGGGAGCACGCCTGCCACGAACTGCCACAGACACACTGTGCCGCGGCATCCCAATTCGCCTGGTGACTGTTGAAAGATAAACGCAAGATCAATTGTTCCTCCTGTACAGGAGGGACGGTATGCTGAAAGGGATATCCCCGTGCGCGCCGGTGGCGTTAGGCGCGGCAATGCGCGAGAGGCCCTCCCAGGAGGAGTTACCATGGCGATTCCACATGCGGAGCCGGGCATTCCCGTCGACCTTCACCCACACACTGATGGGCTGTCCGAGGCGAGATCGCACGCGCTGGTGAAGACCGACGCCTTTGAGACCATCCGGCTGGTGGTCCCAAAAGCGCACGAGGTGTGTCGAAATCACCAGATAGCAGGTCCCATCACGATACACTGCCTGAAAGGTCAAATCGCGTTCACGGCAGGTGGACAGACGCGAGCCGTTCCTGAGGGACATTGGCTGTTTCTACCGGGCGGCGTCCCCCACACCATCACCGGAATGGAGGATGCCCTGGTCTTGTTGACGATCGTGTTCCGTTAGCCCGTGTACCCCAAGAGAAACAAGCGAAAGGTGAAACCTATGGAACCGCGTATCGATTATGCGAATGTCGCTCCGGACGCCGCGAAGGCCATGTGGGGACTGGAGCAATACGTGCACGGATGCGGTCTCGAGCCGTCCCTGCTCGAGCTGGTGAAGTTCCGTGCCTCCCAGATAAACGGCTGCGCGTTCTGCATCGACATGCACAGCAAGGATGCCCGTGCCCAGGGTGAAACCGAGCAGCGGCTTTACGCGCTTTCCGCCTGGCGCGAGACCCCCTTCTTCAGCGCCCGGGAACGTGCCGCGCTCGCCTGGACCGAGGCCGTGACCAATATCGCACAAACGAATGTCCCCGACGAGGTCTATGAACTCGCCCGGCAGCACATCGACGAGAAAGAGCTGGTGAACCTGACCCTGGCGATCGTGGCCATTAACGGCTGGAACCGGCTGGCCGTGAGTTTTCGAAAAGAGCCGGGGACCTATCAGCCTGCAAAACGCACGTGAGCCCCCCGGTTGTGAAAAGGAGATGCGTGCGCCGTTCCCCCTGCTCGCGGAATCAGTCCCGGGAATCCATATGCGCCTTCATCTCGAAATAGACCTTCTGCGGGAGCGTGGGATCCATACCCGGCAGGTCCGAGCATAAGGTGACGCTGCCCTCCGGAATCTCAACAGGATTTACAGGATGAACAGGATTGGATAGGGATTCGGAAATCCGGTTATCCCGTTCGCAATTCTTCTCCCACATTCCCGTCCGACTCCCGGTCCATCGCCGCCTACATTCATGTGTAGCATGTCGTTGATGTCACTATTGACTGAACACCACAAAAACCTTACTCGCAACAAAAGCCTTCGCCGGAGGTCATCAAACGAGCCTGGTTGCCGATCACCTCGCCGGTGTCCATTCGAACCCACAGGAGTAAAGGGAATGACCCCGGTAAGAACACATACGGAACCTCCCAACAATAGAATGATTTGGTGGGCGCGCTGAAATCGACCGTAATCTTGCCATCTGGACCGGCAAAGAAACCCGGCGAAGCAATTACCTGCCTCACGTCGTCGACGTTCAAATCCTCGATATCCCGCCCTGCGCTTCGACACCACTTCTCCGCGATGACAAGAGCCTGCTCCTGAGACACCCTAAACTCGCACGGTTCCGGCGCAATAACGGGCCTATAGTTGAAAAGAGACAGCCGTCCGTCGACTGCTGATACGAATATGTTGATCATGCTGCCACGGCATGGCATCCCCTGATAGGAAAGGACACGATAAAACCGCCATTCAGCGCCGTAAAGATCGTCCTCACGACCGAGGTTCATACGGTCCATGAACAACCTGCAATAATCACGCAATTGTGTTGAAAGTCCGTAGTATTGAAGAACGCGGATGGCGGAGCGGAACGCGCTTTCCGCAGAAAATGCGCGCTCATGACCGAGATTCCGTGCATATTCCGGGTCTTCGTTTCGGCTTGAATAGGCACAGATTACCCCAGTTTCGGTGTCGTACCAAACACTGAGGGGTTTGTTGGCGTTGCCGCATGTGACATCAATATCCCGGATTCGTCGGCTGGCTGTTCCCTCCGGGTCCGAGGGCGATGGCTCCGACCGGAAACCTTCAACATCTACACGCTCGATGTCCAACCCAAGGGTCTGCTCCACAAACGCCCTGATCGTGTCGAGCTCATCTTGCGGCAAGGCATTCGCTTCCCCGCACGCGGGCGGTGCTTCTGTAAGCGCGGCAACGGCGGCTGAAAATGAGAGGCATAGCATCAGTAAAGCCGCGGCACCGGCGCACCGGGCCTTTGCGGTGAGGGCCATCCCCGGCGGTCCGCTGGCAGAACCAGGACCCATCGTTGCGGCGGGCAGGCATTCGCGGCACAATTCCGGGTGGCGGTGTGCGGCGTCTGGGGAATGGAGCCGGTGTGGGTCCAGGCCGCGCGAGCAAAGTGGAGCTTCGCGCATGCGCCCGTGCATGCGCCCGTGCATGGCACGTCCGCACGCCGATGCCCCGCATACGGCGGCATGTGCTGCCAACGCTGCAGACCCCCTTGTCATGGAAGCAGTATAGCGTATAAAGCGGGTTTGCGGAAGGGGCCGGCATCTTTCACCGCCGAGTTTGAGAGCCCCGTAAAAGAGCGGGGATGTTGTAGCGCAGGCGTCTCGCCTGCATCCGGATCGATGGTGTGAAATACGGCGAGGGGATAATGGCCTCACGCAAAGACGCAAAGCCGCCAAGGAGAACATTCTGGGCAAATCCTGAGGATCTTGCAGCGCAGACGTCTCGCCTGCATTCTCATTTTTTCGGGCCGATCCGGATGCAGGCGAGACGCCTGCGCTACAAGACAAGAATGCAGGCGAGACGCCTGCGTCGCAATACCGCGCGTCCCGTTTCGGTATCTGGTATGCTTTCTTAAACTCCATTGGGCGGGAATCAAACATGGGTGGTTTTTCCTGGACCTGATACTTGCGAGGGACAGTGATGAACGATGCGTATGACGTGGTTGTGGTCGGCGCCGCCACGGCGGGCAGCTATTTCGGCAAGCTCATGGCGGAACAGGGCATGAACGTGCTCATCGTGGACAGGCTTACCTCAGAGACCCTCGGCAGGAGGCTGGACATATTTCATCTCGATAAAGAGGTACTCCCGGGGTTCGGTGTCCCCGAACCCCGGCCCGGAGATGAGGACTACGTGTCCGAATTTCAGAACGGGATCACGCTGTCGCCTGAGGGCAATTACCCCAAGACGACCGACTATCCGTTCATCGTGCTGCACATGCCGCTTTTCATCAAGAGGCTCAACCGGTGGGCGGAATCCTTCGGAGCGGAAATTTCCTGCGACACGGAGTTTGCCGATTTTGTCTACGACGGTAACGGGAAGATCGCCGGTGTATCACTGAAAAAGGACGGGATGGTCCACACCGTCGCCGCGAAGCTCGTGGTGGACGCTTCTGGCATCGCCGCGGTTGCACGCACCAAACTCAAGGACGGGTACGGCGTCGAGAATTTCCAGGTGGCGGACCACGAGAAGTTCTATGTCGTGTTGCGTTATGTAAAATTGAAGGACCCCACGAAAGACAGAGTGACCAGGCCGTGCGGCTGGCCCGCTTACAAAACCTGGATCGCGCCTCAGCACGATCCCGACGGCGCCATCATCGGCATTGGCCATGCGCATTCATTCGCGCACGCCGAGAAGGCCTACGAGGAATTCACGTCCAGCGTCACGCTGCCGGAACATGAAGTGCTCTACAAAGAACAGGGCACAACCCCGTACCGGCGGCCGCCATACTCGTTTGTCGCCGACGGATTCCTTGCGATTGGCGACAGCGCGTGCACGACCAAGTCCTTCTCGGGCGAAGGCGTCACCTCCGGCTGGACATTGTGCAAAATCGCCGCCGAGACCATCGCGCCCATGATCGCAAGCGGCGCCGCTGCGACGCGTCGTAACATGTGGCGGGTCAACACCGAATACATGCGCGGTCAGGGCGCCAAACTCGCGCATATCATGGGCTGGCTTGGAAGCGCCGTGAGTTGCACGATGAGTGAACAGGAATTCATGTTCAAGAACGACATCGTGTTTTCGGATAAGGCCCTTACCGACACCAACAGGCATTTCGAGGCCAAGATGAGCGTTGTCGAAATGCTCGGCTGGGCCGTCAAAATGCTGGGGGGGGTGTGCTCGGGGCAGTTCCGTCTCTTAACCGTTTTCGGCATGCTTCGTTCGCTCTCCATTGCGGGCAGGATCAAAAAACACTATGAACGGTATCCCGACAGCGAAGAGGCATTTGACGGGTGGCGTCAAGAAGCCGATGTGCTGTGGTCCAGAGTTCACGGCGTGCTTCGCGAAGAGTAGCAGGCACGCTGTTCAGGCGAGGAACTCACCTGCTTCATTGGGGGTAATAGAGTGTCCCGTTGGCTGACCATGCCTGTCGACAAGGAATCCATCTTCAAGGTATGGGTCGACCTTCCCGAATCTGTGCAGCGATGTCTTTGTGAACGCGTCCAAACGCGCGAAAGCAGATGATCCTATGAAAATCAAGGCAGTGATACTGCTGGTACTCTCCAGCGTGAGTCTGGCCGCGTCTGGACAGGACGCCCTGAGCTTGAAGACGGACTCCTTCGTTCTGAGCGTATCTCCGGACGGCCGTGTGGCAGGCTTCGTGGACAGTCAATCAGGCGTCGATTATGGCGACCCCTCAGTAGAGACGCCCTTCGCGACAGTTCGAAGCGGCGGCAAGGCGTTTCCGGCCACCGCGGCACGTTTTGATCAGGGGCGGCTCACGGTGGGGTTCGCCGGCCTTGATGGAGAGGCCGTCTTTCGCGTGGTGCCGGAACACCGGCGTTTGAACATTGAGGTGGCGTCGTTCGGGTGTACCGACGCTGACGAACTTCTTTTTGGTCAGATCCCGCTTACACTGAAAGGCGATTTCACAGAGCCGTTCAGCGCCAGCCCCCTGGCACTGAATCTGAATACCAACTGCCTTCAGATTCCCGGATTGTCGTCCGGCCTTTCTGGCTTTATCGCCTACAAACGGTTTGGATTTGTGGGCGCGCGGGGCGCCATCGTCGCCTGTGCCACGGGTGAACTGCGCGACGCCCTGAAGGATGCCGTGAAGTCGTCTCCCGACGTGGCCTGGTCACCGTTGGGAGGACCCTGGGCTCTGGACGCGCCGATCAACCAGGGGTCCTACCTGATTGCCATGGACGAGTATGTCACCCCGGACAACGCCGGCAAATGGGTTGCCGCCGCACAGGCCGCCGGTGCGAGCCAGGTTGATTTTCACGGCGGCAGGGCCTTCCGTTGGGGCGACTTTGAAGTCAACAGAGAGATATACCCCCAGGGGCGCGACAGTCTGAAGGCCGCCGTGGACGCTATCCATGAAGCGCGAATGGCTGCGGGCTTGCACACGTATGCCTTCTTCATCGCCAAGGATTCCCCCTGGATTACGCCCGTGCCTGACCCAAGACTTGATGCGGACGCGTCGTTCACGCTTGTCGGCGATATGGCGGAAGACACGGTTACCGTTCCCGTCGCGGAGAGTACCGAATCCATGTCCACCGTTACGGGGTTTCAAATTCGCAACAGTGTGACCCTGCAGATTGACGACGAACTGATTACCTATACCGGCATTGATAAGCAAGCACCGTATGCCTTCACGGGCTGCGTTCGGGGCGCCTACGGCACCCGTACCGCCCGCCATTCCACAGGAAGCACGGTACGGCACCTGAAAGAGTGCTTCGGCTTGTTTGTGCCTCAGGGCGACTCCTCGCTCTTTACCGAAGTGGCCCAGCGTACCGCCGATTTGTACAACGCCTGCGGGTTCGACATGCTCTACCTCGATGCGCTGGACGGTTCGGGAATTCTGGAAGGCGCGCCGTGCGCGTGGCACTACGAAGCCAAGTTCGTGGATGAGTTGCTCCGGCATAGTGAGAAGCCCGCCGTAATTGAAATGAGCACATTTTCGCATCATCTCTGGCGCGCCCGTTCGCGCATGCAGGCATGGGATTGCGCACAACGGAGCGTCAAGGCCTTCGTCGATTGCCATGTCGCGAACAACAGGCAATGGAAGGCCGCGTTTCTGCCGACTCACCTGGGCTGGTGGGCAAACTTCGAGTGGATGGGCATCCAGCCCGAACGCAGCTTCCCGGACGATATGGAATATGTCTGCGCAAAAGCCCTGGCCACCGACAGCAGTCTCTCGTATATCGTCGGCTTCTCGCCCGAGAGGCTGAAGAGCGCCAATACGCAACGGCTTGGCGCCATCGCGCAACGCTACGAGGAACTCCGGAGCGGCGGACTGGTCCCCGATTCCATAAAGGAGCGTCTGATCGCGCCCGGCCAGGATTACTCGCTCGAGCTGACAGATGACGGGCGCGCGCAGTTCCGGCCGACCTCCTACATGAAGCACTTTGTCACGGCGGATGACAGTTCCGGAGCGTTCACGTTCACGAATTCCCATGCCGCTCAGCCATTGCGCCTGCGCATTGAAGCATGTCTATCGCCTGCCCCCTACGATGCGCCGGAGAGCAGGGTCCTGACGGATTTCGGCAACAGCGCGGAGTTTATAGCGGAGACCCAGGTGGGTGTGACGGCAACGCTTGAACCGGCTGAAACAGATGCGGATGCTGTTCTGTCGGTTCAGAATGCCGAGGCCGAACCGTATCGGGCGTGGGCGGCGTTTCGCAAGGAGTTCGCCGCGCCCGTGGATCTGAAGGACACGGGACTGGGGCTCTGGGTGCATGGGGATGGACAAGGAGAAGTGCTGAATGTGCAGTTGCGCTCGCCCATCCATGCGGGCGGAGGGTTGGCCGACCACTACATTCACGTTAATTTTACAGGCCGCCGGTATTTTGAACTGGTCGAGCCGGAGTCGGAGGCCATGGGCAACTATGAATGGGCCCACACGCGTCGTCTCAGCGACGTGTTGAGCAACACGCAGGGCGCCATGGGATTCCTTTATCCCATGTATCACATCTGGGTGGACTATGGCCAGATTGCGTCGCTTACGCTCGGTGTGAACAATGTGCCCGAAGGCAAGTCCGTCACGATCGGCCTCAGCACGGTCAAAGCCGTTCCCCTGAACAGGAAGAAGTTGGTTAATCCCGCTGTGAGACTGGGCGAGCGCGCCCTGACCTTCCCCGTAGAACTCGACAGCGGAAGCTATCTCGAGTTTCTTGGGCCGGACAACTGCAAGGTTTATGATGCACACGGCGAATGTCTTGGCAGCGTGGTTCCGAGCGGCCAGATTCCACAGGTCGAGAGCGGCGTCAACACTCTCAACTTTGACTGTGACGCAGGGGCTGATGTCTGCCGGCGAGCTCGATTGACCGTGATAACATCCGGAGAGCCGCTGTACCCCTAGAAAAGGCCCTTTTGGAGGCGCGACGATGAGCAACTTCTCGTGGATTGACGGCAGCATTCCAGGCGACCTCATGGGCCGGTTCGCGCTCGGCTCGGGTAATACCGTCTGCAATTACGTCCCGTTGAACAACTACTTCGCCATGGTCGAAGAGGCGATGCGGTACGCCGACAGCACATAATGCTGGATTCCTTGAATTTCTGGCCGGATTTTGACAAGACAAGAACGGGTGGCTCGTAGAGAGTGAATCAGGATGGAGAAGATAACGTGTTTTTGACGCGCAGAGACCTCTTGCGGATAGGAGCACTGGGAACCATGGGATTGGCTATGAATGACGGGCAGGCGCAGACCGTGAGGCCCACGGAAACGACCCATCAGGCTGGCGCAGCGCACAGTTGGCTGAACAGGCGTCAGCGCATCTACTGGTACGATCAGTATGCTTTAAACGAGCAGGAAACGGCGTTCTCGAAGTACGATCCCGACCGTATTGCAGCCGAGCTGAAGGCCACGGGCGCGGATATCGTTGCGGTGTACGCCGCCAACCAATTCAGCGTCGCCTATTATCCGAGCAAGGTTTGGCCCATGCACCCCAACCTGAAGGGGCGCGACTATTTTGGTGAAGTGTCTTCGCGCCTGAAAGCACAGGGACAGAAAGTGATTGGTTATATTAACTGGCTGGAATCTCGCCATCCCGAATGGTATGTAGTTCCCGTCGGCGGGAAAAGAGAGGAAGAATTTCCCCTGGCATCCTGGGCGCAGCCGGACAATCCGGATTGGCGCGTGCAGAAAGTCCCCGGGGGAAAGTGGCGCTTTGCCTGCATCAATTCACCCCGGCGCGAACAGGTATTGGCCGTTACCCGTGAAATCATCGAAGGCTATCAGCCGGACGGTTTTCACCTCGACATGTTCTTCAACGATTGCGTGTGTGTCTGCGACTACTGCCGCCCGACGCTCGAGCGGATATGTGGCACCAGCGACATCACCATGGACGCCGTTAACGCGCACTGGCGGGAGTTTGCAGACTGGCGCAATGAATGCAGCGCCTCGCTCGTGGGCGAAGTGTCCGCCATACTGCGCGAACACGGCGTGTTCGCCGCCCACAACGGCCAGAATCCATTGTGGCTCTCCCCCGTCTATGGGTTCGACAGAAACTTGCTCCCGCATCTTGACCCCTATGTTTCCGAGATATTCTACGATTTGCACGCGGCGGACATCACCATGCGCTGGCATCAGGCCATTGGAAAACCCTCCTGCATGTTGATTACCGGGACATCACCTTATCATGCTCACCTGTCCATACCGCTCCAAGCCTGGCAGGTGAGCGCGGCATGCGCCAAGGCCAACGGATGCAGCATACTCGGCCCCTGCGGCGTCGGCGCCTATCCGGACACCACCAGTTCCAAACGCCTGCTGCATACGGTCCGCCAGGGTCTGGACTTTTTCATGGAAGATGCGGACCTTCATGACGGCGCGCGTCCCAAAGCGGAGGTGGCGCTGGTGTTTTCGTGGGCCACCCGCAAGTATTTCCGCGAAGGGCGCCTGGATTGGTCCCAGGAACTGGACGGCTGGTCGCGCGTGCTGATTGAAGAGCACGTTCCATTTGAAATTGTGGTGGCGGAGGACATTCAGAGCGCTGGGGATTTGCAGCGGTACCGCCTGGTCATTCTTCCTAACACCGCCTTCGTGAGTGACGCATTCTGCGACGCCTTGACGGCCTACGTCGAGGCCGGCGGCCGCGTGCTGGCGACGGGCGAAACGTCCCTGGGCGACGAACACGGTTTCAGCCGAGACGACCTTGCCCTGGGGCAACTCTTGGGCATAACGCGCATGGGCGTCCAGGAGGGGACCTTTGCCATTGAGGGCCCCCTGGAGCCGGAGCCCGCCGCAGGGGTATTTCAGCAGGTGGTGGCAACGGGACAGGTCCTCTACCGGCGTGTCGCCACCGATCCCGCCGGACCCGTGGCAGGCGGCCCCGACCCTCTCCCGATGGCCCCGACCGAGTGGCCAGTGGCCGTGCTGCAGAAGACCGGGCAGGGACAAAGCGTTTACGTAGCCTTTGGCCTGGGCCGGTATTATGTGTTTCAGTCGCTCACCCATGCCCGCGACCGCATGGTGAATTACCTGGACCTGCTGGCGCCTGAACGACAATTGAAGGTGCAGGCGCCGAGGCATCTCGAAGTGACCGTCTGGCATCAGGAAGCGCCGGAGCGGACCATCATCCACCTGGCTAACCGGACGCCCCTGGCGCACGACATGCCGAAGATTCATGAGATTGCCCCAGTATGTGATGTCCGCCTTGAGATTGAGAATCCCTATCCTGCCGCGCGGGTGAGCTTCAGAGGCGCGGACGGAACCGCCTCCGTCGACGCAAACCGGATAGCCGTGACCCTTCCCAGAATGGAGGTCTATGCCGCCGTTTTGATTGAACTGGACAACGAGGTCTGACCCCTCACGAAGAGGATTAGAACTGTTCTGATCAGCCCACAGTGGAGATCATTTCACCAGGGAGTAGCAGCATGCGCACCATATGCTTGGTAATCGGGGCGGGGGCGTGCCTGATGGGAGTTGCATACGGCGAGACCCCTCGGGATTTGGATGCCGTCTACCAGGAGAATCCGTTTGCGTTCCTCTCATGGGACTACTTCGCCCGGTTCTCGCAGGATGCCAATGCCGCGGCATCGGGGAATGAAATAACAATCAAGCCAGACTGGTCCGTTGTGGTGGGGGCTGATAGCGACCCACTGGTTGGCGTAATGGCCGAGGACCTGGCTACTTTCTTCAAGCAGCGCATGGGACTCGACTTGCCTGTTTCCAAGGAGACGGAGCGCGCACCTGCGCACGCGCGCGCAATTCTTCTCACGGATGACGGCGGCGGCAACCCATCCGCGCCTGGCTCGTTTACAATTCGCGTTGGGAAGGATACGGTCGCCGTCCTTGGACACGACGCGGCGGGTCTTCGTGATGGCGTGGTGAAGCTCGTGGACCGAATCGGCTTTCGCGCGGCGCCCCTACTCGAAATTGGCGAAGAAGTGTCAACGCCGCGCCTGGCACTAAGAATGGGCACAATCCCCCGTATGGGAACCTACCGTGACCTCGTTTTCCTGGGGTACAACGGGGTGATCATAAGTCCCACCGACAAGTACTCCACGACGCTCCTCACGTGTGTATCCAACAGCAAGGCCATCCCGGAACTGGCGCAATCGTACGATCCGGCACTCGTGGAGGAACTCGCCCAAAAGGCACGCGATGCCCGCCGCTACGGTCTCAAGGCGTTTGTCGCGCTTGACATGTGGGATTTCTATCCCGCTGACTCCCCGATCTTCACTAACCATCCCGGGCTGCGCGGTGCGGAGGCCTACAAGCATATGGATCGTCCCCCGGCCGGCCATCTCTTGTGCACCGAGGACCCGCTGATGCGCCGCTATCTTGCTGAATCGGTCAACGGGCTTCTTGAGTCGGTTCCGTTGGATGGCGCGTTGATCATCGTTGGCGGAGAGGGATTTCAACATTGCTTTATGCGCCCCTCGGGCGTCGAGGTCAAACACACCAACTGTGCCCGTTGTGAGGCGCTTGGCGCGGAAACCGTGGTGGCCAATCTGTGCAATGGAATGGCTGGCGCCATGAGGGAGGCAAATCCCGAAGCCCTCCTGGTGGCCTGGCCGTACAGCGCAAAGTACTTCTGGTCTGCTGACGATAATCAGATTGCCTTCATTCAGAAGCTGAAACCGGGAACGGCCCTCCTGACAGAAATTGAAAAGGATGAAACACTTGTCAAGGAAGGCGGCGTGAATAAAGCCATTTGGGATTACAGCATCGACCTGATCGGCCCTGTGGAACGCGCCAGAAAACAGATCGCAGCATGTAAAGCCGCCGGCGTGGGGGTCTATCTGAAGAGCGAGCCGGAACTGGCGTTTGAAGCGCCCGGCCTGCCCTACATTCCGTGCATGGACCGCTGGTTTGACCGGGCCAATGCCCTGGCGGCGTCCGGCGCCGATGGAGCGTGGGTACTCGCCTGGTTCCGGCCCAACCAGGGAACCACAAGCGCAGAAGTGTACAAGTATGCATCGTGGAGTCCCACGCCCGAGAGAGAAGCACTCCTGGGGATGCTGGCGAAACGTATCGCGGGTTCTGAGGAAGCCGCAACACATCTGCGCCGAGCGTGGACCCACGTTTCGCAGGCGATCCCGTGCTCCCCTGAATTGCCGCCGTACTTCCTCGGTCCCTACTACCTCGGCCCGGTGCATCCCATGTTCGCAGAGCCCAATGCGGAAATCCCGGCGTGTTTCAAGGCAAAGAGTGAGTTTGCCGCTCATTTTGCAGCAGACGCGCGTGGCAATGTCGAGGTCTTTGGCCGCTATTACCGAAGCATGGAACGCGCGCTCCGGGACGCAGTGAACGAGCTGGACGCGGCCAGCACCGATGTCCCCCGGCGATGCCGTGCCGTCTTCGAAGCCGAAGAGCTCCCTACGCGCTGGTTTTATCACACGGCGCGTACACACGCGAACTTCTATGAATCCTGCCTGCTCCGGGATTTTTTGTTGGCGTTTGCCCAAAAGGAGGCCAGGACGGAAGAGGAAATCGCCGAGGCCAGGACCAGGTACGAGCGCTGGCGGGCTGTCTTGGAGGACGAGCGCGAGAACACGCAAACGGCTATCGTCATCGTACAACAGGACTCGCGTCTTGATCTTCACAATACCCAGGACGGCGCGGCACTGGCCCCGGCGGCGGACTTGATGCGTGAGAAACTGGCGTTACTGAACCAGGAACTTAAGGTATTCCTGCCGTCCGTTGCGGAGAAAGCAGGCTTCGGCAAGTGAGTAGCGGGGTGGGATTCGAACCTGCGACCTTTGGGTTATGAGAGAAGTAGGGCAATCCCCTCTAAACCCTTTGATGGCAAGTAATTAACGCAGCGCCAACCATACGGCCTGGGTCGCCTACTACAATGCCCGTCACCCACATAGGGGTCTCGGCATGGAGAATGAAGTCCTCGACGGAACATTCCGACCGCAAACTCATGGCATCGTTCGCTGCTGGCAACAACTCGGTGGTATCATCAAGAGCTACTATCGCGAGGCTGCGTGATCGCCGACAAGCCGGTCTTGCTCCTTTCGCTTGCTCTCTACAGGCATTATCCAGTCTATTGACAAACCGTCCCCGTGTAGCTACAATGTAGTCATGAAGGAGCTATCCTTTGCTTGGGACCCGCAAAAGGCACGAATTAATCTTAGAAAACATGGCGTCGCTTTCGAAGAAGCGCGGTCGGTGTTCTATGACGAACGCGCTATCGAGTTCTATGACGATGAGCATTCGGAATGGGACGATCGCTTCCTGCTCCTGGGATTGAGTTCCCGACTACGCCTCCTTCTGGTCTGTCACTGCTACCGCGAAGAAGAAGGCATCATCCGAATAGTCTCTGCGCGCAAGGCAACACGAGCTGAATCCGAGCATTATCGGAGAATGTGAAATGAAATCTGAATACGATCTTACCAAGATGAAATCTCGGAGGAATCCGTATGCCAAGCGGCTCAAGAAGCAGATAACGCTTCGCTTGGACCCTGAAGTGATCGAGTACTTCAAACAGAAGTCCGAAGAAAGCGGAATTCCGTACCAAACGCTCATTAACCTGTATCTTCAGGACTGCCGCAACACCGGCCGCGAGTTGAAAATGTCGTGGTCATCGTAGCTGTTGGGGCGATGCCTGTATTTCTGAACCCCTGAACTCAGACTCACTCATCCCCCGGGCGTGGGCAGAAGCACCCGCCAGGCACATCTCGGCCTTTTTCGGCCCTTTCTAACAAAAAAAAGGACCTACGCGTCCGCGTAAGTCCTTGCGTATCAATTGGTAGCGGGGGTAGGATTCGAACCT
>DDYW01000085.1:0-25137 GCA_002348185.1 Candidatus Hydrogenedentes bacterium UBA2224 | reverse complement strand
ATAACTTATGGCAACGCAACGGGATCACCCCGTTGGCCACTACCTGCCCATGTTCCCCATGTTCCCCATGTTCACCGCTTTTTGAGTACCAATTTGAGTAGCACGCGCAGACTATCATTATCATACGGCTTCGAGCCTCGGCACATCGGTAATCAGCGCTCAGCCGTTGTTGCTGACTTTCAAGACATAAGATCGATGCGGGTCGCGGGGGCCTTGGCCGACCTCCCCCAGTACCCCGGCAACAACCAACTGCCGCAGCCGAGTCCTGGCCGTCCTATCCGACGTCCTCCATAGCCGCGCGGCCGCAGCTGTCGAAACCTCGCCTTCTCGGCTTAGGTACTCGAGCAATTGGACTTGCCATTCGGGTTCCTTGGGCCGGGAAATCTTCTCGCCGAACAAGGTCGTCCTGAAGTTTGCGCCAAGTTCCTCAAACTTGGGCATTGGCAGACCGGACCCTGAGCAGGCGGCCATCATGCGGCCCATCCCAGAACCCCATTGCTCGATCAATCCAAGTTCCGGAAATACTCGGCCGATCACCCGATTTCGCAGACGAGACACGCCAGATACCGCAGCTTCCAAGGTCAACCCAAAGGCAGCAGTCCAGGGTTGGTGATCTCGATACGGTCGTCAAAAACAGCTATTCGCGTGCCCGCACCCCCTAGGCTGTAGTCGGCGTGTACAATGGCGTTGATGACGGCCTCACGCACCGCCTCAACTGGGTATTCGGGGAGCTTGCGATTTCGGACACGCCCGATCTCGAGCCCTTGGCGCGTGTGGCGCTCGATAAACGCGACCGCTTGGTCAGCCGTATTCGGAAGGTATTCATCAATCTCGCTCTGATCTAGAAACCGAGCCGTATCCGAGCCGAGGAATCGCGCACAGCGGACTGTCGCGTTGGGAAACACATTGCTCCGCGTCCGGCCAAATAGAAGCACCGCACCGTTAGAGGGAACCTCGCGTCCTCCTTGGGCTACGAGGAGCCCCAAAGAGCGCCGCTTTGGCAGCGTGAGGGGGCGAGAAACTTGCGCAAAGAGCTCGGAAGCTGCTCGGAAGTCAATGTCTTCCGAGTTGATTTCTGAGCACGGTTGCTCATCAAAAAGGTGTTTCGGGCCAGGCGTCGGATCTCCGCGATCAACTCTGGCCCTGCAGAGCGATTGGTCGAGCCAAGCCGGACGTACACACCGGAGTTGGGTCCTTCAGAACGAACATAGTAGGGGCCCACCGAATGCGGGACGACGACAACGATCAACTGGCGATTCCGCCAGGCGTGGATTTGGATGTCCGGGATCAGGAGGGGTGAAACGCTGTCGGCGAAAGCATTGGCCAATCGTTCTTCTTCAGCCAGCGGCTCAGGGATCCCTACAACGTCTCTCGTCTTGTCCTTCACCCCGATGACAATGGACCCGCCCGCCGTGTTGGCAAACGCCACCACAGTCCTGACAATGGCGTGAAGGGGGCGACAGTTCTCTTTGAACTCAAGCGTTTTGCCCTCATTCCTCGCGAGAAACCTCTCAATCACAGAAAAGTCTCCTCCCTTCCTCGAACTCACTTCATTATGGGCTATATGGCAGGGCAAATTCACCCGGCACTTGAACTGGCTTGTCCTCGTGCCTTGGCAAACTCTGGTAGAATTGCCGCGTAACGAGGTTGAAACGGGAAATGGCAAAGAGTCGCGGAACAGAGAACGACGAGAACGAACTTCACCAGACGCGCAAGGAAAATGTGCGTCTGAGAGCTGAAAACCGCCGCCTCAAGGCTCTCTTGGAGTCGTTTGCTCTTCGGCCCGCATCCTCGCTAAGGACGGCTACAGTAGAACCCGAGGACAAGGATACCTCCCCCAAACAACGAATATCGGAACCGTCGACGCCGCGCATTCTTCCTGCGACGTGCCGCGAGTCGTCAGAACCATCGTCAGTCGCGGCTGAGAATAGCACGGCCTCTCAAAAGGAGAAGATCGCCCTTTTCCGCTCGCTGTTCCGTGGCCGCGAGGACGTGTACGCGGTCCGATGGGAAAGCAGGAGGGGCAAGTCGGGCTATTCGCCGACATGCGCACACGAATGGGACCCCCTTCTCTGCCATAAACCGTGCGCGAAGTGTGGCAACGGCAAATACCTTCCGATTTCCGATGAAGTGATTCGTGACCACGTACTCGGCAAGCACACCCTGGGAATCTACCCGCTCCTTCAGGATGAGACATGCTGGTTTCTCGCCGCCGATTTCGACAAGGAGGGGTGGCACGACGATGTACGCGCTTTCCTTGATGCCTGCAGCGATCTCGACTTGTCAGCCAGTTTGGAGCGATCACGTTCAGGAGGGGGAGGACACGTATGGATCTTCTTCGAGGAAGCGGTCCCTGCGGCGCTTGCCCGAAAGCTGGGGAGCGCGATATTGACACGCGCCATGGACCGGCGCCATACGATGGGATTGGACTCCTACGACCGTTTCTTTCCAAACCAAGACACGATGCCCAAGGGCGGGTTCGGCAATCTGATCGCATTACCGCTGCAGGGCGTACCTGCGAAACAGGGCAACAGCTTATTCCTTGGTGAGGACTTCACACCGTATCCAAAACAGTGGCAGTTCCTCGCCTCTGTGAGGCGCGTGCCGCGTTCATGCGCAGAGCGCATCGTGGCCGACGCGTCACGCCGTGGCCAAGTGATCGGTGTCCGGCTCAGCACAACAGACGAATCGGAAGATGGGGATCCCTGGACACTTCCTCCATCGAAGAAGCGCGCAGAGAAGCCACTCCAAGGACCATTGCCCAAGGCGATTCGGGTTGTCGTCGGGAATCTGCTGTATGTTGAGAAGGACGGGCTGTCGCCGCAACTGATGAACCGGCTGGTCCGGCTTGCGGCCTTTCAGAACCCGGAGTTCTACGGCGCACAGGCGATGCGTCTTTCGACCTTTGGAAAGCCGCGCGTTATTGGCTGTGCCGAGGAATTCCCGAGGCACATTGCCCTGCCACGAGGGTGCCTGGACGTTCTGGAGTGCTTTCTCGCTTCACATGGGATCCTGCTCGCGTCGCAGGACGAACGCTTTGCGGGAATTCCGACCGCTTTCGAGTTCCAAGGTACACTCCACACCGAACAGGAGAACGCCGTCCGCGACGTGCTGCGATTTGACACTGGCGTCCTGGTCGCGCCAACGGGCTTTGGTAAGACCGTGATCGCAGCCCGACTCATCGCTGAACGTAAGACCAACACAATTATCCTGGTACATCGGAGGTCGCTGCTCGACCAGTGGCGCGAGCGGCTGGCCTCGTTTCTTGCCATGCCCGCCAGCGAGATAGGGACATTCAGCGGGGAGAGCAGGAAAATCAGCGGTATGGTGGATGTGGCCCTGATCCAAAGCCTCTGCCGGAAAGGTGAAGTCAACGACGTCATTGCTGATTACGGTCATGTCATCGTAGATGAGTGCCATCACATTCCCGCGTTTACGTTTGAACGGGTCATCCGACAGGCCAAGGCAAAGTACGTGCTGGGTCTCACGGCCACTCCAATCCGCAAAGATGGACACCATCCCATCATCATTATGCAATGCGGTCCCATTCGCGTTCGCATCAGGCCCAAAGAAGTGACTGATCGACAGTCATTTCGTCAGGTGGTGGTTCTGCGGAGCACTGCGTTTGCGTTGCCCGATCAAGGCTCGGAGTTGGCGATTCAGGATCTCTATACGGCGCTCGCCAACGATACGGACAGAAACGACCTCATTTTGCATGACATCAATGAGGCTCTGGAATGCGCACGGTGTCCTCTGGTTCTGACCGAGAGAACTGACCACCTTGAATACCTGGCAGCAAAGCTGCGGAGAACCGTCCAGCATGTCATCGTCATGCGCGGAGGTATGGG
Source organism: Candidatus Hydrogenedentes bacterium UBA2224 (assembly GCA_002348185.1). Taxonomy (GTDB): domain Bacteria; phylum Hydrogenedentota; class Hydrogenedentia; order Hydrogenedentales; family SLHB01; genus UBA2224. The sequence continues at coordinate 21,289 of DDYW01000085.1, read as the reverse complement.
CAAGAAGCAGAGGGGCGCCGTGATCGAGCAGATCAACGCTGTCTCTTCACGTGAGAACCGCGTGATTCTGGCGACCGGTCGCTATGCCGGTGAAGGTTTTGACGACGCCCGGCTCGATACGCTCTTTCTGGGGATGCCCATCTCATGGCGTGGGACGCTTCAGCAGTACGTCGGCCGGCTGCACCGCGCTCGCGCTGGCAAACACGAGGTGCGCGTGTATGACTACGTTGACCGGCAGGTGCCCGTGCTGATGCGTATGTTTGCCAAGCGGCTCAAGGGCTACCGCGCCATGGGCTATGTGACGGAAGACCGGCTTGAACTCGGCATGAACCCGGGTCAAGAGACGTAGTCAATGCTCGAGCTTTGCACGTTTAGCCACGAAGCCCGAGTCATCGCCCATGTGGAAATAGAGGTGTCCCTTCAGCGTGTCCCCGTCCAACACCGCCCAGCCGCGGCCGCTCACGGGATCACATTCGTCGAAGCCTTCCCAGGAGAACTCCAGCGTCCGTCTTCCGTCGCGCTCGGTCCAATAGCAGTCCATGGAGCCGTCCACAGCTCCAAACTGAAACCGTCCGCTTCCGTCGGGATAGATCTGCATGTAGGCTTGGGTGACAAGATTGAGGAAATCTTCGTCCCATTGGTCCGTCTCAACGATGCGGAACATCCCGGTGAACTTTGCTGCTTTCTTCACTTGAAGCGTTCCAGTAGTCTCATGAAGTTCCGCTTGGGTTTGTGGGCCGCGCGGATGGATGAAAGATAGGCAGCAAACTCGCCGGAGCGACCCAAACGATTCATGAGGTCGCGAACAATACGCAGATATTTCACTGCCTCCTCATAGGCGGCGTTGTTCTTCTGATTGACGGTTGGTTCGATTTGGCGTCGGTAAATAGGCAACGCGTCTTCGGGGTGATCCTTTGCCCGTTGATCAGCAAGCTGCAGCCACAGGCGCTCATCGCAGCCACCTGCCTGCGCTTCCTGCCATCCCGATTCTGAGTCTTTTTCCCAAAGGAACAGCTCCACCAAGAGTGAATGATCAGAGCGGAACGCCCATAGATCACTTCGCCTTTGGCTGCCTTTCTTCTGGCGTGCAATCTGCTCTCGGACAAAGCCCAAGGCTTGTTCTCGCCACGCGGGCCCGTCTTGCACGCGGTCAGCATGTTTCTTGAGCGCCTGATAGGTCTCCAAGCTTGGTCCTTCCGTGAACTCCTTCCATACGAGCGCCATGGCTTCGTCGTGCCGTTTCCTTCGGTGGTATTCCTCGGCAAGAAACTCGCGCAATCGCCAATCGGTATGCTCCGGGAATGCCTTCACACCTCTCTCGGCCCATTCCAAAGCCAGATCGCGCTTCCCGTGCTGTTTGCAGAGTTCGGCGATCTTGAGGAACGAGTACGCGTTGGAAAGGTCACGGCTCAAGACCGCAATCAAGGCGTCCACATCACCCGATGCCCGAGCGAGCGATTCCATTATCGCCGTGATGCGCCAGCGCTCTGACCAGGACAACGGGTCCTTTTGACCCGGGTTCACCGCAGGCAAGCGCGACCACGCTTCCTCGGCCAACGCACGATAGCGCGCCAACCCTCGTTTGCCCAAGATGGGAGCGTACTCCGCTACCGACCCTCGAAAGGAACCGTATCCATCGTCCATTTCCCGTCGAAACAGCCATTCGGCGAGTTTCTCTCCATCCGGTTTGGCTTCCTTGCAGGCGGCAAGGTGCAGGTCCGCGACATGTTCGAGAATCCCGCCGACGTAGCCGTCGGAATCGTCCACCTGCGACAAGGCCCGCTCGACCGCGTCGAGCGCGTGTTCAACTACAGGCAGTGCTTCGGCGGCGCGACCATGCTCTATGAGATTCTCTACGGAGTCAACCGCGGCGCGAATGCCCCGTGCATAGCTGTGCACTTCGCGGTACGCCACATAGCCCGCATCCACCGCGCGATCAATAGCGTCAAGAAAAGGTCCGATATCCAGGGGTCCGCTCTGATTTGTTGCGTTCCACGATGCCAGCCGTATGAACAGTTGCTCGCGAAAGCCTTCATCGGCAAGCGCCCGTTCCATCAACATCTCAATCAACGCCTCTTGGCCAAGACCCTCGAGATAAGCGCGAACAGCATCCATCGTCAAGGGGCGCTTCTCATTCCGATTCCGACTCGCCTTGGCATGATCGGGGTATGCATGGTTTGCCAGCCATGACAACCCCACAGCAACGCAGTGCTTGCAGAATGACCCTCCGTCACCCACCGGGCACGTGCAATCGAAGAGTAGTTGTTCGTTCTCAGCGCAAAGCTTGACGACGTACTTCTCAGTTCCTTGGACCGACGCCGTCACCCGCCCCTCATATTCCGCAAGTCGCCCGACACAACCGCTCTCGAAGTAGTCTTCCCCTCGTTCAAACGAGCGCGCGCCAGCCAATTCACGCAGCACCTCACGACGTAGCACTTGAGCAAGTTCCGTACGTCGAAGTGCATCCCTCGTCCTGGCCATGTCCATATCCTCCAGACGCCCCAGAATCCGCGCTTCCCCGCTGTACGTTTTCAGCTCTGGCCGTCCACGTGGGCGTTCCGCATGCGGCTGGCATATTCCTCACGGGCCTTTTGGCGGCTCGCAGTTTGCCGCCCGTGCGGCCTTGTTTCTTCCGCGCGCGGCATCCTAAACTCGCAGGGAAAAGCGTGTCAAAATCCCAGCCCCCCTTCATGCGATTTGCCTTGCTCTTCAGCACGATAAGTAGCAATCTGTGATCAGGGCCGAGCGGTTCTTGCTGGGACAAGCGAACATAAGTATTTGTTGAGAAATGTTTTATGACTGTAGTAGCTTTGTGTGCTGTCGGGAGCGTTATTGGGCCACGACCCCAAAGGTCGTTTCACCCAAACCTTATTTCGCGTAACACATTGCAATAAAAGCACTTGCCGCATAACTGTGTAATTCATACACAGCTATGTGGCCCAAAGCAAAATGGCTGGACTTAGTTCGTCTATAAGTCCAGCCATATCAAGTACTTGGTAGCGGGGGCAGGATTCGANNCCAGACTGCTCCACCCCGCGTCATGTCGATTTTACCAGGCGGTTCTATTCCGCAACTGATGCGCAAGCCTAACAGAACCAGACGGCGGATGTCAAATAGTGTTTTGCGTTCGCTGCTCTCCTGCAGAAGGCTGTGGCGCCCCTCTGCTTCGGAAAGGCCGCCGCTGGCGGTACGGTTCAGCCGAAGATGGCGCGGAAGTAGTCCGGATTGTCGAGCAGCTTCAGCTCGGTCTCACGAAAATACGAGACCTCTTCGGCGGAGATCGACGTCTCGGTGGCCTGCTCGGGTTCTTCCACGGTCCAATCGGCGTCAGCATCCGTCCCGCGGTGTACGGACGGGGGATCAAGGTTCTCGTCCGTGTTCTCTTCCGCTCCAAAGGACTGGTGCACCATTTCGCCGATCTGGCTTTCGATAAACTCGGTTAGCACCACGAGAAGGTGCGCTTCCTTTTCTTCCGTCGAGCCCGATTTCATGATCTCGGTATCGAGCGGCAACGCCTGGCCGCAGAATATCGCGACCAGCTCATGACATTGGGGGCATGGTCCGATCAGGATGAGACCCGTCGGGGGAAGTACCATCTTCCCTTTTGCACCGCAGTGAGGGCATCTGATTTGTATTAAAGATATCATGGCAATCCTTTCTACCCAGCCACACTCAGTATACCACGATCTGCGAAAAACCGACAAAAGCCCGTCGCTTCTTGGGTGTTAGCGGTGCATACGGCGCATGCGAATCTCGAAAAGCCCCTCCCCGGGGGACCGAATCTGCTCCGAAATGACGGCCTGACGGGGTCTTGACGGGTATATCCATTTCCGCTTGTCAACAAACAATCAGTGTAGCTCACTTTGTGTCCACGGTTCACCAGCGTGACATGGCGATGACTCTATCGGTGTTGGGCTTGTTCGCCATTTTTTGATTGTAGGAGCGCACCGGGATGTTTTGTAAAGCACTCATAGAATTAGGGTTGTGTTTTCCTGTCCCCACCTCATGCATTCTGAGAATCCGGTGCCGGGCTCCATCTGGGATGTGGCTCGAATTATGCTATATTCCATAATAAAGAGAATATCGTGTTTTGCTCGAATGCGTGCCAACTCGAAGCGGGCTGCAGGATGCCAATCCGGTCGAGGGAGCGCGCGAAATGGTGTTTTCGAATACCAGAGGGAGAGGGCGGGGAAGGGCCATGGTGTCTTTCCCACGGGGAGAAGGGCAATGCGATACGTAACACGAACAGTCTTGGCCCTGTTGGTGGCCGCAACGATGGCCGGCGCCACCGCATTAGCAGACATGCTGGCCATTACGACCAACACCAGCTTCAATCTCGTCTACAATTCGGCCAACTATGATCCCTATGAGCCGTGCGACGGGCCTACACCGGGGGGCACGTGGCTCACACCGCTGGCGTATCTCCCGCCCCAGAACAGCTACACCAACGACTTGATCTCCGCGCTCTACGGGCAATATACCGTCAACACGTCAGACCCGAATTACACGCTGATTTACCAGTACAGCGTGTCGACTCAAAGCCTCTCCGGCACCATGCTCATTGACTGGTATCAGGCAGTCGATAACCATATCGGCTCGCGGTGTTACCACGGCGCTGAGATTGTCGCCTATTACGACTACGGACAGGGGGAAGGTGCTCTCGGGCTGGACTGGATCCAGCTCTACGATGAATCCGGCGGATCGGTGATCTCGCCCTATGAATACACGGTCGATGGCGCTCACGATCAGAGTCCTGCGTACTATGCTCCCGGATGGGGACCCTGGACACCACCGGGTTACACGCTTACCTCGGGGCACAATATGACGTGGACGGATGGACCATACGACAGTCATATTGAAACCACGGCCTGGGCGGGCGAGGTCGAGTTCTACATGTTTCTCGCCTCCTTCGGAAGCTTGCGCCCGGATCCAAACAGCAACTCCGTGTTTTACCAGGACGTCACCATCTATGACGGCGTGCTTTGGGGGTATTCCGGAGAATGCCTTGTCGTGCCCGAACCGGCGACACTAGCATTGGTATTCATGGGTCTGGCCGGCCTCTGCTGCCGCAGAGCGCGCAGCCGACTCTGAGTCCTGACGCGAAGCGCCCGGCGTGGTTCAGGGCGCAAGGACGCACTCGCCGTCTTTACCCGCTTCGATGGCGTGCGTGGTGCGCCGCACCGCAGCGCCGGGAATCGTCGCGCTGATTTCGTACGCGCCCGCGAATCCCCGGAACGCGCAGCGTCCCTCGGCGTCGGTCACTCCCGTGAACTGCGTTTTCCATTCCTGGTTGATCAGTCTGTCGAGCGCTTCGTAGGCGGGTTTGGGATTCAGGTTCTCGTCGGTCAGACCGCCGAGGGCCGAGTTTTCGTTTCCATACGCGGTATGGTCCGGCAGATTCCACCACGTGATGCCGGCCATCTTCTCAATGCTGAACCAGAGGCGGTAGAGGTTCGTCACAAGCTCCGCTTGGAGCGCCGCGCCGTCGGGACCGCTCCCCGGAATGGTAATCTCCGTGACATACAGCGGGGGGCCGAACTGGCCAAACGCGTCGTAGACCTCGAGCAATCGGGCGGGCCCCATATCGGGGTTGCCCAGAAAGCCCGTGTCCAGCGCGTCTCTCGAAAAGAAGTGAAACTGAAATCCGATCCCCTCGATACCGCAGCCCTGCTTCAACAGGGTGTCGACCTGCCTGTGGTAGCGGTTTTCCTCGATGGGCCTGTGACTCACCGTCATCACCTCGTTGATCATCAACACGCTCGATTCGGGAAACAGGCGATGGGCCTGCTCGAACGCCCAGGGCACGCAGGCCTGGTCCGGCGTGTACAGCGGATACGTGTCATTGCTGACCAGCGACTCGTTCACGACGTCCCAGACGGCCACCGTGTCCCCATACCGCGCCGCGATCTCCTCAAAGCGTTTCATATAGGCCGCGCGCAACGCGTCCGGGTCCGTGGGCATCCAGTCCGGGTTGATCGAATGCCACAACAGCGGATGGCCTTTCGGCGTGATGCCCTGCGCCCGGCACCAGGCCACCAGGACGTCCGGCGGGGGACGCCGCCAGAGGTACGGCGCCGTGTCGGCAAAGCGCAGCGCGCCGGGCTCCGGTTCGAGGTCTTTCCAGTAGAACGGGATCGACGCGAAATTGAACAGGCCCGAAAACGCCCGTTCGTACTTGGCGTTCAGTTCCGGTGTCGCGAGTTGGCCCAGCACAAACAGATTCGCGCCGAACAGAAACGCATGCGTCTTCTGAACGGCCATTACTTCGGCGCCCGAAACCGGGCGGCCGTCCGCATCGAGCACACGCACAACGAGGTTGCCTTTGCGGTGCTGCTCGATGCCCGCCTCGATTCGCTGGAGAGCGTCCGCATCCGACCATCGCGCACGGGACTCCTCGATCGGCCCGGCATACACCCCGGCCATGGTCATCCCCAGGGCCGCCACCAAAGCTGAAATCTTCCAGAACGTCATCTCCACTCCTCTCCAGACAAACGTGTCCGTGCACCGAGTGCATCTTCCTTTGCGCATGATAGTGAATCCGCCGGCGGCGCGTCCACAGAAGAGCCGGAGTCCAGGGCGCTGGCAGTTGAATTCGCGTCCCGCTTTCTGGTCGAATTCGAACCGGGACCGTTGCCCCGAATACATCAGGGAGGTCAGCATGCCAGTGAATCGGGTTTATCTATGTGTCGTGACCGCCATCCTATTCGTTTTGACTTTTCCCATTGCTGCCGCGGCGGCGACCCCTCCGGGGGCTGTCATCGCCATCCATTCCTCGTGCGGAGTGGACACCTTTGTTCCGGGCGCAAAACTCTATACCAACCGTGACTACGTCGTTGCGGAATGTCCCGATGCCCTGCGGGGACGGCCCTTGCTTCGCGGCAGCATTGACTGGGTCGAGATTGAATGCCTGGAACCGGGCGAGATCACCGTTCTGACGCCGGACCCCGTTCACGAAACCGCCAAGAAATGCAGCCGGTTCAAGGAACTGGAGGAAGCCGGATTCCTTCGCATTGATGAGGGCAGGGTCTTTCAGCTATTCGGCGAGCAGCCCTTTGACATCGTGCGCACCTATCGAAAGACCTTGACGAAAGGTGAACGGCTACGCTTGCGGAAATGGGCGGTGGTTGTCGGTTTTTCGGAAGCGCGGCCCTTTCCCGATCCCACGGAATCGTGGCCTCAGAACTCCGGCGAACTGCTCTACAACGGCATCCGCCTGCCGGAAACCTGGCCGCCGCGCAACGTGCGTCCCGACAACAGCGAACCCATGCTCGTGCCTTACCTGGACCATCCGCCGGCCGTGATTCCGATTGATGTGGGGCGGCAGCTTTTCGTGGACGATTTTCTCATCGAGAAGACGACGCTTACGCGCGTGTTTCACCTCGCCAGGAAGTACGAAGGAAATCCGATCCTCAGGCCCGAGACTCCCCTCGAGATCAACCGCCCCGGCAATGCCATCGCCTGCCCCAAAGACGGGGGCGTGTGGTGGGAGCCCGCCGAACGGCGCTTCAAGATGTGGTACGAGGCCGGCTGGATTCACACGATTTGCTATGCCACCAGCAAGGACGGCCTCGCCTGGGAGCGTCCCGAGCTGGATATCGAACCGGGAACCAATCGCGTGCTTCCGCCTCAGTACAAGTGCGACTCTTGGAACGTCGTTCCCGATTACACCGGCGACGACCCCGCCCAGCGGTTCAAGATCTTCGTCATGCCCGGCGGGTACGGCGAGGCCATGGCCTTTGTGTCTCCTGACGGCGTGCATTGGGGCGACCCCGTCATGACCGGGCCCACCGGCGACCGCAGCGCCATGTTCTACAACCCCTTCCGGAAGAAATGGGTGTACAGCCTGCGGTCAAACTGGCGAGGGCGCTCCCGCGACTATTGGGAGCACAGCGACTTTCTCGAGGGCGCCCACTGGGAAACGGGACAGCCCTACCTGTGGTGCGGGGCCGACCGCCTCGATCCGCCCGACCCCGAAATCGGCGAAACGCCGCAACTCTACAACCTCGACGCGGTCGCCTACGAGAGCCTCATGCTCGGCATCTTCGAGATTCATCTCGGCCCGCCCAATGAGGAGTGCAACAAACGCGGCCTGCCCAAAATTACCGAGCTCAATCTGGCCTACAGCCGCGATGGGTGGCACTGGTACCGCCCCGACCGCCGGGCCTTCGTCCCCGCCGAACGGCGCGACGTGTGGGATCGCGGCTACGTGCAGCCGGTCGGAGGCATCTGCACCATCCACCGCGACACCCTCTGGTTCTACTATACGGGGTTCCAGGGCGATCCCGAGCGGAAAGAGCGGCACTTCCTCAAAACCGGCATGTACGACCGCGGAAGCACGGGCGTCGCATTTCTCCGCCGCGATGGCTTTGCCTCTCTGAACGCGGACGCCGCAGGCGGCGAAATCCTCACGCGCCCCATGGTCTTCAGCGGGAAATGTCTGTTCGTCAATGTGGACGCTCCCCAGGGCCAGCTCCGTGCCGAACTGACCGACGCGGCCGGGAACCCGATTGCCCCCTTCACACTCGACAATTGCGAAACGCTCTCCGTCAACAGTACCTTGGCGCAGGTTCGCTGGAGTGGGGGAGACGACCTTACCGCGCTGGCCGGCCGGCCCGTCCGGATCCGGTTCCAGCTCACCCATGGCGCGCTCTACGCCTTCTGGGTGAGCCGCGACAACACCGGACGAAGTGATGGTTATGTTGCGGCCGGTGGACCGGGATATACCGGACGTATCGACACGGTCGGAAATGCCGCGCTCGCCGCGCCTGCCGGAAGTTGACCCCCGGCAAAGGCTATCCAAGCCGGTCTCGCGGCTCCGCGCCAATGAAAAACGCCTGGCACAAGGCCAGGTGCTGCTCAATTTCGCAGAATGGTGCAGGATCCACAGACTCAAACGCGCCACAATGTCACGCGCGCTTTTCCGGTCAGGAAGTCTGGGCCTTCAAACGCTCCAGGATTTCCAGCGCGACGCTGTTGTCCTCGGTCTTGCGGTCATGCCAGTCGGGGTAGGTGAGGAGCGTTACCCCGTACACTTGCTTCATGGACTCGATCATGACCTTTGTGGTCTCTGGCGATTCTTCTTCCAGCACTATGGTGTACTTGACCCGGTGCGGCACGAGCAGCGTCCGCCGTGTCATGTCGCTGAACGCGACGAAGCGGCCGCGCTTGTCGCGCGTGTAGATCTCCAGGTCCATCTCGCGAAGAACCGCTTTCGTGGTCTGCCACGTTTCTTCGAACGACGCCTCGACGAGCGCCGAATCGTTCAGGGCAAACCCGGTCGTGTCGCGCGCGGCCCGGGCACATCCCGCTCCCGCCACCAACACAACCAACACGCTGAAATAAAGGAAGTTGCGACGCATTTCCACTCTACACCCCACGTTTGTTGAGCGATTGTAGCATACCCCGGGATGCCCCGCAAGGCATTTGCATGCTTTTTTTATCCTCTGCTATCGTACCTCTTTCACGTGGTTCGTGCCCGGGCCTGCCTTTCAGGCAAACTCCGGCGCTCTCGATGCGCCCCGACGCGCCGGGTATTAGCCGAATTGGAGGCCAGCGCCTCCGGATACCGTTCTCCATAAAGGGTTCCTGAATGTCCGAAGAGACAGCCACCGCCGACATCCTGCTCGTCGAGCGCGTCCCCGAAACCGCGCGTTATATCATGTCTTATCTCGACAAACACGGCTACGCAGTGGAGTGGGTCGACGATGGCGAAAAAGCCTTTAACCGTCTCGACGATCGCGCCTACGATGTGCTCATAACCGAACTCAATGCCCACAGAATCAAGGGTATGCGCCTGCTCGAACTGGCGCTCGAGCGCAGCCCCGAAATGTGCGTCATTCTCATTACCGAAGAGCCCGACGTAGAGCTGGCTACTGAGGCCATGCGCCAGGGCGCCTACGATTTCCAGACCAAACCCGTAAACCTCGGCAAACTCGAAGCCGTCATTCAGCGCGGCTTGGGGCGCATGCGCCTCATGCTCGAACAGCACGAACTCAAGCGCCGCCTCGACGAACAATACGGATTGGGCAGCCTGGTCGGGAAATCCCGTCCTATGGTCAAGGTCTATAACGCCGTCCGGCAGATCGCCCCCTCAAAATCCACCGTGCTGATTCAAGGCGAAACCGGCACCGGCAAAGACCTCGTCGCACAAGCCATCCACAACAACAGCCCCCGGCGCGACGCCCCGTTTGTGAAACTCAATTGCGCCACCATCCCCGAAGCCCTGGTCGAGAGCGAACTGTTCGGGCACGTCCCCGGCGCCTTCACCGGCGCCGACCAGATTCGTAAAGGGCGGTTCGAACTCGCCGATACCGGGACCCTCTTTCTCGACGAGGTCAGCGAGTTGTCGCCCGCGCTCCAGGCCAAGCTCCTGCGGGTCCTCGAATACCAGCAGTTTGAACGCCTCGGCGATTCCCGGACCCTGACGGTCGACGTGCGGCTCATTGCCGCCACCAACAGGCCGCTGCGGCAAATGGTCGAGCAGGGGCAGTTCCGCGACGACCTCTACTACCGTCTGCGTGTGGTCGTCATCGAAATCCCCGCCCTCCGTGACCGGCGCGAGGATGTCCCGCTTCTCGTTCACCATTTCATTCGCGAAGCATGCGAAACCAACGAAAAACGCATCGACGGCATCACGCGGGGCGCGATGGACGTCCTCGGTCGCTACGACTGGCCGGGAAACGTCCGCGAATTGCGCAATATCATCGAGGGCATGGTCATTATGGCACGCAGCGGCCATCGTCTCGACGTGGACGATGTCCCCGGCCACATTCGCCGCAATACCGTTCCCGAAGTCAGCGAAATCCGCATACCGACCGGCGCGACCATGGAACAGGTCGAGCGTATCGTTATTCAGGAGACCATGAAGGTCTGCGGTTTCAACAAGGAAGCCTGTGCCAAAACCCTCGGGATCGGTCTGCGAACCCTGTACCGCAAATTGAAGCAATACGATGTCCGTTGACACAGCCCCTTCCCGGCAGGTAGTGTCAGGACTGAAGGGGGAACCCGGACCGGTGCCCGATTCGCCACAAGAACTGCTGGAAAAGCTCATTCACGAATCCGACGAGGAACGTTGCCGGGCCATCGCACGCGAGCTCGTCGAGCAGTGCGATGTTGATCTGGCCGGGCAACTGCTTCGCCTTCTGGGTACCTGCCCCGGTCCGGCGGCCGAGGCGGCGGCCTTCCTCCTGGCCGAGAGGTCCACGGGCGGTTTCGTTTCCGCGGACGCCGTTCCCGACGCGATTGCCGGCCTTTCCCATGCATCCCCTGAGGTCCGTCAGTGGTGCGCGACCCTTCTGCGCGGCATCGGCGTCAACGCACGGGATGCAGTCGAACCGCTGTTGAACGCATTAGGCGATCCCGACGCCGGAGTGCGGCAGGCCGCGGTGGACGCCTTGGGGCGGATTGCAGGCGATAGCGAGCCCGTGCTTCTCGCGTGCGTGAAATTGCTGGGCGATGACCTCTCCGTCCGTAACGCGAGTGTGCGCCTCCTGGGCGGTGCGCCGGTCCTCCCGGAATCTGTTCGCCTCGCCGTGAGCGCTGCGCTGTGTGCGCGAGAGCCGCGCACCCGGATGGGGGCCGCCGCGGCTGCGGGCGCGTTGCTGTGCCGCCACCCCGGATTCTCCCGGTATCTCCGGAAAGCCCTGAAGGACCCCGAACCGGACGTTCGCGCTGAGGCAGCCCGCGCCCTGGCCGGACTTCCTCAGCCCGAGCGGGCCGTCGTACTGTCTCTGGGCCGGGCGCTGAAAGATGCCGCGCCCTGTGTCCGTCAACAGGCCGCGCGCGCTCTCGATATCCTGGGTTCCGTCGCGGCGCCCGCCGTGCCGTATCTCGTGGCCGTCCTTCAGGATCCCGACCCCACCGTCCGGTTTCATGCGGTGGAAGCGCTCGAAATTCTCGCCCCCCGCCAGCCCGCCATGCTTCCGGCGGTGGTGCTCGCGCTCAGCAACCGCTTGATCGATTCGGACGTCACCGTGCAGACACGGGCCCTCTCGGCGTTCAGCAGGCTGGTGCCCCGCGCGTTTCCCTTGAATCCCAATCTGAGAGCGGCCATTGAAAACCCCGACGCCGAGGTGCGTCTGGCCGCCGTTGAGGCCGTGGCCGAGATGCGGCATGAAGGCGTGCAGACCCGCGAGGTCCTGCGCAAGGCCCTGCACGACCTCAGCGGACCCGTGCGCGTTGCGGCTGCCTTTGCTCTGGCCAGGCGCGGTGAGATGGGAACCGAGATTGTCAATACGCTGGTAACGGCCTTGCGAGAACCCAGTGCGCGGGTGCAAATCGCTGCAATTCAGGCGCTTAAGTCGATTGGCCGGGAGGCGGTCAGCGCTCTGAAAGCCCTGGAAGCCAAACGGGAAGACAGCAACCCGGACATTCGCCAGCTCGCCGAACTCGCCATCACCAGCATCTCGGAAAGTGCTACAGCGCAGAGTAAAGCGTAAAAGCGGCCACCCGCTTCCGCGAGTCGCCGCTTCCTTCTAATCTGTACAAAAACCCGGTACGGGGGACTCAGACCGTCTCGTCATCCTTTTTTTCGGAGTCCGGTTCGGACGGCCTCTCCGGGGGTTCTTTTACGCTCGACTTGAAATCGCGAATCGCCGTCCCCAGCGAACTTCCGATATTGGTCAGTTTACCCGTGCCGAATACCACCAGCACGATCACGAGAATGACCACCAACTCCCAGAGTCCTGGCTGCCACATAGTCGGTCACCTTCAATAGGTTGAAATCACCATATCCAACTCAGACAAAAGTATATCGCTTCTCGCGTACCGTTTGCAAGGCAATGACGGACTCCGAATCGTTGGATAAGGTGAGGAAACCTCCGCAAGGCCAATGCCGGTGGAGACGGTAGCGCACGGAGGTCTGCGGCTGCACAGGTCTGTGGCGCTCCAATGGCGCGGAAAAGTCTTTGACAGGATTGACACGATGAGCCGTTGTTAGGCGGTCACCGGCGCCGTATCTGCATCCGGCGCGCCTTCGGCGCGCCGAAAGGCAGAATGGTCTCTTGTTTCACCACGTGGGTGAGTCGACAAGAGCTCCAGCGCTCGACGGCGCAAGCGTCTGAGCCATCTGCCTTCGCGTTAGCCGGGAATTGGGGCGGACGGCAATGGCCCGCGCGTTGTAAGCTCCACCGTCACTGTGATACGTTCTTCGGCGTATGCAAGCAACGGAGACCTTCATGTGAATGACAGCAGCTGCACTGCAGCCTCGACGGCCTTCCCCGTGTCGTGCTCACCACCGCGTCTGGCCATCACCATGGGCGACATCAATGGCGTCGGTCCCGAGATCCTCGCAAAAGTGCTCGCACAGCCCGAAATCGCGGAAAGGTGCGAGCCGGTCGTTTTCGGAAGTCTGCCCGTATTGCGCCAGGCCGCCCGGGTCGTGGGCACAACGCTGGAACTGCGCGAACTGACCGAGTTGCCTGCCCGAAACCAGCCCATCGATGGAATTCCCGTACTGGACTGCGGGTTTCCGGCGGCCGCCTGGAACCCGGGCCGCCTGGCTCCCGAAGCGGGCCGCTGTGCGGTCGAATGGCTCAAATGCGCCATCCGCCACACCCTGGCCAGGAAGCTCGATGGCATTGTGACCTGCCCGCTCAACAAAGAAGGCATCCAGGCCGCGGGCTACCGGTACCTCGGCCATACCGAAATCCTCGCCGAATTGACCCATGCCCCGGACTACCGCATGTCGCTCTTCGCCGGCAACATCCGCGTGGTGCACATCTCGTCTCATTGTCCCCTGGCCGAAGCCATCACGCGGGTCACCTGCGACCGCATCGCGACCTCCGTACGGATCGCCCACGCCGCCCTCGTTCAACTGGGACTGGAGCGCCAGCGCATCGCTGTCGCGGGCCTCAATCCCCATGCCGGCGAGGCGGGTGTCCTGGGAACCGAGGAGGCGGATGAGATCGCTCCCGCGGTCGACCTCTGCAGACGCGAAGGAATCGACTGCTCGGGACCGTATCCCCCCGATACCGTCTTCAAACGAATGGTGGACGGCGAGTTCGATCTCGTGGTGGCCATGTACCACGATCAGGGGCATATCCCCGTCAAGCTCATCGCCATGGACCAGGGCGTGAACGTCACCCTCGGCATCCCGATCGTACGCACCTCCGTGGATCACGGCACCGCGTACGACATTGCCGGGACCGGCGCGGCCCGCCCTGACAGCCTCGCGGCGGCCATCCGCCTTGCGGCGGCCCTTGTTGCATCGAAGGAGTGCCCTCATGCCTGATGTCGCCCGGTGCGCGCGCCTCATCGCGCTGTCCCTGTTCATGCTCGCCTCCGCGGCGTTTGGGGCGGAGGGTTTCGGCCAGCACAAAGTCTGGTTTCCCGTGGGGCCCAACCCTGGCGCCATTGCCGCGGTCGATCTGAACGGCGACGGGCTGCCGGAGATCATCTCCGCCGACACCGGCGCCCTGACCGATCCGCGCAGCGAACGGCCCGCGAACAACGAACTCTCCATGCTCGCGGCCGTGCGGCCGCTCGAATACGAAAAGCAGGTGCCCCTGATCACGGGTTTCGGCCCGTATTGCATCGCGACGGCAAACATCGATGCGCTTCCCGCCCCCGATCTGCTCGTGGGCAGCTTTCACACCGTCGAGCGCCGCAGCGAATCGCGCGACCTCGTGCTTTTCCGAAACATCGGCGAGCTCCTCTTTGAACCGGTGGAGTTCTCCGTGCCCGTAGACCGGCTGCGCTACCTGCGCAATCGCGATGCCGATGAGCAACCCATCTTCACCAAACCCGGCATTACCGCCCTGGTCGTCCATGATTTCAATCGCGATGACTACCGCGACGTTATCGCCGCGGGCTGGTCGTCCGATGTCCTGATCTATTTCCCGGGGCACCCAACCGCCTACTTCGAGGAACCGCGGTTCATCCCGGCCCCCGGCGGTCCCCGCGACATCCAGACCGCGGATTTTGACGGAGACGGTAACATGGATCTCGTCACGGTCATGTACGCGTCCGGGGAGATCGCGCTCTGGAAAGGCGATGCCCAGGGCAACTTTGAGGAAGTGGACCGCTTTCTCGGTAAAGGGGCGATGCCTCACAAAGTGCGCGTCGCCGACGTCAACAAGGACGGGCAACTGGATCTCGTGGTGTCGGATTGCCATACCAGCGATTCCGTAGCAATCCACTATGGCACGGGCGTGTTTCAGTTCGATGTCTGCCAGGAAGTCACGCTCGGCGCATCGAGGAACATCCTCGAACACGAAATCCGCGACCTGCTCGCCGAAGACCTCAACGGCGACGGCCGCATTGATATAGCCGCCGCCTGTTTCGCATCCAGCCGGGTGGGCGTGCTCACCAACACGTCCGCGGACTCCACGCTGCCTCAGACGTTTTCGAAGACCCTGTACGCGTTCGAATCGGGCGGCAAGAGCGGCATGCCCCGTGCTTTGTGCTCGCACGATTTCAACAACGACGGCCGGAAAGACATCGCCGTCGCGCTGTGGGGCGCCAATGCCGTCGCCCTCCTGCTCGGCCGGTAAAGGGCCTCAAAGGCGCCGTTCAGACTCGCGGGGCCCGTCGCGCTTCCCGCAGTTGCCTGCACAACTCGTGGAGTCGCGAGCGATCCAGCGGCCGTTGGCCGAACCGGACTTCGTCGTAGGTGCGCAGCGCTTCGGTCACGTGCTCCACTCCCGCGCTCGTGGTGCCGCGAGCCGCCAGCGCCAGTTCGCCCGCGGTTCGCTGCTCGCAATCAATCCCCTGCCGTTGTAACTGGCGGCTGACCCGGTCCAGCAGGATGCGCGCCCGGCGTTGCGCCTCGGTGAGTGTGCGTCCCTCTCTGTCCTGTCGCCGCTTGAACCGGAGATAGAGTCCTCCGATGGCCAGGAGCGCCAGCAGCGCGGACAGCGCCACGGCCGACAGCTTCCCGCCGCGCGTGCTCGTTGCGGAATTGCCTTCCTGATAACCCGTATACGGAGATAGCGTCCAGGCGAACAGGCCCTGGCCCCAATCTCGCAGGCGTTCCAGCGTAAACCCGCCGTCATAGCCGATGATGTTGCGGTACCAGAAGATCCTCAGACGCCACTGCGAGCGCGAAAGCGATTCCGATACATGACCGAACATCGAGATGTCCCCGGCGTCATAGTGCGGGGACGGGTCAAAGGTCACCCAGCCGTAATCCAGGAAATACACTTCCACCCACAGATGCGCCATGTCCCGGCTGATCACATATGCCTTGTCGCCCTCGTTCCACTCGCCGCCCCGGTATCCTGCCACGACGCGGGTCGGTATCCCGAGCGTCCGAAGCATCAGTGCCAACGCGCTGGCATACAGTTGGCAATGGCCTCGGCGAGCTTCCAGAAGAAACGCGTCTATCGGCGAGTAGCGGGGAAGGACGGGCTCATCCAGCGTGTACACGAACGCGGCCGAGCTCAGCCACGCTTCCAGCGCGCGCGCTTTGTCATAGGGCGTCTCGTACTGTTCCGTGAGCTCCTGCACAAGCCGCACCGTTCGTTCCTGGAGGTTATGACGGGTCAGAAGGAAATAGTCCTGCCCCGACATGGAACGCTGATAGTCCGTTCGGGCCGAACGCAATTGCTCGGGCGAATGGGTCACCACTTCCGACACCACGTCGTACGAGATGCTGCCCGATTTCAGCCGGTCGACTTGAACAAAGTAACCGTCTTCAAGCGGGTTCCAGCTTATGGACGAGCCGTCGGAGGTCACGCGCAGGGGGGAGGCCAGGCAGGGAAGCCCCGTCCGCGTCACTTCTTCGAGGAAAATCACCTGGCGGACCACACGCCCTTCGCCCATAGGTTCCCGCGCCACTTCCGACGAATTTCCCGTGCGGATCGGGACGGAGCGCTGCCGGCGGTCTTCAATGGCGTACGGCCCCCCGAGCCGGTCCCAAATCCGGGTCGTGAACGAGTCCATCGTGCCGCTTTGCCAATACAATTCCCCATCGTACCGGCCGTCGGGCGCTTCCGGAAACTCCACGCGCATGACCGGGCTCCGGTCTATCCGGATCCGGCCGCCCAGGCCTACCTCTACCGTATCGCTCAGGCCCGTGGCCTGCTCCGTTTCCGTCGGCGCAAGGATGTTGCTGCGCCCGAGTATCCCCGCTTCCATGCGCGGCATGCCCAGGAAGACGCCGGCCGTCAGCAGCGCGGCAGCGAAGCACACCATGCCGACCGCCCGGAGCAGCCCCCAATCCAGCAGGCCGGTTCGGGAAGAGAGCGCGTTGGGCTCATCTTCTGAAATCGAGATGACGTCCGCCATCCCGCCTGGCCCTACCTGGTTCGTTTCCGTTCGGATTTGCAGCGCCAGCAATGCCCAGACCGCGCTGATGAGGAAACACAGCATGGCGGCGCCGATGGCCGGGTCCGGTCCCAGACCGCAGGCTGCCACCAGCAACAGAAAACACATCAGATAGAGCTGGTAATAGTCCTTGCGTTCTTTGCGATGGGCGAGCTTGTGCGTCTGGATGAACATGATCAGGGCAATCACCGCAGGCAACAGCCCCAGGGATTTGACCCAGAGCGGCAAGGTCGCTGCGAACAGCGCCGTCACCCCGCTGGTCAGGTAGCGGTACCACCCGTAGCGACGGTCAAGCGACTCCCCAATCGGCCAGGCAAGCAGTTGCACGAGTCCTATGGCGAAAATGCCTCC
Organism: Candidatus Hydrogenedentes bacterium UBA2224; assembly: GCA_002348185.1. Taxonomy (GTDB): domain Bacteria; phylum Hydrogenedentota; class Hydrogenedentia; order Hydrogenedentales; family SLHB01; genus UBA2224. The sequence goes on along the minus strand of DDYW01000085.1, from coordinate 3,673 downwards.
GCCAACCGTGGACGTCGACCATAAGGCCAGAATCCCCGACAACAGCAGGGCCGCCGTGCTCACATGCAGCATCCTGTCGATGCTCTTACGCATACACGACTTCTTCCGGCCGCATCACGTGCCCCGTACCCATTCGTTTTCCCCATTCTGCCGGGTCGGGCGACACGAAGATCTGAATCACCCGGCGCGAATCGTCCAGCAGCGCCACCTGCGAAAAGGGATCCAGCATCGACAGGGGTTCCGGCTCCAGGCGTGCCAGCGTTTCGAGCAAGCGCGTCACCTGGGCCTTGCCTTCGTCCTCCGGCAGGTGTCCGCCCGCCGTCAGCAGGCCCACCCGGAACTGCCGGCTCAGAAGGGTCACCCCCAGCGAAGCGACGAGTTCGATGGCCTCTTCAAACCGCTCTTCAAAATCCGGAAGCCCCTGCCGCTCGCGCGCATCAAAGATGAACAACACGTACCGCGAGGTCTCGTGCGCCATTTCTTTGACCACCAGCTCGTCCGCACGCGCGCTGATGCGCCAGGCGACATGCCGCAGGTCGTCGCCCGGCACGTAGTCCCGCAGACCGAAAAACTCGTCGCCCGGGCCCCGGACCAGGCGCGGCACATCGCCCGAACCGCGCAAGGTGTCCAAAGCGGCCGGGCGCACCGAATGCACCCGGGGATACACAAGCACTTCCCCTGAATCGTGCACCCGGAGCCGCGTCTCTATCAGCCCGAACGGGAATGTCGTGACCAGATCGACGGGCGGCGGCGAAAATACGCCCCGTCTGGGGAATTGCGCGCTGATGCGCACGACCCCCGCTTTCCTCGCAGGGAGCTTCACCAGATAGCCCACGGATTGGCCCGGATTCTCGGCCAGCTCAATGTGCAGCGAAATGGTCGGCAGCACCGCCTTGTGGTTCTCCACGCGCACCATGATCCCGACGTGTTCGCCCCGATGAACGGCGGACGGCGCTTCGCAGACGACGGTCAGGCCCCGCAGATTCCTGGCGGAGAAGAAGATTGACAGCACCAGGAAACTGACGAGGCCGCCCACCAGCAGGTAGAGGAGGTTCATCCCGCTGTTCCAGGCCGCCAGGAGCACGATAAGCGACATCAGGATGAATACCTGGCCGGCACGGGGCAGGCGCCACGTCCGGTTGCGCGTACGCACACGCATCGCGTTCACCGTGGAAGCGGCGTGTTCTTGACCACGTCATATACCGCACGGGCGCGCGCCCGGGCGGCCGCGGCCAGATTCCCTTCCCGGGAACGGACCAGCACCCGGTGCGACAGCGCCGGTACGGCCAGTTGCTTTACGTCATCCGGCGTGACGTAATCCCGGCCCTCCACCAGCGCATGGGCCTGGCAGGACTCATAATACTCTTGTGCCGCACGCGGGCTGGCGCCGAGTTGTATATGCTCGTGCTGCCGCGTCCCCTGAACGATCGCCAGAATGTAGCGGGCCACGCTGTCGTCCACATGGATGTCCGGCACCTGTTCCTGAAGCGCGGCAATTTCACCGGCCGACAGAACCGGCTCGAGATGCGCCATGGCTGCCCGCGGGTCCCGCCGCCGCATAATGTGCAGCTCGTCTTCATTTCCCGGATAGCCGATCTCAACACGCAGCATGAACCGGTCCAGTTGTGATTCCGGCAGCGTGTACGTCCCCTCGTACTCAATGGGGTTTTGCGTCGCCAGAACGATAAACGGCCGGGGAAGGGGCCGCGTTACTCCGTCCACCGAGACCTGGGACTCGCTCATGGCCTCCAGCAACGCGCTCTGATTCTTGGGCGGGGTGCGGTTAATCTCGTCGGCCAAAACCACCCCCGCGAAGATGGGTCCCGGCCGGAACTCGAACTCGCGGGTCTTCGGATTCAGCACCGTCACCCCCAGGATGTCCGAAGGCAGCATGTCGCTGGTGAACTGAATCCGGCTGAACTTGCAGTCAATAGAACGCGCCAGGCCCTGTGCCAGCGTGGTTTTACCAATCCCCGGCACGTCTTCGATGAGAATATGCCCCCGCGCCAGCAGACCGGTCACGCACAGCTTGACGGTCTCGCGCTTCCCGAAAATCACGCGCTCGACGCCGCTCACGAGCGCGGCAATACGTTCCGCAACCTGCGCATCCAGGGCCGGCGTTTTCTCTTCACTCATTTTGCGCCCGGGTTCACTGTGAATCACTCGCAACTGCGTCATAGACGTTTCTCCATGGTGTGGCAGGCACAACCGTCGTTCTCGCCGGATAATGAGTCCTTAACACGGTCCGGCGCCGCCATCCAATGGGGAAAACGCTGCGAACGGCTCGATTCAGTTCCTGTGCTGCCGGGCGCCGTCGCCGCTCCTCACGAGCAGTCAACACCTTACCCTGGCAACAACGATTCACTCCTCCTGCAAATTCCCGAAACCCGGGTTTTCCGCGCCTTTCGTTCGCGGCGTTTTTCGCGGTCGCCGCGCCCGGGCTACAACCAGCGCTCAAACCACGCATCCGCCGCATCCAGCGTCTCGACAGTCATTGCGCGGCCCTTCGAATGCGTCCAGTTCTCCAGGGCATCATCCCGCCCCAGCATGCGGTAGATATTCCCGGCGGCATCCCTCGCTTTCTGGCAGCTCTTGGTGTTGGCCAGCTTCTCGTCGTTCAAGGCCGTAATCAGCAGCGTCGGCGTGGGCGCCGCCAGCGCCAGCACGTGTTCCCAGTCAAACGGGAACTCCTTCTTCGCCACGGCCTCTTTCAAATTGGGCGCCAGGGCGCAGTCGCCAACCTGCACCCACCGCCCCGGCTGCTTGTCGTCGTGGAACCGCGTAAATCCGCAACTTGCCACGCAGACCTGCACCCGTTCGTCAAACGCCGCCACCAGCAGCGCGCACGTGCCGCCCAGCCCGTGTCCTACAATCCCAAGGCGCGAGCCATCCACCCCCGGAACGTCGCCAAGGGCGTACAGACTGCAGGTGTAGTCCCACATCATCTTTCCCAGAAGGGACCCCTTGGGCCAGTCTTTGTAGAAATTCGTCGTGTCGTACGCATCCTTGCCCGGCGATACCCGTTCTCCTGCCGTAACACTGTCGGGCGCGAGTGTCGCGTAGCCCTGCTCGGCATAATGCACCGCGAGCGCCATCAGGCGCTCCCCGGTCAGACCGGCCGGTTCGGATTTCCCCTCGGGATGCTCACTGTGGCAACACACGATCCCCGGCACCTGATCCTTGCGCTCCGGAAGGAACAGCCAGGCCGAGATCCGCTCCCACTCGCTCACAAAATAGTTCACACGGCGCCGCGTGTAGCCCGGAAAGGACTCCTCGTCCATCACCTTCAACTGGAGTTCGGCCCGCTCCTTCGGGAGTTTTCCCAACACCTTCAGCACCGAGGATTCGATTTCCTTGCGCGCCTGTATCCAGTCCAGAGGATTCTTCAGTTTACTCAGGTCGATCATTCGCTATACCTTCCAAGCTCCCCCCGGCGCGTTCGATGTTTCCAAATCCCGTTCCTCCAGCATGGTAGTGACAGCACCGTTCAGGAATCAAATCAATCCCGGGCTCCCAAAGCACGCCCGTTTTTCCCTTCAAAATCCGCGCAAACAGGGCGAGGCCAGCGGCAGCTCTTTGCGTGGCGCGTGATGGACGGCCTGGACGGGATGGACCATATGGACAATATGGACGGGGCCACCTCTGGCAAAGAGTCCACCCCCGTCCGCTTCGC
>DDYW01000004.1 GCA_002348185.1 Candidatus Hydrogenedentes bacterium UBA2224 | reverse complement strand
AAGCTACCTTTCGGCCGGGAAATCGGCCGATACCAGGCGCGAACGGGTCCGCCAAGTCAGCAATGACTAGGCCATGGCCTGTTTCTCCTCCACCCGAAAGGCGAGGCCCCGGCAGTTATCCGGGGCCTCGTCGATTTTGTGCCGACCGCTGCTGACGCGCCGGGTTGCGCCTTGGCCCGGGCGGGGGGGCATCGCGCGGAATAGACGTCGCGAACCCGCACGTTACCTCAGGGAGTAGACCGACTCAGTGAACCGAGGAGGATAGAGCCATGGCGCTGACGGCGTCCACCATGCTATCGCTGGGAACTCAGGCCCCTGAGTTTTGCCTGCCCGACACGGAAGGCAGAAAAGTGGCGCTTAGAGATTTCGACGGCAAACGCGTGCTGCTCGTGATGTTCATATGCAATCACTGTCCCTATGTGAAACACGTACGCCACGAACTGGCGCAGCTCGGCCGCGACTACGCGTCCCGCAGCGTGGGTATAGTGGCCATCAACGCCAATGATGCCGACGCATACCCCGAGGACAGCCTCGAGAAGATGAAAGCCGAGACGGCGTCGGTGGGCTACCCGTTTCCGTATCTCTACGACGAGACGCAGGAAGTCGCCAAGGCCTATGGCGCGGCGTGTACCCCGGATTTCTTCGTGTTCGACGGCGACCGCAGGCTGGCCTACCGGGGCCAGCTTGACGATGCCCGCCCGGGCAACGGCGAGCCGGTTACCGGGCACGATCTCCGCGGCGCGCTGGAGGCCCTGTTGGCCGGGCAGCCCGTGGCCGAAATCCAGCGGCCAAGCATGGGGTGCAACATCAAATGGAAGCCGGGTAACGCTCCCGTGTATGCCTGACCGCGCGGCGCCGGATCAGGGGGGCGTGCTGGCCAGGAAATGGTCATACCCGGTTTTGTCGAGGGGCTGGCCGTCAATGCGCACGCCGGTCCATTCGGTGGTGAATTCCCCGGCCAGGCTCAGGCCAGTGCGGAATTCGTTGCCGAAGGCCTCGAGGGCCCTGCCGGCGTGTTCCCCGTCCAGCGCGAAGGCCAGTTCATAGTCTTCTCCGCCCGCCAGGATGAAGGTCAGCGGGTCGAGGCCATGCTGCTCGCAATACGCCTGCAGATCGGGGTGCACGGGCAGTTTCGCCGGGTCAATGTTCACGCCGATCTTGCTCGATTCGGCCATGTGCAATGCATCCTGCGCCAGGCCGTCGCTGATGTCGATCATGGCGTGTGCAAAAGGCTGGCCGCACAGCCATTGCCCTTCCGGCACGCGCGGCCGCGGCGACAGATGCGCGGTCCGCAACGCCGGGGCGGGATGCCCGTGCTGCAGGGAATGGAGTCCCGCCGCCGCGAGCCCCAGCGGGCCCGTCACCGCAAGCACATCGCCCGCGCGGGCGCCCCGCCGGGTGAGGCAGCGGCTCCCAATCGCCTGGCCGATCACCGTCACGTCGATCACGATGGAATCGGGGCTCACCGATGTGTCGCCCCCGACAATCGCCGCGCCGAAACGCGACACCACGGTCGACATGCCCCGGTACATCTGTTGCACATACTGTGTCGGGGTGTCGGGCGGACATCCCAGGGCTACCAGCACAAACATCGGCTGGCCGCCCATGGCCGCGACGTCACTGACGGAGGCGGCCGCCGCTTTCCAGCCGATCTCTTCCGCCTGGGCATAGTCGCGCCGGAAATGCACGTTCTCCACGAAGAGGTCGCACGAAACCAGCATCATCCGCTCGCAGAAACGCAGTACGGCGCAATCGTCACCAACGCCGACAAGGACAGACGGCGAGGTGGGCAGCAGCCGTGAGATGCGATCGATCAGGGCAAATTCCCCTATGTCGCGAACCGTGCTCATGCGGTCAGTTCCTGTTCCAGAGCCAGCCAGGCCTCTGGGAGCGCCTCCACCAGGTCGCTGGCGAGCATCCCGCGACGGCCTCTCCGTTCCGCCGCGATGTCGCCCGCAAGGCCATGCGCGTGGACGCCCAGAAGAGCTGCGTCCGCGCCTTCCAGGCCCTGCGCAATGAGGCCGCCAATCACTCCCGATAACACGTCTCCGGTGCCTCCCGTTCCCATGCCGTCATTTCCGGTCGTATTCAGATGCGGATCCAATCCCGGAGCGGCAACAATCGTTCCCGCACCCTTGAGAACGACCGTGCACCCGTATTCCGCGGCGAACCGGGCGGCCGTTCCCGCCCGGTCCGCCTGAATCTCGGGCGTCAATTGGCCGGTCAAGCGGGCCATCTCGCCCGGATGGGGCGTGAGGACCACCGGCGATTCCGTCTGTTTCAACACGGCAACGTTTGTCGACAGATTGTTCAGCCCGTCGGCGTCCACGACCAGCGGGACGGGACAGCGGCGGATGAACTTCAGGGTGAATTCGCGTGTGTCCGGATGCTGCGCACACCCAGGCCCGAGCACGCAGGCGTCCTTGGTTGCGGCGAATTCCAGCGCGGCATCGAGACCCTGAGCGGCCAGGCTCCGCGCGGGGCTTTCGGCGAGGGGGAACGTCATGCATTCGAGCGACCGCCCCGCGACGATAGCCAAGAGCGATTCGGGCACGCCGAGGGTAACCAGGCCGGTTCCGGAGCGTGCGGCGCCGAGGCCCGCCAGTTGCACGGCCCCGGTAAACCCCAGGGATCCGCCCACGATGAACACATGGCCGAACGTCCCCTTGTGGCCTCCCCGGGGGCGCTCGGGAAGTTTTTCCGCTGCCAGAGCCTTCGTGATTTCGACAAGCATGGTCCGCTCCCCACGGGTTGCCTGCATGGTGCGCGTGCCCTCTGAAACACCAGGGGCAATTCTACCATCTTACGCGACGGAATAAACCTTTTGGCGCTGGGGCGCGCGCAATGCAGATGCCGCGGAATTCACAGGCCCCGCAACGCTCAGCCGCCGCCGCGTTGCCTCTCCGTTTCGTGCGCCCTGCGTGCCCCTTCGTAACGGCCCTGTCCCCCGAATCATGGTTCGACTTTTGCTATACTCCGCCCATGAGCCTCACGAGCATAACCGACCGTCTCAGCGCGGAGATCGCGGAAATGCGGTTTGCCCCGCCGGTGACCTGTGTCTACAACCCGCTGGAGTACGCCCGTGCGGGGTGGGATGCCTATGTGAAGGCATACGGCCAGGGTCCGCGCGAAATCCTCCTCGTCGGTATGAATCCCGGTCCGTTCGGAATGGCCCAGACAGGCGTCCCGTTCGGCGACGTGCCGTCTGTCCGCGATTGGATGGGCATCCAGGCCGAGATCCGCAAACCGGTAGAGGAGCACCCGCGGCGCCCGGTCGAGGGGTTCGCCTGTGCGCGGCGTGAGGTGAGCGGACAGCGTCTCTGGGGATGGGCCGCGGAACGCTTTGGGAGCGCCGGGAGCTTCTTCGCACGCTTCTTTGTCGCAAATTACTGTCCGTTGTGCTTCCTGGAAGCTTCCGGCCGGAACCGTACACCCGACAAGCTGAGCAGAACGGAATGCGCGCGGCTGTTCGCGGCCTGCGACCGGGCCCTGCTGGCCCAGATTGCCTGCCTTCAGCCGAGCTACGTCCTTGGGATAGGGGCGTTTGCGGAAAGCCGGATACGCCATGTGGTCGACGATGCCGGCATTCGGGTGGGCCGTATTCTCCACCCGAGTCCGGCCAGCCCCGCTGCGAACCGGGGTTGGAGCCAGGCGGTCGAGGAGACCCTGCACCAGATGGGGCTAGAGTTTTAGCGCCGCTCGAACTGGACCACCAGCTCGACGTGGGGCGTGTGGGGAAACATGTCAACCGCGCTCATACCGGCAATTCTGTACGTTTCGAGAAGGGCCGGCATCTCCCGGGCGAGCATCGCGGGTTTGCACGAGACGTAGAGGACGCGCCGCGGCGCGAGTTCGAGCAGGCGGCGCAACGCCTTGGGGTGCATGCCCGCCCTCGGCGGATCCAGCACCACGGCGGCGTCTTCGGGAAAGGCCCCCTGCTCGCTGACCAGGCCGCGGAGATAGTCCTCCACCTTCGCCGTATGAAATACGACATTGCCGATCCCATTTGCCCTCGCGTTGTGCCGGCCGTCTTCCGATGCTTCGGGGACGTTTTCCACGGAATGCACCTCGCCGACGAGGTCGGCGCAGGCGAACGCAATCGAACCCATACCCCCGTAGAGATCGTACAAGGTGGCCGGAGCGGCCTGTTTCGTCCAGCGGCGAATCACGCCATACAGCTTCTCCGCGGCCAACGTGTTGGTCTGGAGAAAACTGAACGGAGAAATCCGCAACGAAAGCTTTCGGGGGGGGGCGGCGCCATCATCGGGCACCTGGAGTTCTTCGGTGATCTCGGGTGTGCCGTGAAGGACGCGCAATTCGTCGTCGGCGGCAATCTGGGCGCGGCCGCGGAATACCGCGTGTTGAATGCTGTCGGAGGGGAAAACGGCCTGCACGCACTCGACGAAACCCGGGGCGTCCAGAGCGCCGTCAGCGGTTACCAGCACCACCATCCGCTGGCCGGTGCGTTTCGCGTCCCGTACGAGGAGGATGCGCAGAAATCCGGACCCGGAACGCGTGTCAAAGTGGCGGTACCCCGTGGCGCGCTGCCACGCCTGCACCCCGGCCAGCAAGCCGGCCAATCCCTCGGGGCCGATGTGACATTCCCGGATTTCGACGGGACCAAACCAGCGGCCCCGCGGATTGAACCCGAGCACGGTTTCGCGCTGAAAGCCTTTGGGCGGCGGTTCGTCGTAGTGTTTCCCGCCAAAGGCCGGATCCACCTTGTTGCGGTAATGCCAGAGAACCGGCGATGCCCCGACCGGGATCGGATGCGCCCAGCAGAAACCAAACAGTCCGGCCAGGGCGCTGGCTTTCCGGGCAAGCTGTTCGGGATACGCGACGTCCTGAGACTGACATCCGCCGCAGGTTCCGAAATGGGGACACCGGGCCCCGGGGGACGTGTGTGATTCGTGCATTATGATCAACCAATTCGCGAGGCGCTTGCCACGGGTTCTGACGCAGAAGACGTGCGCCTACCTTATGAAAAAAACAGCGGCCAATCAAGACACCGGGGAATTCTCGTTCGCCGGATGGCGGCGGGCCGTCCGGCCTGGGCGAGGAGATCTGAGAGGGGGGGGCATCGGCGATGGCCTGGTGGAAGCTATGGACCGTATGGACGTTATGGACGCTATGGACGCGGCTGCCTGACCGATTATGAATGGGTCGAACAAGTTTTGTTCGACCCCCATTTGGAGGCTGGATGGGTGGATGCGCCTGTTCCACGGGCCTCGCCCGCGGCCTCGACCCTTGCGCAGTCGTTAAGGGCTGGGCGTGTACCCCGTCCATCCTGTCCATAAGGTCCATAGAGTCCATAGCACCCACCCGCAGGCTGCGGGTCAGCTTAATAGTGCGGATAGAAAGCTAATCATTTGAATTCAGGCGGCCCCATCATGCAAAAATGAGCACTTGAGTACGTTCCGAGGGGAGTCGAATTCATGTCCGACGTTACCAACGATCTGCGAACCGAGATCACGAAGGGGCTCGAGGCGATCTGGAAACTGGATTGCGAGGATGCCGTGCGCACTCGTGTATCCTCCCTCAATTCCCTGATTGCGCGTCGGCAGATGCCGTTGGCGGCTGGAGTGGCAAACCGCGTTCCATTGCTGGAAACGGAAGAAGTGCTGCGGGCATGGCGTGAACGACGTTGACGCGGGGGCGGGGGACGCTTGCCGGCACGCCGTTACGCCCGGCATGCGTTGTCCCGCGCTCTCGTGGTAGAATGGCGTTCACAAAATGACCGATACCGGCTCGCAACTTCTGAGGTAGGGTATGAAGCGGAGTTCTATCGAACTGGTTGATAATGCGCGGTCCACCGTGGACCCGTGGCTTCCCTTCGAGAAACGCAGCGTCGAACTTGAGACCCGATTGCGTATGGCGGCCACCGAGGACGAGCGCGAGGCCCTCCAGCGCGAGCTGGACGCCGAACTGAAACGCGCGTTTTCGTCGCTGACTCCGTGGCAGCGCGTGCAGGTGGCCCGGCACCCGCTTCGGCCTCGCATGCTCGACTACACGTCGCGAGTCCTGGACGATTTCATCGAATTGCACGGAGACCGGGCCGTGGGCGACGACCCCGCGCTCATTGGAGGCCTTGGCCGTTTCGAGGGGCGGACCGTGGTCGTGGTCGGCAACCAGAAGGGGGTCTCCACCGACGAACGCCTTCGGCGCAATTTCGGCATGGCCCATCCGGAAGGGTATCGCAAGGCCTTGCGCTTGTTCCGCCTGGCCGAACGGTTCGGGTATCCGGTCATCACCTTCGTGGACACCCCGGCGGCCCATCCCGGCATCGAGGCGGAGCAGCGCGGACAGGGCCCGGCCATTGCGGAGAATCTGCGGGCCATGCTGGCGCTCAAAACGCCGGTGTATTCCGTTGTGCTGGCCGAGGGCGGCAGCGGCGGGGCGCTCGGTGTTGCTCTGGGCGATGTTGTGGCGATGTTTGAGTGGTCGATCTATGTGATCTGTCCGCCGGAACGATGCGCTGAGATTCTCTGGCGCGACGCCGACCGGAAGGAGCTGGCCGCGTCGGCCCTGCGAATCACTGCGGAATCGCTGCGCAGCCTCGGAGTCATTGATGAGGTATTGCCGGAACCTCCGGGGGGAGCGCACCGCGACCCCGATGGGGCGGCCAACACCCTGCGCATTCACATCCGGAAGTTTCTGGAAGGCTGTGATACAAACCAGTGGTCTCCCCGGAAACGGCAGGAGAAGTTCCGGGCCATGGGACAGTGGCTGGAAGGGTAGCTGCGATGGCGGACGCCATTACGGAGAAGGATGGCAAGGTGTATCTTGCCGTTCGCGTTCAGCCCAAGGCTTCGCGGGAGGAGGTTCGGGTGGAGCCCGGCGGCCGCATCCGGATCGCCTTGACGGCCCCGCCAGTCGAGGGCGAGGCCAACAACGCGCTGATTGCCTTCCTCTCGAAGAGACTGGGCGTACCCAGGCGCGCGATCGGCATCGCCGGAGGCGAGAAATCGCGCGAGAAACGGCTCGTGCTGGAGGGAATCACTCGAAAAGAAGTCGAAGAATCTCTGCGGATTACGTAACATGCGTGCGGGGATCTTGGGTTCATATCAGGGGAGCATCCAGTGTCTGAATTACGCCAGCAGATTGATGAGGCGGTGAAGAGCATCCGGGCGGAATGCGCCCTGGCGCCCAGGATAGGGATCATCCTCGGGACGGGGCTGAACAAACTCGCGGAACGCATCGAGATTGAAGCCCGGCTGGGCTACGACCGTATCCCGCACTTCGCTGTGTCTACCGTGGAGTCGCATGATGGGGAGTTGTTGCTCGGCCGCCTCGGCGGGAAGCCCGTGGTGGCGATGTCGGGCCGGTTCCACCGGTACGAGGGGTACTCCCTGAGTCAGGTGGCGTTCCCGGTGCGTGTCATGCGCGCGCTGGGCGCGCGGACTCTCGTGGCGTTTAATGCCGCGGGCGGCCTGAACCCGCAGTTCCGCGCCGGCGACCTGATGGTCATCGAGGACCACATCAATCTTATGGGCGACAACCCGTTGATCGGGCCGAACGATGACGCGCTGGGACCGCGCTTTCCCGACATGTCGGAGCCCTATTCGCGGGATCTCGTGAAGCTGGCGGAAACCGTCGCCCTGGAAAAGGGCATTAAACTCCAAAAAGGAGTATACTTGGCGTGTCCGGGTCCGAGTCTCGAAACGCGGGCCGAATACCGCATGATGCGCGGCATGGGGGCCGATGTCGTAGGCATGAGCACGGTGCCCGAGGTAATTGTGGCGGTGCATGGAGGCATGGACGTGCTGGCCTTCTCGGTCATTACCGACGAGTGTTTTCCCGACGCGTTGGAGGCCGTCCAGATCGAGAAGATCATCGCGACCGCGGCGGGCGCGGAACCCCGATTGACGGAGCTGGTAGGCGCGTGCATCGAACGGATGCCCGTGTAAGGCAGAATTTGCAGAAGTTTGCGTATACGAAGGCTGCGGGATTGGTTCGGAAGCGCCGGATGGCCGGCACGCCTCACGGTCAGCCGGCGGCGAAGAGGTAAGGGTAGGCAACTTATGATTACGGCGATTCGTATCATCTTTGTGATTGCCTGTGTCATCATGGGCACGTTGTGGGCGGTTCTGCTGGTCGACAATTACAACGATTACGCCTCGGAACAGAACACCCGTCTCGGCCAGGACATCATCCAGATGCAGGACGAAGTGCCGTGGGGCATCTTCGGCGGCCTGATGGGCGGCGCGATTTCGGTAGGCGTCATCCTGGCGCTGCGCTTCGTTACCCAGGAGGTGTTCGAAAAAATCGCCCCGGCGGTCCTCTGCATCGTCCTGGGCATGGTGGTCGGGTACGGGCTTGTCAAGTACATTACCCATTTCACGAAGCCGACGGACCCCAACGTTACCTTGTTCATGTACACGTCAGTGATCCTCATTTTTGGATTCGTGGGGATTTCGCTCGGGCTGACCATGGCTTCGAACTGGGAGGCCCTCAAGAAGGCCATGCACCGGCGGCAGTTCGGCGTGGGCCAGGCCAAGGTCGTCGATACGAGCGTAATCATCGACGGGCGCATCGCCGACATCTGCAAGACGGGTTTCGTCGAAGGACCGTTGCTGATTCCCCGTTTCGTCCTCAAGGAACTCCAGAACATCGCGGATTCGCCGGACGTCTTGCGCCGCGCGCGCGGACGGCGCGGCCTCGACATCATCAAGGATATGCAGGAGAACAACCATCTGGTCGAGATTCAGGTGGTCGAGGATGACCCGACCGAGATTGCCGAAGTCGATGGAAAGCTCGTGCGCGTGGCCCGCGATTACGGCGGCAAGATCCTCACGAACGACCTCAATCTCAATAAGGTTGCCCAGATCGAAGGCGTGCAGGTTTTGAATATCAACGATTTGGCCAACGCGCTGAAACCGGCCGTCCTGCCCGATGAACAGATGCAGGTGCGCATCGTCAAGGAAGGCAAGGAAGCCTTCCAGGGGGTCGGCTACCTCGACGACGGCACCATGATCGTGGTGGACGGCGGCAAAGACCATGTCGGAAAAGACGTGTCCGTCGTGGTAACCAGCGTCCTCCAGACCACTGCTGGACGCATGATCTTCACGAAGCTCCAAAGCGTCTTGTCGTGAATGTACGGCTTGTTGTTGCGGCGGCGGGGATGGGGCTTCGGCTGGGCCTCGAGCAGCCGAAGGCGCTTGCGCCCTGCTGCGGTAAACCCTTGTTGGTACATACGTTATGCCGGTTTGAAACGCTGGGGCTGCTCTCACGCGCTGTGATTACGGTTCCCCCGGGTGCCGAGGCCGAGTTTGAGGCCGTTTTACGCAACTCCTTTCCTGACAACAATTTTGCTGTGGTCGCCGGGGGGAGAGAGCGGCAGGAATCCGTCGAGCGCGCACTCAACCTGCTGGACAGCACGGTGGAGATCGTCGTAATTCATGATGCCGCCCGGCCATTTGTAAGTCCCGAATCCGTAGAGGCTTCGATAGAGGCGGCCCGGGAGCACGGCGCGGCGACCGTCGCGATTCCCAGTGCCGACACCATCCTGGTAGGCGGGACGGACGATATGCTTGTGGACACGCCGGACCGGAGTCGGCTGTGGGCCTGCCAGACGCCGCAAACCTTTCGCGTGGAAGTGATTCGGCAGGCGCATCGGCATGCCCGCGCGCAGGGATTCGCGGCGACGGACGATGCGACGCTTGTGCGGAGAATGGGGGCGGCGGTGAAACTGGTGCGGGGCACCCCGCTGAATTTCAAGATCACGACGCCGGATGATCTGGTACTTGCGGAAGCGGTTATTGCTAAAGGACTTGTATGATGCGAATCGGGCAAGGCTATGACCTGCACCGCCTCGAAACGGGTCGGCCGCTTATCCTTGGCGGCGTGCAAGTTCCACACGATAAAGGACTTGTGGGTCATTCCGATGCCGATGTCCTGGCGCACGCCATTACGGATGCGCTGCTGGGGGCGGCGGCGCTCGGAAACATTGGGGAACACTTTCCCGACACCGATCCGCGATACAGGGGCGCGGACAGCCTGCAACTCCTTGCGAAAGCGTATCTTATGGTGCTCGAACAGGGATACGGTCTGGGCAATGTCGATGCCACCATCATTGCCCAGGAACCGAAGCTGAATCCGCATATCCCCGCGATGCGCAACGCGTTGGCCGAGTGCCTGAGTGTCCCTGTCGAGCGGATCTCGGTCAAAGCGAAGACCAACGAAGGCCTCGGCCCCGAGGGCCGCCGGGAAGCCATCAGCGTCCACGCGGTTGTGCTGCTGGAGACCCGCGAAGATCTGCGCTGAGCTGGCCGGCTGAACGGCTCGCGGGCGCCCGTCTTCTAGAGTATTCCGCGCACGCGCAGCCAGGTGATGCAAAGCCCGGGCCAGGTGGCGAGTTCGGGCAGGTCGGGGGCGAGACCCACGCCGTGGCGGCCGTGTTCATAGACATGCAGCTCGGCGGGCACGTCATGTTCGCGCAGGGCGCTGAAATAGAGCAGGCTGTTCTGGACCGGCACGCCGGGATCGTCGGCGGTGTGGAACAAGAACGTGGGAGGCGTCTGGCCGGTCACCTGGGTATGGTTGGACAGGCTTTTGACCAGTTCTTCGGGCGCATTCTCGCCGAGGAGGTTGTTTCGGGAGCCCATGTGCGCGTAGGGCGGTTCGAAGGTGATGACGGGGTAACACAGAATCGCGAAATCGGGCCGCGAACTCAGCCGGTCAACGGCATCCTTGGCCGATGCGTCGCCCGGATCGAAGTGAGTGGAGACCGTGGACGCCAGATGCCCGCCCGCCGAGAACCCCATGATGCCCAGGCGCGCGGGGTCCATGTTCCAGGCCGTTGCGTTCGCGCGAATAAGGCGCATGGCGCGTTTCGCGTCGTTAAGCGGCACGGGGTGGCGGTAGGGGGAGAGGCGGTATTTCAGCACAAACGCCGCGAGCCCGTTTTTGTTGAGCCACTGGGCGATCTGCTCGCCCTCGTGATCCATCGCATGGCCGCTGTAGCCGCCTCCGGGACACACCAGCACCGCAGGCGCGGGTGTGTCTGTGTCCAGCGGGTAGAGTCCGAGGGTGGGGATGTCGGCGTCTTGGGTGCCCATGGCTTCCGGCGGGGCGCCGTCCCAGATCGGGATGATCTCTCTGGGTTCGGCAAACGCGCCGCGTTGGATTCCCACCGCCAGGACCATCACGGCCACAAGCACAATCGCTGTAAAACGGGCGTCCATGGATGTTCTCCCTTGCCTGCTCGCCACTGTGAAGAGCATGTCGCGAAACTATACCCCCCGTGGTCGACAGGTTCAATGGCTCCAGCCTTGTGAGGGGGAACGTCCCGCCTCCAGCACGCGGCAGGGGCGTTTCGGCGTACCCGGGGAATGGTCCTCAGTCCTTGATGACAAGCTGCTCCTTCTCGGGCAGTTTCGGGAACGGGCTGTGGGGCTCCGTCTGGTACCAGTACGCGACGGAGGCGAGGTCGTCCTGCAGGGGGAGATAACGTCCCTCGCTTTGCCAGCCCAGGCTTTGTATGGTGACGCGCAGGTCTTGCTTAAACAGCACGGGGTCGGTGATGTGCCAGCGGTACTGGCCAAAGCGGCGCTGGGCGCCGTCGTGCGGTACGTGGTAGAAGCCCGTATAGGGGCTAGTGAAGCTCTCGTAGGTGTAAATGTCGCCGTCCTGCTGCTCGTTGTACCCGTAGGAGCCACAGAAGTAATCTTCCTCGCCCGTGCCGCAAATGGTCGGGAATTCGACGTCGCCGTCGATGAAGAACTTGATCTCGCCTTCACCCCACCATCCGGGGCTGTTCGCGCCGTGGGCGAGATAGGTACCGACGTAGTGGCCCACACCGCGAATGCCGTCGACGATGGTATACACTTCTTTTTCCGGGAGGGGATTGACCCGGCGGAACTGGGCGTGGAAACAGGGCGTGCTCTCGGCGACGTCCTCAAGGGAGTAGTCGATCTGATAATAGACCGTGGCGCGTTTTTCGCCCCGGTTTTCCATGGTGACGCGGCATCCCGTCCGGAACGGCATCTGCCAGTAGGAGTTGAACCCGCTCCGGGGATTCACGCATACCGCGAGCGAGGTGATACGGGGCTCTTTCCCCATGCCCCAGCCCGCCGCGAAGAAATCGCCCACGGGCACCTCGACCGACGGCTCCGTCTCGCCGTCCCAGTAGAACCGCAGGATCATGAGCCGGTAATCGCCGACGGGCGTCATCCAGATGTGGTTGATGACTCCGGAGCCGCTGATCTCGCCCAGCGTGAACGTGGCGCCGGGCTCGATACGTACGTATGGGTTCACCTTCCATCCCTGGCCGAGTTCGCGGGCTGCCCGGCTGGCGCTGCCTTCTTCGAGGGTAGCCATGCCGCCTTTGCCTTTTTCGCCCGTGAAGTTCTCCGGGCTGATGGAGCGCGTCTCCGCATTCTTGAGTTGGCACAACTGGCCCAAAGCCGCGGTTTGCGAAACCGCAACCAACGGCCATCCCAATGCAACGAGGATGATACTCATACTGGCGAATAGGCTCTTGTTCATGGTGGGCACAGCTCCCCTGGTTTGCTGCCGTTTCTCGTTCTGTATGCGCTTCACCTTATCGTGAACACGCGCAGAAGGTCAACTGTGTGAATCGTTTTGTGTCAAACCACAGTGATAATGTCCTCTTGCGTCCACATTAGAAATGTCCTCTCATTCAGCCTTCCATCAGGAGGGCGTAATGTCAGGTCATTTGAAGATGAGCAAGAAGGAACGGAAGCGGAAGTCGGTGTTCGAAGAGGTGTTAGGAGGCAGGCGCAGCTTGC
>DDYW01000201.1 GCA_002348185.1 Candidatus Hydrogenedentes bacterium UBA2224 | reverse complement strand
TCAAATTCGACACCTTCGGTGTCGTCTAGAAAGAGCGACGATGCAGGCTTTATGGGCTTCGCCCGCAGCTTAAATTCGACACCTGCGGT
Organism: Candidatus Hydrogenedentes bacterium UBA2224; assembly: GCA_002348185.1. GTDB lineage: Bacteria > Hydrogenedentota > Hydrogenedentia > Hydrogenedentales > SLHB01 > UBA2224. The sequence goes on along the minus strand of DDYW01000201.1, from coordinate 8,772 downwards.
GTCGTTCGAAAAAGGGCCGACGCCGGGTTCACCGGCTTTACCTGCGGTCTCGACCCCTTCAGAGTTGTTAAGGGCCGGGGCGTCCACTGCATCCATCCTGCCCACCGCGTCCACCGCGTCCACCGCGTCCACCGCGTCCACCGCGTCCACCGCGTCCACCGCGTCCATCTCGTCCATCCCGTCCACCGCGTCTACCGCTCCCCCTTCGACCGCCGGGCCCGCGGGTCATTCCTAAGGGTCCTCGTCAACGGCAACCACATTGGCGTCGAGCGTATCCCGCGAGCAGCAAGGATCTTCCTCCCTTCGAGGATGACATCCGGATACGGAGATCATATGATGCGGGATAGGGCAGACCAGAGCGTGCGTGTCGGCGCATGGGGGGTGGCAGCGCTGCGTGCGGAAGGAAGCGCAACGATGGGGAGACCGTCAGGCCCCGGCGTTCTCCGGTTGCACCGTTTTGGAGACGCGGCATACAATCACGCGAGGGAACTGCGTCGCATTGTGGGGCGCCGGGAGAGCCATGAACCAAACCGTTGACGACATGCCGCGCGAAGTGCACGTGATAGAGCCGTCGCGGGGATGGATGCATGTGCACTGGCGCGAGGTGTGGCAGTACCGCGAACTCTTCGGGTTTCTGGTGTGGCGCGACGTCAAAATCAAGTACAAGCAGACGCTGCTGGGCGCGGCGTGGGCGGTGCTGGTGCCGTTGTGCCAGATGCTGGTGTTTACAATCCTCTTTCAACGCGTGGCGGACTTTTCGTCGGACGGCTTGCCGGGGCCGTTGTTTTACATCGCGGGCCTCTTGCCGTGGAATTATTTCGCGTCGTCGATCACGCAGGCGAGCAACAGCATGGTGCAGAACGCCCCGATGCTGACAAAGATCTACTTTCCCCGCCTGATGGTGCCCGCAACGCCGTGCGCGGCCGCCCTAGTGGATTTCGCGATCGCGTTTGTCATGCTTCTGGCGCTCGGCTTCTTCTACGGGATCGTCCCGGGCGCGTCGTGGCTGCTCCTGCCGGTGTTCATGGTGCTGGCGTGCGGGGCGGCCTTCGGCGCGGGCTCGTTTCTCGCCGCGTTGAACGTCAAGTACCGCGACGTCCGGCACATCGTTCCGTTTCTGGTGCAGCTCTGGATGTTTCTCACGGTGATTACGCCGTACAGCGCCGTCAAAGACGCGCTGGGCGCGTGGCGCTACGTCTACGCCCTGAACCCGATGGCGGCGGTGGTTGAAGGCACGCGCTGGGCCCTGTTCCGCCATCTGAACGGCGTCGAGCTGCTTCCCGGCCAGCCGGTGACGGTCGCACCTGCGCCCCCCTGGGACCTGTTCGTGCTGGGTACCGCGGTCACCGTGGTGATGCTGGCCGCTGGGATATATTATTTCAAGCGCATGGAACGCACGTTCGCGGACATTGTGTAAACCCGGGCGCAGCGCCGCCGCGCGCGACCCGCAACAGTGGAAATTGATGAGCACCGACAAGATTGCCATTCAAGTTCGCGGATTGGGAAAGCGCTACCGGCTCGGCGAGACCCATGAGGTCTACCGCACGTTTCGCGACACGCTCGCCACGCTCCCCGCGTGGCTGCGCAACACCTCACGCCAGCGCCGGGCGGCGAAATCGGGCGGCCACGATCCCGAGACCCCGCCGGGCACCTTCTGGGCGCTGCGCGACATCGACCTCGACGTCCACGAAGGGGACGTCCTGGGGATCGTGGGCCGCAACGGGGCCGGCAAATCCACGCTGTTGAAGATCCTCGCGCGGATCACCGAGCCCACGCGGGGCCGGGCCGAAATCCATGGCCGTATCGGGTCGCTTCTTGAAGTTGGCACGGGGTTTCATCTCGAACTGAGCGGCCGCGAAAACATCTTCCTCAGCGGGGCGATCCTGGGCATGCGAAAAGACGAGATCCGGCGGAAATTCGAGGCGATCGTCGAGTTTGCGGGCGTGGACGACTTCCTCGACACGCCGGTCAAACGGTACTCGAACGGCATGCGCGTGCGGCTGGCCTTCGCGGTCGCGGCGCATCTCGAACCCGAAATCCTCATCGTCGACGAGGTGCTCTCGGTGGGCGACGCCGAGTTTCAGAAGAAATGCGTCGGCAAGATGAAAGACGTGGCAGGCGGCGGACGGACGGTCCTGTTCGTGTCGCACAACATGCAGGCAGTGAAAGCGCTGTGCGATTCAGGGATCCTGCTCGAGCGCGGACGCATTGTGCGACGCGGCCCCATTGCGGATGTGGTTGAGACGTACCTGGCGCGCGCGACCGCCGTCCTGCCCGGGACGCTGATCCCACCCGAATTTCACCGGCGCTATCCGTGCGACCTCGAGGTCTTCCGCGTGGACGTCCTGAACCGCCACGGCGAACCGGCGGGGTTTGTGCTGATGGAGGAACCGTTCGGGCTTTGTCTGATCTGCCGCGCCCGCCGATCACGTCCGGACTACACCGTCACCGTCCAGTTTCGCCGCGACGACGGGTTGGTGCTGGGCACGATCGGCACGTCGTATGTGCTGGACCGTCTGGAGATGCGGGGCGGGGGCGTCTATGCGCTCACCGCCCGGCTCAAGAACGTGTTCAGTCCGGGGCAATACCGCATGGATGTCCGGGTGGCAGCGGGCCCCGAAGAGGTCGATTTTGTCGAAGGCATCCCGCTGACGGTGGCGCCGGTGACGGCCGGAGACGAGCTGCCGCAGCGCGAGGGCGTGGTGCAGCTGCGCTCGGAATGGAGCCTGGAAGAAGCGGACGCAGACGGCGCACCGCAGGGAGTCCCGTGATGTCGGAACTTGCCCGCCTGAGTTTTTCGATCGAGAAACCGCTGCTGGAGCGACTGGAACGCATGGTGGCGGAAGGCAATTACGGCAACCGTTCGGAGTTCATCCGCGACATGATCCGCGACCGGCTCGTCGCCGAAGCCTGGGAGAAGAACGAAGAGGCGCTGGGTACGGTCACGCTCCTGTTTGACCACCATTCGCGGAATCTCTCCGAGAAACTGATCGAGTTGCAGCACGATTTCGAGGGTACCATCATGGCGAGCACGCACGTGCACCTGACGCATCATCTGTGCGCGGAAATGATCATGGTGCGGGGCCGGGCAGGACAGATTCGCGCCCTGACGGACGCCCTGCACCAGCTCAAGGGCGTGCTGCACGCCACGTTGTCCATGAGCAGCACCGGGAGAGCCCTGGCGTAACCCGGGGAGCGTCGCGATCGCCGGGGTCAATCGGGCCGCGGGCCCGGGCAGAGGAGGAACCAGCGTATGCCATCGCATCGGGTCCGGTTTTTGGGTGTAATCCCGGTGGCTCTTCTCGCGTGCGCGCCGGTGGCATTTGCCGCGACGTATTACGTCGCCAACGCCGGTTCCGACGACAACAGCGGCCGGTCTCCGCAGGACGCGTGGGCGAGCCTGACGCAGGTCAACGCGCATCCGCTGGCGCCGGGCGACGCGGTCTTGTTCAAGCGGGGCGACGCCTGGCGCGGACAGCTCGTGCCCCAGAACGGCAGCGAGGACGGCGAATACATCACCTACGGCGCGTACGGCGAAGGTCCGAAACCTCTGTTGCTGGGCTCGATCGCGAAGGATGCCCCCGGCGATTGGAGCCCTGCGGGAGATAACCTCTGGTCGGCGGGCGGGGTCGCGCCCGGCGACGTTTCCGGCATCGAGAACCTGCTCGCCAACCCCGGTTTCGACACGGACACGCAGGGCTGGTCGGTCCACGCGGAAGGCGGCGCGCAGATAACGGTGGGACGCGAGGCGGAAGGCGTCGAGGGCAGCCCCGGCGCGGTTCGTATCGCCTGTCAGGCGTCCGGCAGCGAGCCGCATCACATCCAGTTCTATACGAGCGGGTTCGCCGTCGAACGCGGCGGGATCTACCGGCTGACAATGGCGGTGCGGGCCTCGGCCCCGTTCGAGATGTATCCGCCCGTGCTCATGAAAAGCGGCGCGCCGTGGACCCGATACGCCCATCCACGCAATCCGCGGAACTTCCCCGTAACCCCCGAATGGGCCGTGCACACCATGACCTACGGCGCCGTCGAGACCGCGGGGGACGGGCGTCTCAACTTCGTCCTGGGCGGTAGCCTGCCTGCCGGGGTGACCCTGTACCTGGACACTATCCGCCTGGAACGGCTGGGCGGGGGCCTGATTCCACGCGACGTGGGCAACATCATATTCAACCACGGCCCCCACTGCGGGGTAAAGGTCTGGAATCGCGACGACCTCGACCAGCAGGACGAATACTGGTACGACGAGGCCGGGTTCGCCGTGTATGTGTACTCGGAGGAGAACCCCGCGGAGCGGTATGAATCCATCGAATGCGCGTTGCGCGATCACATCATCAACCAGCAGAACCGGCACCACGTGCTCTTCGAGAACCTCGCGTGTCTGTACGGCGCGGCGCACGGCGTCGGCGGAGGCAGCACCTACCATATCATCGTGCGCGACTGCGATTTCGGCTACATCGGCGGCGGCGATCAGATGGGGGGCGACCGCACGGTCCGCTTCGGCAACGGGGTGGAGTTCTGGGGCCCGGCCCACGACTGCCTGGTCGAGCGCTGCCGGTTCTGGGAGGTCTACGACGCCGCCATGACGCACCAGAGCAGCGGCGGAGACTCCGCGCAATTCAACATTGTGTACCAGAACAACCTGGTCTGGAACTGTGAATATTCATTCGAGTACTGGAACCGCCCCGAGACCTCGAAGACACATCACATCTGGTTCATCAACAATACGTGCATCAACGCTGGGCACGGCTGGGGCCACGCGCAACGCCCCGACCCGAGCGGACGGCACCTGTGCTTCTATACCAGCCCCGCGCAACAGTCCGAGTTTTACATACTGAACAATATTTTCTACGAGGCAAAGACCAACGCGTTCTACGCGCCCGGCTGGCCCCTCGAGCAGGTGAAAGGCATGGTCATGGACCACAACTGCTGGTACCAGGCGGAAGGAACGATGGTGGCGCTTTCCGAGCACCCGTTCACGATGGCCGAATTCGAGGCCTACCGGGCCCTGACCAACCTCGAAGCGCATTCCATCGTCGCGCAGCCGGGCCTCGCGAACATCGACGCGCTCGATTTCCGTCTGACACCCGGTTCGCCCTGCATAGACACTGCCCGGGCGGTCGAGGCCCTGTATCCCCGCCCCGCGGATTTCGCGGGCCTGCCCGTGCCCCAGGGAAACGCGCCCGACATCGGCGCGTACGAGTTCGCGGCATCCACGAAGTGAACGGCGGCCAGCTCGCCCGGACGCAACAGCGCTACGACGATGCCGGGATTTCCTTGTCCCAGTCCACGGCCTCAAGGGCGGTTTTCAGGCGCGCAAACTCCGCAACAAGCTCGCTCGCGTAGCGTTCCTGGGCTTCGGCGAGGCGCTCTTCCTTGGCGGCGGCCTCGATCTCCAGCGCGATCTTGTTCACGCGAAGACCGCCCATCGAGGCCGCGGCGCTCTTGAGCGCGTGGGCCTTGCGCTGGGCCGTCTCGCGCTCCCCGGCCGCCAGAGCGGCCGCCAGCGCCTCCACTTCCTGGGGCATGTTCGCGAGAAACACGTCCGTGACGCGCTTCAGAATCCTGGCGTTACCGCCGGCGACGTCCACGGCGCGCTGCGTGTCCAGCACCGGGAGTTCGCCGGCGGCGGATTGGACGTCGTGCTGCGCAGGGGTTTTCGTCGGCGAGGCCTGGGTAACGTCTTCCATCGTGCTTCCTTCCGGCACTCCCGCGGGTTGTTTGTGGAGCCAGCGCATCAACAGGTCCATCAGCATGGCGGGCTCCACGGGTTTCACAAAATGGTCGTCCATCCCGGCCGCGATGGATTTCTTCTGTTCGAGTTCGGAGGCATGCCCTGTCATCGCGATGATCGGCACATGAGCCGCCTGGCCTTCCCATTCGCGAATGGCGCGCGTGGCCGCGTAGCCGTCAAGCACCGGCATTTCGCAGTCCATGAGGACGGCATCAAACTGACCCTCGCGGTACCGTTCGAGGCCTTCCTGGCCGTTGGACGCAACGGTGACGCGGCATCCCAGGGTCTTGAGGACTTCCACCGCCACCTCCTGGTTCACGGCTTCGTCGTCGACCACGAGGATGTTTGCGTTGATGTACGGTTTGGGGCGGGATTCCTTTACGACGCCCTTATCGCGGGCCTCCGCGACCGTATGCCGTGTGATGAGCGTGGCTTCCTGGCCGCTTTCGTGGGCCGACCAGACGGCGCGGAGCATCTCATGCAGTTCGCTGCTGCGGAAAACCCCGCTGAGATACGCGGCAAATCCGGCGGTGGCGGCTCGTGCGGCCTCCCCGCGCTGACCCGTCCGGGACAGCATCACGAGCGCGGTATCGCGTAGTTCGCGGTCGGCCTGAATGGCTTCGCCCAGCACGATCGCATCCATCGGGCCGGGTTGATGGGTGATCAGGGTCATCTGAAACGGGTCGCCCTTACTGCTGACGCTGCGCATCCCGGCGAGGGCCTTCTCTGGAGTCGAGACCGTCTCGACGCGCAGGCCCCAGCCGCAAAGCTGTTCATACAGAATGCGCTGGTTCACTTGGCTCGGGTCGGCGACAAGCGCATGCACGCCATGCAGATCGGTGGCGACGTCGGGCGGCGCCAGCGCGGCCTCGCGGTCCAGCGCGAACGGGAGGGTGACGCGAAACCGCGACCCTTCGCCGGCCGTGCTCTTTACACCAATTCGCCCGCCCATCATGTGACAGAGCTTGTGGGTGATGGGCAGACCCAGACCGGTGCCGCCGTAATACTGGTACGTGACGTCATCGGCCTGCACGAACTGACGGAAAATGCCGTTCAGCCGCGATTGCGGGATGCCGATGCCGGTGTCTTCCACGGCGATGCGGAGAATGGCGCGTTCCTCATCAAGACCCAGGCATTCCGTGTTCACCAGCACGTGGCCCTGGTGCGTGAACTTGATTGCGTTCCCGATGAGATTGGTCAGGATCTGGCGGACACGGCCCGCGTCGCCGATCAGCCGGCGGGGGGCGTTCGGCGCGTACCGCATGATCAGGGCGAGCCCCTTTTCCTCGGCGCGCGGGGCCAGCAGTTCGACCACGTCGGTAATGGTCACCTCCAGGTCGAAGGGGATGGGGGTGATGGTGAGCCGCCCCGCCTCGATGCGCGAGTAATCGAGGATATCGCCCACCAGCGACAACAGGGCGCGCCCCGAACGCTGGATGGTTTCGACGTAGTGCCGCTGACTGGCCGTGAGCTCCGTATCGAGCAGGAGATCGGTCATGGCGATGACGCCGTTCATGGGCGTGCGGATCTCGTGGCTCGTATTGGCGAGAAACTCGCTCTTGGCGCGGGTGGACTGGAGCGCGGCCTCTTTCAAGGCGAGAACGTTCCGGTAGGCCGCGTCCTTCTCCTGCACCTGCCGTTGGAGGGCCTGGGTCCGCTGAGCGACCCGCTGCTCAAGCTGGGCCTGCGCGTCCTGGAGAGCCCGGTCGCGGCGCCGGACCTCCTCGAGCATGTCGATGAGAAGTTCGAAGAACGTGCCCATCCGGCCTTCGGTCTGGTTGGCCATCTCGTGGGCGTAGTGCTGCATCTCGTCGATGGTCGACGCGAACTGCTGATTCCGTTCACGCATGCACGCGGGACAGAGCTGCCGGTACGCGGTCTCGCGCGCGTGCTCATGACAAACCAGGCCGCCGCAGCCCTCGCACTTCTCCGCGCAGTCTTCGCACAGCAGGCGTTTGCATTCGCCGCAGAAGCCGATCGAGCTCCGGACGCCGCAGAAGTCGCAGTTCATACAGGCAGATTCCCCCGTGGCCGCAGGCCCAGTGCTTGCGCAATTACTCCTTCTTTTTCCCCCAAACCACAATGTTATCCACGTTGCCGGTGTCGTCAAACGAGCCAAATCCGACCTTGCCGTGAAGAAATGTCTTGTCCTCGGCGGTCATGATCGGCTGGTCCAGGTTGTCAAAGAAGACTCTGATCGCGCCCGAGGTGGTGTCCCGTTCGATGCGCACCTTGTGGTAGACATCCAGCCCCCAGTCGGCGCCTTCGGTGCGTTCCGTGGCGATCGATACCCGCGGGGCGTCGTTGACGATAAACACCGAATGGGCGTGGGGATCGGCCTTGGTCGCGATATGCACGTAGTAAAAATGCGCCGGATCCTGGTATCCGAAGAAAATGCACATGTCGCGGTGACCGTACTCCTTCCCGGTCTGTTTCATGTCCGCCTGGAGAACAAAATCGGTCACCTCAAGGTCTTTGAGCAGCGAGATGTTGTGAGGCGAACGAACTGGAGGGGTGTAGTCGCTGGCGCCCGTCAGCGCGTAGGCGTGACCCGCGCCGTCCTCCATCACGGCCCAGGCCTTGGGGTCAGTGGGCTTCCATTGCTTCGCGATGGCCTCGGGGCCCTTCTCGAAGTCCTCAAAATGCAGGAGCTTCAGGCCCTTCATCTCCTGGGGAGGCGCAGCCGCCGTCTCCGCCGCGCTGCCGTTTCCTGCGCCCAGCGCCGGATACGCGACAATGAACGCAACTACCGTCCCCAGAACCACCCGTACCGCCCGCCGGTGAACAGAACCCATAACCTCCCACTCCTTTCCGGACATCGTGCCGGGGGCTTCCCGCGAAGATACCCAGGCCCGCAGGAGATTCCCCCGCTCCGTGCATCCAGTTTCAATCGTATCGTACTTTCGGCCGATTACGCAACGTCAAACCGTGACATTTCGAAAAGAACCCCGAGCCCGGGCGCCGGACAGCAGAAACCGATGCGACAGCATCGCGGCGTTTTGCAGCCCCGGGACAAAGAACGGGGACATGTCCCAAGCGCC
>DDYW01000042.1 GCA_002348185.1 Candidatus Hydrogenedentes bacterium UBA2224 | reverse complement strand
GCATGCACGCCCTGCGCGGCGGCGATGTGGTCGGCGAACACACGGTCAGCTTCATCGGGCAGGGCGAACGCATTGAGCTCACCCACAAGGCGCATAACCGCGACAATTTCGCGCGCGGCGCCCTCGTGGCGGCCCGATTCGTCATGACGGCCGCGCCCGGCCTCTACGACATGCAGGACGTCCTCGGCCTGAAATGACCCCGCCGTCTCGCCAGACGCATACCCCTGGCGAAGCATGCCCCTGCCCCGGGGTTCCGGTCACTTTCGCAACGTCAGGTTGACGGTTTCGGTCTGCCCGTCGCGAAGGGTGACAAAGGCGCGGTCAGAGGCGAACGTGTCTTTCTCCAATCCGATCGCCAGCACGGTGTACCGGCCGGGGTCAAGGGGCGGCAGGGCATACTCGCCCGTGGGGTTTTCTTTGCCTGAACCAAAAATCCCGCCGGAAACCAGCGTAAACGCGGCCACAGGAATGGTATCGAGTGCATCGGCTTCATTTTGCATGATTCCGTATACAATCTCGTCCGCGGTCAGCGACGACTCGCCTTCGAGGGCAACGACCCCGACGATGTCACAGGATTCGCCGTTGCTGACGCGCCCGGCCACGCCGCCGCCCGCACTGAACGAAATGTCGCGGACTACGCGTCCGCCGGGCGGGATGGTCACTTCCTGGCGGGTGACACGGGCGAACACTTCGGACCCGACTGCTGCCCCCACAGTGAGGATCCCCGTGCCGGGCAAGACATTCTCGAGCCGGTAATACGCGCCTTCGCCATGGTCGTCATCGGCGCTCACTTCGTACCGTGCGTTGCCCTGCCCGGTTTCGAGAGAGAGCATGATGCCCCCGTCTTCGACGGGACCCCATGCACATGTGATGCGCCCCTCAAGCGTTCCGGTGCCGCGCTGCAACTCAAAATCCACCGGCGTGACCCGGCCTTCCGCGAGTTCGGCCGTCCGGGCGACGTGGACGCCGTTCGCGCCCCAGACGGCTTCATCCACGCGCGCCTCCACAGAGACCAGGCCCGGGGGCAAGCCGCGCAATTCGTAGGCGCCGTCGGCCCCCGTGTGTTTGCCGTTTTCGTCAAGCGCCGGCTCGCCCTTGAAAAACGCCACCACATGACACTTCTCGAGAGGCTCGCCGTCGAGGGTTACGCGGCCGCGGACCGTTGCCATGCCGTGCAGGACGATGCGCAGCAATTCACGGGGCGATGCGTTGGGATAGATCGTGACGTAGGCCGGGGCATACGCGGGGTGCCACGCCACCACATCCTCCCTCGGTTCGTCCGGCGGCTCCATACGAAACCGGCCGTCGGGTCCGGTACGGGTGTCCGATTTTCCGGGCAGGTCATCCGCCCAGGACATGCGGCCTTTGACCACATACGCGCCCTCGATGGGCGTGCCGCGGGAGTCCACAACAATCCCTTCGAGCCCGTCCCGGGACGGTTCGAGCGCGACCGCAACCGTGTGCGGGGTATTGGCGAGTTCCTCGGCGGATATTGGGATCTCCTGCTCGACGTAAGCTTCCTGGTAGACGCGCAACACCCCCGCGACCGGTTCAAGATCGGCGATGACGGTCTTTCCCGCCGGGTCATCGACCTTCGCGCCAAATCCACCGCCCCGGCCGTCGTCGCGTCCCACGCCGAACCGGACCTCGGCGGTATGGCGAAACTGGACGAAGTACCACACCAGCGGTTCCCGCGTATCGCCGCGCACGGCCTCAATCTCGATCGAGGCCCGGATCGGCAGGACGAAATCCACGTGTGCTGCTCCCGCCGCGACGAGAGGGTTCTGGTCAGGGAAATAGGCGGGATGGGCGGCGGTCAGGGCAAAAATCCGCTCGGGAAGGCCCTCGATGCGGTAGCGCCCTTCCCGATCCGAGCGGACCTCCTTCACGTCTTCCCCCGCGCACGTGACCACGGCTCCGGGAATGGGACGACCAACCGTGTCACACACACGACCCGATAGGGACAGGGCGGCGCCGGGCGGGGACGCCTCCCTGGGCGGGTCCTCGGGGGTCAACGCTGGTTCGTGCGGGGTCGCGGCGGGCGCGACGGGCGCAGGCGGCGTGGTCCCGGCAGTCCCGGCGGGTGGGTTCACGCGGGGCACGGGGCTTTCGAACCGCCACCAGATGCGCAGGGCAATCACGAGCGCGAGCACGAGCGCCACGACCGTGGCCACGTACGCAAAACGGCGCTGTTGCGTCATACCCCTCTCCCGGATGCCGGTCCGATGCCCATTGCCGCATCATCATAGTGCATCAGGGCTCGTGCGGGCCATGATCACAATCCGCCGCCCGGCTGGTATACTCGCGCAGAGGATGCCATGGTTTCCGGAATAACCGTCCTGATGACAGCGGCCGCGTTCATCGCCGGCCAGACACCCGCCGCGCTATCCGCCGGGCACGAGCTCATGCTCGTGCGCGGCCGGGCCTTCGTGCCGGTCTGGCTGGACGGCGTCGGCCCGTATCCGTTTCTCGTCGACACCGCGGCGCCCTATGTCGCGCTCGACCTCCCCATCGCCGCCACGCTCGGTTTGCCCAACGTGGGCGAGCCGGAGAAGTTCGGCGAATTTGAAGCGCATCGGGTCCGGATCCAGGCCCTCGAGGTCGCGGGACGGCCCGCGCTCGGGTGCGGGGCCTACGCGGCCGGCCTGGCCCCCATGGAATCGGTCTATGGGCTCCGGGTCGCGGGCATTCTCGGGCTGCCGGGACTTCCGGAACGCTTCATTCTTGATTGCGAGGGCGGCCGCATCGCACGGTACCCGCTCGAGATGGGCCCTGAATGGATTGCCGTGCCCATGACCACGGGACCCGACGGCGTCATGCGCGTGCCCGTCACGCTAAACGGTGTGCATGCCGTCGAGGCCGAACTCGATACGGCATTCGGCGGAACGCTCGCGCTGCCGCGGGATCTTCTGGAGCAGTGGAGCCTGTTCACGGAGCATACCCCCCGGTTGCAGGTGGCGGATGGAGATGGAATCCGGGGCGCTACCCAAATCCGCCTGCCGAAGTGCACGGTCGGGCCGCTCGAGGTCGTGACGCCCCTCTGCGAGGTCCTGGAAGAGAACGCCGCGCCGCGGCTCGGCATGCGGTTCTGGTCGCGGTTTGTGCTGGCGTTCGACCGCGCCGCGGGAACGCTTCACCTGCGGCCGCTCGTGCCGGTGCCGTGGCACGACCCCCCGGTGCACAGCGCCGGCGTCACCCCCGCCGAGCAGGCGGAAGGCCTCTGGAGCCTGTTTGTCGCCGAAGACTCTCCCGCGCAGCGGGCGGGACTGGTCTCCGGCGACCTGTTGGTGTCCATCAACGGCATGGACATGACGGGGCAATCGTTTGATTTCGCGCACCGCGCGCTGACGGGCCAGCCGGCGACCGTACTGGATATCGCCGTGCTGCGGGGCGGCGAGATCCAGGTCGTTTCGGTAGCCATCGGCGAATCGCTTTAGCCGGGCGCTCGCGCATACGTCGAGGTCCTGGGACCTGGCCCAGCGCCGGGGCGCCGCATGTCCGGTTCCGGGCCGGTATCGTGTATAATCCCGCCTCGAAAACCTGGTGAAGACCGCGCGCATGGCAGACCTCATGCGCCTGTAACGTTCTGGAGAGTTCAGATGATCATCCTGCGTTCGATGCCGATACGGGTAGTGTTTTGTGTGATGACCGTTATCCTGACCGCCCTGCCGGCGACCGCCGGCGAGGAAAAACAGGATTTCTCCGCGCTGCCGTGGGCGCTTCGCGACCATTACGTGTTTTCGTTTGACGAGGACCGGGCGCAGTTCCTCTACGCGACCGACAACGCGGAGTGGACCATTCAGTTTGAGGGTCTCGGCGAATTCATCGAGAAGGCCCGCGCGTCGATCACGCTGGGCGACGACACGGTGGTCCGCCTGGCCGATCTCGACAAAGGCGCCGCGGACCGCGAGCGCGCGGACACGCCCATGGGAGGGTGCAGCGATTTCCGGTCGGATTTCCCGGAGCACAACGGCCTTAAGGTGCTTCACCGGGTATCTGTCCAGAACGAGTACCCGTTCCTGGTGGTGCGGATGGAAGTCACCAATGCCGGTCAGACGCCCGTGGAGATCAAGAAGCTGAGCCCGGCGATCTTCGGGCCGGGCTGCATGAAGAACGTCAGCGGAAAGATGGAAAGTGCGATCCGCCGGCTGGACATGCGCGCGGGCTACGCCGCTTTTGACCGCACGGCCAAATCGTCGCTGGCGTTCTTCCGCGATCCCGCGAACGACCGCACCATCGCCCTGGGCGTCCTGCCGCTGAACATCGCCCGGTCCGGCATCAATCTGGAACCGTTCGAAGGGACCTGGCAGGGCGAGATCGCCTCAGTCTACGACCCGCCCGTCCGGCTGGAGCCAGGCGCCTCGCTTGCCGCCGACCCGGTGTTCATCACCTTCTCCGTGCCCAAACCGGAGGACGTCGAGACCTATTTCACCTGGACTCGCAGCAAACTTCCCTGCCCCGCCGCGCTGACGGATGCGCCCCGGTTCTGGTGCACCGTCGAGGACGACGCGGGCGCGGAGGCCCTGTACGCCGAAGCCGCGAAATGGGCCGCCGCGGGGGTCAAACACGCCCTGGTGCCCGCCACCTGGGAATCGCGGCCGGGGGCGCTGGAAGGGGCGCGCCCGCGGTATCCAAAATCGATGCAGAGCGTGGCCGCCGCGCTCGTCGCGGCCGGGATGACGCCGGGCATCACGGTCGATCCGCTCGCCACCACCGAAGGCGGCGAGGCCTTCGCCGCGTCGATGGCGGGTCACCTGTGGCTCAACCTGTCGCATCCCGACGGCCGGGTCCAGGCCGTCGCCAACATGCGCAAAGTCGCCGGATGGGGGTTCCAGTTCTTCGTGATCCAGAAATCGACCGTCCCCGACGAAGTGCTGCGCGCCTTCAACTTGACCCGCTCTCAGGCCGACGCCCTCGCCCACGAGGTCATGGCCGAGGCCGCGGGCAGCCTCCCCGTGTTTCCGTCTTCCGCGACTACGCTCAAGGATGGCCTGGACGACTGGCTCGAGGCGTCGGGATGCACGAGCCGGCTCTGGGAATACCGGATCGCCGCCGCGCCCGTGCGGTTCGACGTGTCGGGCGTGCGCGAGCTGAGCGACGAGGTCCGCACCGTCATGGCGTTTTTCGGCGGCCCCATCGAGCTGGTGGGGACCCCGCACCGCAACCTTGCGTCCCAGATTGCCGGCATCAAACACCGGGTAGCGCAACCGGTCGACATCATGCAACGCGCGCCCCGGACATGGCTCGTGACGAACGAGGAGCCCGGCAGCGGCGAAAAGACCCAGATGACGTTTTCGGCGCCGGCCTCGTAATCCCGCGCGCCGCAAATCCGGGCCGACCGGGGGGAGATCTCGCATGAGCTCGAAATCAGTGTGGCTTGGCGTGGTGATCTGCAGCGTTGCCGCCCTCAACCTCGGCGCCTCGCCGGTCAGCCGGACCGTGACGGAGGTCCTGCGGGACCCGTTGCCCTCCGAGGATTTGAGCTGTACCGTGAGCGACGCGGCCATCGTCGTTGAAGGCCCGACATACCGCTACACCGTTGACAGGGCTTCGGGCGCAATCGCCGGGCTGGAAACCAGGGAGGACGGCTTGGTTCGGCTCGAGCAGCCTGCCGAGCTGTGGTTCGACGGCACGCCCTTGTCGGAATGCAGCGGCGGCACGACGGATGTCGTTGCCCGGGGAAGCGGCCAGGTCGTCTTGAACACCCGGGGCGTCCTGCGCGAAGGCGTGCCCTACACACTCGAAACGACGTTCTACAACGACGGCGTCGCGGTGTGCGCGATGACGCTGCGCCCCGCGGCGGCCCTTTCGCTCGCCGAGGGCATCCGTTTCGAGGTCAGCGCGTCGGGACGCTTCAGCCACTACCTTCACAAGCGCCGGGACTCGGAAGGGATCGACTCGTTCCAGGGGGCCCTGCCCGAAGCGGGGCAGAGGGTCGAGCTGGCGACGCTCACCTCGTGCCTCGAGGTGTTCAGCCACGAAGCCGCCCTGGCCGTGTTCACGGATCGCGGAGGCACATACCGGCAGCCGGCCGACGCCCCGCTCGCTTCGCTGACCGTAAACGAATCCGGCAGCGGCAACGCTTTGGTGCTGCTCACGCAGCACATCGTACGCGCGGAACCGGGCGGGGAACCCTTCGTGGTGCGCGCAGATGAGCCGTTCACGTTCCGCACCGGCCTGGCAGTCGCTCCGAACCGAATGCCCCATCCCCGGTGGCGCGACCTGCGCATGTTCATCTGGATTGGCGACGGCAAGCATCCCTACCCCACCGATGACGAAATTCGCGCAGCCGCGCGGCTGGGATTCACGCTGTTCCAGATGCACCGCCTGGGTACGCCGGGCGAGCCGAGGCCGCCCGCCGATGAACTTGACCGCGTGCTGAAGACCGTGCACGACGCCGGCATGCTGTTTATCTGGACGGCCAACGCGGACCTCATGTACGCCAACGCGCCGGGCGTTCAGGAACGCATCGCCGCGGGGAAATGGCCGCTCTGGCAGGGCTTCAATTACGGCGGGCGGTATACGGCCCCCATGGACCCCTATTGCGACCTCATGGCCACCTGCCTCGCCTCGCCCAACGGGCTCGCCGAGTACCGCATGGAGACCATCGCGCGGATGCTCGAGAAATACCCCATTGACGGCATGTACATCGACGATAACCTGCCCTACGCGAACTGCTCCCTCTGGAAAGAACACGCCCACCCCGAGCCGGTCTACGATTGCCTGATCGAACTGCATGAGGTGAGCTGGCGCCGCCGCCAGGCCCTGCTGGCCAGGGTGCCCCATGCCGTGCTGATCGACCACTCGAGTCACGGGTTTATTCTGCCCGCCATATCCGCGTTCGATTGCCACCTCTTCGGCGAGGGCTATACCTTTCCGTCGGTCGAGTCGTATTGGGTGCGGTACGGGTCGTATCACAATCAGCCGGCGCAGGGCTGCCTTTGGGCGGGCGACAGTGAGGCGACGCGCTGCGGCGCGGAACTCGCATACGCCTACGACCTGCTCACGGGCGGCGGGCAATACAGCTACCTCGATTGGCGGCTCTGGCCGGACACGTTCCCCTATGCATCCGGCGTGAGTCCCGACGAGGTCCTCTTTGTCGAGTCCTACAACGCCGCCCAGCACTATTTCGGCATGTACGAGTCCGGCCTCTACCTCTTCCCGACCGCGCGCGACTGGTTTGCCGCCACCGCACCCGGCACCTGCGCCACCATCTATCACAACCGCACGTGGGATGATGCCCTCGTCGTCGTCGCGAACCCGAACAACGCACCCGCCACAACGACCGTGGCCTTCACCGAACAGACGCTGCCGCCATTTGAGAAAGACCGGCCGCTCGCGCTGTATGACGTGCAGGAACGGACGGTGTCGGGCGGACGGGGCCGGGCGGTCCTCGCGCATCTCACGGATATTTCGCTGCTGCCGAACCAGACCCGGCTGTTCTACGTGCGCGAAGTCCCCGAAAACGCCGCGTACCACCAGTGGGGCGGGAAACGCCTCTCCGAACAGTGGGACCCCGCGAACGGGACGCTGTCCCTCGCGCTGCACGGCCCGGCCGGCCGGGAAGATTGCGTGGTCATTGCCACCGGCGGCCAACGCATTGGCCAGGTGACCGTGAACGGCGCGCCCGCGACGTTCTTCCACGACCCCGCACGCGGAATGGTGTGGGGAAACGTCGTGTTTGGGCCCGGACCGATCCGCGTGGTCGCGACCCGCGCTTCCGGCGGCGGCGCGACGCTCCCCAAACAGGCGCTTTCAGTCGACCCGCTGAACGCGTACTACGCCTCCCGGAACACCCCCGCTCCGTAAAGAAGAAACGGGCGGGTGATCGCACACCCGCCCGTTGGTTCACGCTACACCGTGGCGTCTTGCCGGCGAGACGTCCGGCTCACGCCTCGACAATGCCCAGGGGCTGCCGTTCGCGCCATTTGCCGCGCGTGAAATCGGGAAAATCGACCGGCCGGCTCTTGTCGGCGACGGACATCTCACTGAGGGGCGCGATCACGCTCCAGGCGACCGCGTCGTAGACGTCCGAGTCGGGTTCGATGCCGGCCTGAAGGCACTTGATCAGCCGGTACATCATGATGTAGTCGCCGCCGCCGTGGCCGTGGCCGAGCGCGTTCTGCTGCAGCGCCTTCCACAGGGGGTGTTCATACTCTTCCAGGTAGGGGGCGATATCTTCCCACTGGTCGCCCTGGCTTCGGCCTTCGATGAAGATCTTGTCGAGCGTGCCCATATACAGGCCGTTGGTGCCCTGCGCGCGGTAGATGAGGTCGTAGGGACGCGGCGCCTGCGTATCATGGTACAGGGTGATGGTCAGCCCGTTCTCGGTGCGGATCAGCGTCGTGTTGATGTCGCCCAAGGCGTACTGGCGCGTCGCCAGGGGATGCTCCGGCCCGAAATGTTTCGCCGCGAACAGGTTGAGTCCGCGCGATTTGCTGCTCATGGATACCAGGTACGCGAACTGGTCGCCGCGGGTGATGTTCATCCACTGCCCCACCGGACCGACCTGGTGGGTGGGATAGAGGCAGCCATCGCGCCGGGCCTCGTGTTCCCCGCACCACAGCAGGTTGCCTTCCGCGTCGAATACGTTGTTGGCGATACGGTAATGCTGGTACCCCGCTTCCGCGTGAAGCATTTCGCCCAGGAGCCCGTTGCGCACCATGTTCAGGACCATCATGGCGTTTCTGAAATAGCAGCAGTTTTCCAGCAGGACGCAGTGTTTGCCTGTTTTTTCGGCCGTATCGACCAGTTGCCAGCATTCCTCGACGGTCACCGCGGCGGGCACCTCGGTCGCGGTGTGTTTGCCGGCTTCCATGGCCGCCACGCAGATGGGCACGTGCCAGTGCCATGGCGCGGCGTTCATCACGATGTCGAGGTCCTCCTGCTCACACAGCCGCCGGAAGTCTTCCTCGCCCTGCGCATAGCCGGTGGGTTTAGGACGTCCCATGCCCTCGAGCGCGGTCTGGGCTTCGGTGACGCGCTCAGGCAGCACGTCGCAGACGGCGCGGATCTCGACATCGGGCCCCAGCGCGTTCAGCGTGCTGATGAGTGACCGGCCGCGCTTTCCATAGCCCACGAGGCCGATGCGTACGGGCGCGCCCGCGGGCTGGGGCTGCGGCGCGGGCTGGGGTTGCGGGGCGTCCGCCTGCGCCAATGCCGCGCCCGCGAACACCAGGCCGGCGCCCGCTCGCGATCCGGATGTCAAAAACTCACGTCGATCAAGCTGTCGTTTCATCACACCGCTCCTTTATGGTGAAAAATCCGTGTTCGGAAGGCAGTCCTGCGCATAAAGTACAGCCATTTCACGGCAGGGTCAACAGGGGCGTCAGAGGAATGAGTGGCCTGCCCGGCGGGCGAGCGCGGAGCTGTGGAGCCGGTGGACGGCATGGACGGCATGGACCGGGTGGACCGGGTGGACCGGGTGGACCGGGTGGACCGGGTGGACGGCCCGGCCCCGAACGACTCCACAAGAGCGAAGCCCCCGGGTGAAACCCTGAATCTGAAGGCGTCCCTCGTCCGACCGACACCGAAGGTGTCGAATTTGAATGGCCGCGGGTAAAACCCGTGGATCGGCGGCGTCTCCCTATCCCAACCCCTGAACAGGGGTTGAACAGCTCCGACCCCTTCACAATCGTTCAGACAGACCCATCCATAAAGTCCATATAGTCCATAAGATCCGCGGCGCCCCGGCCGCTTGCTTCTCTCAAACACCCCCTCATCCGAATGTGGAAAGCCCGGGCGGGGTTACGGCTTCGACTCGGCGGGCGCCAGGTAGCCGTGGTCGCGCAGCCACACAAAACACCCCAGCAACACGACCAGCGTCTCGAGGACGTTGAACCCCACCAGCACGCGGAAGATGCCGCTGGTAAAGCCGTAGCTGTGCAGGCCGACGCCAAGGAGATTCACCCCCCACCACGAAAACGCCACGACCATGCCGCACACGATTGCGCCCATGTTGAAGCCGAGCCCCTGGATATAGCCGCCGCGGCGGGCGTGGAAGAGCACGAGCATCCACAACACGATCATGAGCGCGCCGTTCTCCTTGGGGTCCCACCCCCAGAAACGGCCCCAGCTCTCGTTGGCCCAAATGCCGCCGAGCACTGTTCCGACCACCGCGAACACCAGCCCGAACGCCATCACGCCGTAGGTCATGCGGTAGATGCCCGCGTAGACGTCATCGTCGTTCCTCCGGACGCGCAGCACCCGGCCCAGGATGTAGACGTGCCCGATGGCCGCCGCGAGCAGGGCCGCGCCGTAGCCCATGACGATCGTGGTGACGTGCGCCGACAGCCAGAAATTGGTGTCAAGCACCGCGACCAGGCTGGGCATGGTGTCGACGCCTTCCTTAAGCTCATACCGGTTGGCGAGAAACATGCCAGCCGCGCCCAGCACCGCGCCCAGCGACACGGCGATGCGCCGGCGGTTCATCAACTCGATGGCGATGGCCAGCGCCACGCATACGGCCGTGGTGAACAAGATCGTCTCGTACAGCGTGGTGACCGGCGGCCGCCCGCGAATAACGCAGCGCATCGTGATGCCCGCCGCCAGCAGCGCCGTCGGGAACATGAGCGCATTCGGCGCGGCCGCGGTCAGACGCCGCCAGCCGGGTTTGAGCCACGTGAGCGCCACCAGCACGAAACACAGGACGAACAGCGGCAGGCTCCGCCCAATGAACTGATACCGGTAAAACGCCATTTCCAGCGGAATCCTGCGGTATTCCCCCCGTTCCACGGCCCTGCGCACCAGTTCGCCGTGTAATCCGCGCAGGTGCTGTTTGAACGCGGACCGGTCATCCGCCGACACGGCCAGGTCTTCCAGGACTTCCGCCAGCGCGATGTGCGCCTCGGGAAGTTTCTCGGACATGAAGGCCTCCGCCACCACGTCCCCCGGCGACACCCATTGCTCGTTCGAACCGTTGGCCAGCGGCGGCAGCAGCGCGATGCCCTTCGCAGACGACCCGAAGCGGTCGACGCGCCCCAGCAGTTCCCGCAGGCCGGCCAGCTCGGCCTCGCGTTGTTCGGCGCTGAGTTCCCCGCCTTCCGCGGTGTTGAGCGTGTGAATGACCGACGCGAGCAGCGGCGCGCGCCGCAACACGTCGCTGAAGCGGGTCTGCTCCTCTTCGGTGAAGATCAGGCGCAGCCCTTCGGTGGCCCGGGTGGGATAGGCTTCGCGGGCGAAATCGAAAAACGACAACAGCGATTCGTAATCCGCCACATTGTGGGCGAGATGGATGATCTGCCGCTGCAGCCCGGTCAGTTCGCGTTCGGGACGGGCCGCATACTGGTCGGCGAGCTGGAACAGCCTGGTGCGTCCCGGCAGCAGCTCCAGGTAGGAGTACCGGTCGCGTTTCTTCTTGCCCTGGTGCGGCACGCCGATGGCCTCCGCCACTTCATCGGAATGCACCAGAAACACCGGATACGACGCCGCGGCGCGCGGGTAAAACAGCGTGTCCATGAGCCATTCGACCGGCGCCAGTTCGGGATGCGTCATGCCCGCAAGCATGCGTTCCCGGCGATTGTCGCCGGGCCGTTCGGGACCGCGCCACGACCGCATGCCGCGCAGGTTGAGCAGTTTGAACGCGGCGAAGGTGGCCATCGGCTTGACGCGGCCGCCGTCCTGCACGGGGAGCGCCCCGAAGAGTTCCAGCGTTTCCCGGTCCCAGCGCGCGGGCGGCGCTTCCGCCGGCAGGGGCGGGTGCTGCGAGAACGCGCACACCACCGTCGTCGCGCATATCGCCCAGACCGCCAGGAGGGTACACCGCCGCTTCATGATGCCGCGCCTTCACTCTGCTCGCGCAGGTAAAGCACCAGGCGTCGCGCGAAGTGCACGCACAAGCCCAGGCTGATGACAATGCAGGCGTACAGCGGGAACTGGTCGGCCGGATTGTTCACCACGGCGAACACCGAAAACAGCGGTTCGCCGGGCTGTGCGTCCGGCGGTCCCCACGAGGCCTGGTACAAGGTATAGCCGCGATGGCGGAGGGGCGCGTTCATGCTGATGGTGACGCTCTGTTCGATGCCGTTCTCGATTTTGCGCACGTCGCTCTCGAATTTCCGGGGCATCTGGGTGCCGGGGTGCATTTCGTGGGTGAATTTGTCGAGCGCCACGGCAAACGGCATCGGAAACCGTTCCTTGCGGAGATCAATCACCCAGGGTTTGCCGTTTATCTCGACGGTAAGCGGAATCGACGACAATCCCCAGAGAATGGCCTCAGTCGTCTCGCCGGGCACAGGCCGGAGCGTCACGTAGACCCCGGCCGCGTTGCGTTCGGCCTGTTTGTCGGGGGCAAGAGAGACGAGCGTGAACCCGTCCACGACCCGTCCCGCGGGCGTGTCCCCGGGCTTCACCGGTTGGGGCCGGCTGTTGCGGAACGCGCCCTCGACGCAAAGCTCGAACGGCAGCGCCGGACTGCGAAACGTCCGCGCGCCCGCGTCGCCGGCATGCATGAACTGGCGCCCGGGGATGATGTATTCGGTAAAGGGACCCTCGCCTGAAGCGTCGGCAATCGCCAGCTCCCACTCGTAATAGCTCTCGAACTCGCTGGACTGCTCGCCCTCGTACAGCGTCAGGTTGCCGCTCTCGGAATACCGGTACTGGATGCCCGCGCCCAGCAGCAGCACTACGATGCCGAGGTGTCCGAGTAGAACACCCCAGTGGGCGGGGCCCTTGGGCGCGCGGACGAGCCCGCCCAGGAGCAGGTTCACTGCCAGCAGCGACATGACCAGGTACGCCCCCGGCAACGGTATCGGGAGCACGCCGAACAGCTCGTGGATCAGAAACACCGACTCGAAATACTTCTTCTGAACGTCGAAGATGCCCATGTGGATTTGCTCGAGCGTCCCCATGAGCGTCAGGAGAAACAACAGCAGAAACAGCACGCATGAAAGCCCGTACGAGGACAGAAACCGGTAAAGACTGCGCAGGAGGTCCTTCATGAGTTCGCCCCGGGGCTCCATGCGAGGGATGTGCAGAAGGCCAAAAACGCGTCGCGCTGCGCCTCAACCACGCTCGCCGGGCCCGTCATCTTCACGAATACGCTGAATGCGTCCACCGGACACACCAGCCCGAGCAGGAGCGCGTCGTCTAGCACCGCGCCCGACTGGCCCGTGAACGTGCCCCGGATCTCAACCCAGGGCGATGGCTTCCCGAGCACCTCGATGACGGGCAACGCGGCCACCTCCGCTTCCGTGAGCGGGGGCTGGCCCATCTGTTCCCGCCACCGGTTGATGTTTGCGGCAGCGCCGCCACCGCCCTGGCCCAGGATAGTGACGTAGCATTCCGCTTCCTGGTTCGGACCGGCAGCGAATGTCACAACGCGCATGGGACGCTCCTCCGCCGGGCGCCAGCCCTCGGGAGCGGTCCACGCAAACGGGAATTCCGCCGCTTCCGCCGCGGGAACCGCAGCGTGCGGAGACGGCGTTCCCGCCGGGCGCTCGTAACCGAACCGTTGCGCGCTGGTGGCGCCGGCCGCGGGCGGCTTGGGCAGGGATTCCACGCTGCGGGTCCGCGTGATCTCGACGACGGACCCTTCCCCGCCGCACGAGGCCAGCAGGGCCGCCAGCAGGGCCGTCAAGAGGATACAGAAGCTGTCTCGAACCGCCATGAGAATACCCAGAGTTACCGCGTAGGTGGACTGCGCCACAGAACAGACAGAATGGATAGCCTACCGTTTACCTCCGCGCAGTTCAAACCGCTGTCCCAGCGCGCCGGAGCCCGCGCCAACCCGTCCCCGTGCGGGTCGAAGACCTCACCGGGAGGCGTAGTGGACTCCGAACCCGGCAATCAGGGGGCAGGCGCGTGAATCGGTGATGGTCAGGCGCACTTTCTGCGCGGTAACGTCTGGAAACCGCTCGAGTTTCTTGTGTCCGACCGTGGTGCCTTTCACGATTTCCTTCCAGGCGCCGTCCTGCCAGACCTCGATGGTGTATCCGCGCACGCGCTCGCCCAGCGGGATGAATTCCTGCACACGGGAGACGTTGAAGGTCGCGGGCGCGCCGAAATCCACTTCGAGCGATGCCGTCCGGGCCTCGTCGTCGGTCGCCCAGTAGGTGTCGATGTCGCCGTCGAGGGCCTGGGCGGGGCCGAACGCGTCGTCGCCGCCCCGGACATTGCTGGCCACGGCGCTCTTGCCCGCGGCGAAATCGGTGGCGAATGTTCTATCGAGCGCCGCGCGCCATTCTTTCAGCCGCTGGATGTCGAGCTCGCCGAACAGGCCCTTGTCGTTGGGCGGCACATTGAGCAGCAGCCCGCTGTTGCGCCCCACCGAGCGGTAGTAGATGTCGAGGAGATGTTCGAGGCTCTTGACCTGGTCGTCCTGCTGTTTATGCCAGAACCAGCCGGGACGGATGGAAACGTCGCACTCGGCGGGATACCAGATCTCCTGGCCGTCACGCATCTGCACGCTGGATTCGTCTTCGCGGGCGAACCCGTCCTCGTTGCCCACCCAGCGGATATCGGGTCCGCAGATGGCGATGAGGGCCTTGGGCTGGAGTTTTCGGATCAGGGCGTAGTAACTCTGCCAGTCGTAGACATGGCCTTCGCCGCCCGCGCCGTCAAACCACACTTCTGATATGGCGCCGTACCGCGTGAGCAATTCCGTGAGCTGATTGCGAAAATGTTCGTCGTACGCAGCGTTGTCCGCATACTTGGGCTCGTGACGGTCCCACGGCGACAGATAGAAGCCTACCTTGAGGCCGTGTTTCCGGCAGGCATCGACGAATTCGCGCACCAGGTCGCCCTGGCCATCTTTCCACGCGGCGCTGGCGATGTCGTGGTCGGTGTAGTCACTCGGAAACAGGCAGAATCCGTCGTGGTGTTTCGTGGTCAGGATCACGAGTTTAAACCCCGCGTCCTTCGCCACCCGCGCCCACTGTTCGCAATCGAGTTGGGTCGGATTGAAGATCGCCGGGTCCTCGGTGCCGTCGCCCCATTCGCGGTCCGTGAACGCGTTCACCGTGAAATGGACAAACAGGGACAACTCGTCGCGCTGCCAGGCAAGCTGTTCGGGCGTCGGCAGCGGCGCACAGGGGGCGGGCGGTTCCGCCGCAAACGTGCCGCGCATCGCGCCCGCCAGAGCCAGGGATCCTGCCAGTAGAAGCGTGCTCTTCCGCATCGGTCGTGCTCCTGTCCAGGTTGCGGAGGAATGACGCGTGGCATTATCGCAGGCCGGAAACGCCCGCACAACCCCGCGGACCGCCTGTTCGGTCTCCCGGCCGACCCCCCGCAACGGAAGAATCCCTGGCCAAGCCATTTCGTCGCGCTCGGGAACTCACCCTGAAACAAAGACGCGGGCGGGGTGGACCCCATGGACGTTATGGACCCCATGGACGTGCCAGCCTGAACGACGGCGAAGGCATTCATTCTTCCGGTGCAGGGCCACGCGAGGCCGCGTGGTCCGGGCTTGTGTCCCCCGCTGGCGGGGAACACCGCCCCTACAGCGATTTCAAAAATTCCGCAGGGTTGTCCCCTGGCGGGGGTGGCCACGCAGGCCCGCGTGGACGGGGGTGGACACTTTGGCCCAGGTGTCCCCGTCCATACCGTCCATCTCGTCCACCGCGTCCACCGCGTCCACGGGTTCCACCGTTGTGCACTCGAGCGCCGGGCGTGCAACTCATTCCTCCGGCCCCCCGTCAGCAGCAACCGCATGTACGTCGTGCTTACCCGGATTTGGGTCGTTTTGCACCGGTTTCGGTTCCGGTGTACACTAGCGCTTCAACACGGTGCGATCTCAACCCGGGGGAGGATGAGCAATGCGTACGCTGGGGATAGGTCTTCTGATGACGGCCGTGGCGATCGCCGGATGCGGCGGTCCGGGCCAGCAACCGGCCGGAAGCGCCGGCGCCGGGGCAGCGGGAACAATCACGGTCGCGTTCGTGACCAACAACGCGTCGGATTTCTGGAAAATTGCTCAGGCCGGCACCGAAAAAGCCGCCACAGAGCTGGGTTGCGAAGTCCTCTTCAAAATCCCGCCCCAGGGAACCGCCCAGGAACAGAAACAGATTGTGCAGGACCTCATCACCCGCGGCGTGACGGGCATCGCCATCAGCCCCAAAGACCCCGAAAACCAGACGGCCCTCCTTAACGAGGCGGCCGCACAGGTGAATCTGGTCACGCAGGATTCGGACGCGCCGAACAGCAAGCGCATCTGCTACATCGGAACCGACAACTACCAGGCGGGCGTGGCCGCGGGCGAGCTGCTCAAGAAAACGTTGCCGGAGGGCGGCGAGATCATGCTGTTCGTAGGCACCCTGGACGCCCAGAACGCGCAGGACCGCAAGAAGGGCATTGAAGACACCCTCCAGGGCTCCACCATCACCATTATCGACACCCGCACCGACGAGACCGATCGCATGAAGGCCAAGGCCAACGCCCAGGACGCCATTACGACCCACCCCGAACTCGACTGCCTGGTGGGCCTGTGGAGCTATAATGGCCCGACCATCCTCAGCGGGGTGCGCGCCGCCGGAAAACTGGGCGAGGTCCAGATCGTCTGCTTCGATGAAGAGGCCGAGACCCTCCAGGGCGTTCAGGAAGGCCACATTGCCGGCACCATCGTACAACAGCCTTTCGAATTCGGCTACCAGTCCGTGAAACTGCTCGTCGAACTCGCTCAGGGAGACCGGTCGCGGGTGCCGGAAGACCAGCGCATCATCGTCCCGGTGAAAACCATCACCCAGGACACCGTGGCTGAATTCTGGGCGCAACTCAAGGAGCAGACGGGCAAATCGTGAGGAAGGTACTCGGGCTTGCCGGGCTGCTCGCCGGCCTGATCGTCATCGCGTGCATCTGGGAATATGTCCAGAACGGGACCGTCAACTTTCTGACCCCGCGGAACGCGCGCAGCCTCCTGCCCCTGATCGGGCTGTTCGGCATCCTGAGCCTCGGGCAGGCGTTTGTGGTCATCACGGGCGGCATCGACCTGTCGGCGGGCAGCGTGGTGGCCCTGATCGCCACCCTCGCGGCCTTTCTGCTCGACAAGGGCGAGGGCTACAGCCCGTGGGTGGTCATGCCGTTCGTGCTGGGCCTGTCGGCCCTGATCGGGCTGTGGCACGGCCTGCTGATCACCAAAGCCCGGATTCAACCCTTCGTCGTGACCCTGTGCGGCCTGTTTTTCTACCGCGGGTTCGCGCGCGTCATCGCGCAGGACGCCACGCAGGGGTTCGGGTCGGCCTCGACCTATCCCACGTGGAACTGGCTTGCGAACGGGTTCGTGCCGACCGAACGTTCGGTGCTGCCGGTGCCGTTCATCATCTTTCTGGTGTTTGCGGGCATCACCGCGGCATTTTTCCATTTCATGCCGCATGGCCGGCACCTCTTCGCCCTGGGCGCCAACGAAGAAAGTGCCCGGTTCAGCGGCATCCGCACGCAGCGCCTCAAAATCTTCGCCTACACCATGTGCTCGTTCATCTGCGGCATCGGGGCGCTCCTGTTCGGATTCAACATCAACTCGATCGGCCCCGCCACGTTCGGAAACTTCTACGAACTCTACGCGGTCGCCGGCGTCGTCCTGGGGGGCTGCAGCCTGCGGGGCGGATCCGGTAATATTCTGGGGGTGGTGGTGGGCGCCGCCCTGATCCGGGTCCTGATCAACCTGGTGACGATCCTGGATATCCCGAGCGAACTCGAATACGTGGTCATCGGCGGGGCGATTCTGGTCGGCGTTTTTGTCGACGAATTCCTGTCGAGCCGCCGCAAAGTGCGCGTCAGCGCCGTGTAGCACCGTCTCGCGCGGAGCGCAAAAGGAGCCGCTGCATGGTCTACGAATATTCCGGCTACCTCAAAGCCATCCTGTCCGCGCCGGATGAGGCGCAACGCGACCAGACGGACCACATTGCGTTCGGCCCCGACGACCTGGCCCACTGGACCACCACCGACCTGCCTGCGTTCACCGAATGGCTGCGCATCCCGGTTTCCCGGAGCCGCACCGACCACGCCGTCGAACTGAAAGGCAAGTTCGAGGACGTCCGCCGGATCGATTACCTGGCCTCCGACGAACCCACCTACTGGGTGCCGCTGGGCACGCTGGGCGTGCGCGACGACCGGTTTCCCATCGACCTCAACCGGTTTCCCATTCTCGAGATTACCTGCCGCGGCACCAGCCAGAACGCGCGGCTGGCCTGCGCCTGGGCGTATCCCGGCGGGCTGGCCTTCGACGCCATGCACTCCACCCAGCAGTGGCGCACCATCGCCCGGAAAATTCAACACAACGGGTTTCCAGCGCAGCTCGACGCACTCATCCTGCGGCTCTATTCGACCGTGCGGGCCACGGAATCCGCGGAGATCCGCGAGGTGCGCTTCCGCGCCATGACCCCCCAGGAAGCGGAAGCCTGCGAACACGACGCCGCCCGGCTCGCCTGTTCCGCTCCCCCACCGCGCGCGGAGGCGCTGGACGAGTTCGTGCCCCTGGGCGTCTTTGTCGACGCCCAGATGGCCCAGCAGCTCGCCCAGACCATGGGCATTTCCGTAAGCGAATATTGGCAACTGCTCTTCGAAGACGTCGTGCGCCACCACCAGAACTGCGTCGCCATCGAGAACGCGGAACGGTTCACCCGGGAAGACTGGGAGGAAATGCACGCCGCCGCGCTCGAATACGGCGTCAAATTCGTGCCCCTGTACGGCATGCCCCTCGCGGACGACCCCGACCAGCTGCGCGATACCGTCGACGAGCTGGTCCGGACCAATGCCAGCGTGCCGGGCTTGCTCGCCTGGGGCCTCAGCACCGAGCCGCGCGAACAGGACCTCCCGAAACTGCTCCAGGTGCGCGACCTGGTCTACGAAGCCGATCCCCGGCATCCGTTCGTGATTACCACGCGCAACCCCGGCAAACTCGGGCTCCTCGCGCCCCATTTCGCCGCGGTGGGCGTCAACCACTTTCATTCGCGCAACTCATGGGGCGTGCAGGAAGTCGTCGAAACCCACCTCAAACTGAGCCGCGGCCAGCAGTTCTGGGTGGTCGCGCCCGGGTTCGTCTGGGGCAGCGGCGCGCCCCAATGGTCGACCTGCCCCGAGCTTCGGTTAATGGTTAACTCGGCGTTCGCGGCCGGCGGCCGGGGCTTTTTCACCTACATGTTCCACAACGTGCCCATCTGGATCGGCGGTTCCTGCCAGCGCACGCTGACGGGCCCCTTCCTGACCTTCAGCGATCTGTGGCAGGAACTCGACCAGCGCATGGAACGCATCAACGCCATGGCCCCGCTGATTCTCGGCGCCCGCCCGGAACCCATACCCGAAGGGGCCTACACCATGACCCTGCGTTCCGAGGAAAAGGCCCAGTTGCCCAACGGCGTGCCTTTGACAACGGCCTCGCGCCTGCGCGGCGATGGCTACAACCTGTTCTTTCTCGTCAGCCACGACATCCGAGGCATGGCCTCCATCAATCTCAGCATCAACCCGGAGTTTGTCGAGCATCTGGAGATCTACGACTTCTCGGATTTCATTCAGGACCGCCGCTGGGAACGCATGCCGCTTGACCGCCACCTCGAAATGTTTCCCGGCCAGGCCCACGTGTTACTGATCGCGCCGCCGGATACCTGCCGCCACTTCCGCGACGTCGTGGCCCACCGGCTCATGGAAGACGACCGGCGCCAGCTCGCCATCAACATGCGCCTCGCGCGGCAATACAGCATCGATGTGAGCCCCGTCGAGGCCTTCCTCGAAGAGCCCCGCGAGGGCGACACCCTCGAGAAGCTCTCGTTGACGGATTGGGCACGCGACCGTCTTCTCGACCTCATCTACGAAAACCCGGAGATCAGCGACGCCCGCAGCCACATTATCGAGGTCAGCGCTGCCCTCTGCGCCTGCGACGGGGCGCTGTGCCGTCTCCATTCCATGGGCAAGACCGAACGCGCCCGCGAGCTCGGCCTGAAAGTCCTGCCCATCGCGCGCGAACTCGCGCACATGCGCCTGGAACTCCGCCACGGCCGGGGAAAACTCGTGCTTGATCAGACCCGGGGGCTCTCCGTGCGGGCGCTCGAACTGGTCAACGAAATCCGCGCCCAGACCTGAAGCGCACCAGCGGCTGCAGACGGGAATCAGAAGGTGTAGCCGACGCCCAGCCCCAGCGCGTTCACGCCCGCGTTGTCGTGGTGCATGCTGGCATTCGAGATGTGGGTGAATTTGAAGGTGGCGTGCCAGTCCCGCTCGAACTGGTAGCCCAGCCCGCCCTCCAGCATGAAATTGATCCGCGACCCGTTCTCGCGGAAATACCGCGAATGCCACAGGACGCTCCCCCCGCCTTCCGCGAACCAGCCCCGGTGCGCCTCCTCCTTGAAATAATACCGGGCTGCAATCCCGCCCGCCACGCCGTACAGCGTGTCATCGGACGTGCGGTGCGGCAGGTACACGAACAACGGATACCCGCGCAGCCCGACGCTGAAATGGCTCGACACGGGCATCTCGTATTCCACGGAGAACGTGGCGAACGTGTCGCCTTCCCGGTCGGTTTTTCGTGAATGCAGGGCAGCGAACCCCTGCGTTTCCAGCCGCCACCGGCCGTTCCGAAACGCCTCCCGGAAATCGACGTCCTGCGCTGCGGCGGCGTTGCACAGACCCGCCAGCAACACCATCGAAACCATCACCGGTGCACGAAACTTCATGGGACTCGGGACCTTCTTCCGCCTGGGACCGCCCGATGGAACGGGCACAACCGACTGCCTTGGAGTCTACTGGACACGACCCGGCATGTCAAAAGCGCGCAACGCGCGCGACGCTGTGCACCTGGTGGACCTGGTGGACCTGGT
>DDYW01000075.1 GCA_002348185.1 Candidatus Hydrogenedentes bacterium UBA2224 | reverse complement strand
ATACCGTCCATACCGTCCATACCGTTCACCGGATGACAAGAATGCAGGCGAGACGCCTGCGCTACAAGAGACAGAAAAGCCGGGCTGGCGCCCGGCGATCCCAGGCGACCCTCACACGATGGAAGACAGGACTCCGGGGACCCCGGAACGGGGTCCAATTTGCGTAGCCCTAGGCGCAGCCCAGGGATCAGCCGCACCACAATGACCCAACCCCTGAATAGGGGTTGAACAATGGCGGCGGGTTTGTTCAACCCCCGTTCGGGGGTTAGGAGAGGGGTATTCGCCCGATCCACGGGCTTCACCCGCGGCTATGCAAATTCGACACCTTCGGTGTCGGTCAGAGAATGCACGGCGCGTCCGCCCCCGGAACAGCGCCCCGTGAATCGTCTGGCACATGACTGGACGATAACGCGCAGGTTTTCGAGGCGGGGCTCCGCCGCCCTACGCGAGCGCGGCAGCCACCTTTCTGACGGCCTGCACAATCCAGTCGACATGTTTCTGTTCGTAACGCTGGGTAATGTCGATGTGGATGGAGCGGCCGAGCACGTCGAGGGTCTGCGGACACATGTCGGGAGTGTAGCGGCGGGTCTGGTCGTGGAGGGGCGATGTCCACGGACGGCCGTGTGCGTCGCTGGAAGATTTCTCCATGACGTATTCCCAGTAGCAGTAGATGTGCCGGTCCGGCACGGTTTTGTCGTAGACGCTGCTGGCGGGGATGCCTTCGGCGTTGAGGGCGGCGGCGAAGCGTTTTGCGCGGTCGCCGGTTTCGCAGAGGAGAATGGCGGCGATGCCGAGGTCGCCGTCCGGGCAGTTGACGGGGGCGAGGCGCACCCCTTCGACGCCCTGCAGGCCTTCGACGATGCCCCGCTTGACCTTCCGGGTGCGCGCGAGGATGCTTTCGAGGCGGTCAAACTGGGTGCATCCCAGGGCGCCTTCGAGTTCGTTCATGCGGAAGTTGGTTCCGGGAAACGCCCTGACTTTGGTTTCCCCGGGCTGCCAGAAGAGCATGGCGGAATCGTGATAGAGCGCCGCGCGCTGGAAAACGTCCGGGTTGTCGGTCACCACGATGCCGCCTTCGCCGGCGGTAATGACCTTGTATTGCTGCAGGCTGAAGCAACCCGCCTCGCCGAACGAGCCGAGCGGACGGCCCTTGTACGAGCCGCCGCAGGCCTGGGCAACGTCCTCGACGACGAGCAGGTTGTGTTTGCGCGCCAGGAGTACGAGACGATCCATGTCACAGGGCAGGCCCCGCATGTGCACGGGCACAAGTGCTCTGGTGCGGGGCGTGATCTTCCGCTCGACGTCCGCGGGGTCCATGGTGAGCGTTTCGTCGATTTCGCAGATGACGGGCACCGCCCCGCAGAGGAGGACCGCGGCGGCGGTGGCGATGTAGGTATAGCCGGGGATGATGACTTCATCGCCATCGCCGATGCCGACCGCGGAGAATCCGCAGAGGAGTGCGGCGGTGCCGCCGCCGACAGCGAGGGCATGTTCCCGGCCGGTGAGGTTTTTGAATTTGGTTTCGAGGCGCGTGCACCACGAATTCTTGGGATCCAGAAAGCGGAACACGGTTTTGTTGCGAAGGACCGAGGTGACAGCCTCGATCTCGGGCTCGCCGATTTCGGCCGAGCCCAGAAATCCCACGGGAAACGCTTCACTGGCCACGGGTGTACCGCCGTCAATTGCCAACCTGTCGACTGCTGCCATGTTCTGACTCCTTTATGAAGATGACGATCTCAAGCTCCTCCGGCGCGGGAACGCCCTCACGGCGTCGCGGCGGCCGACTCTTCCGGCATGGTTTCAGTAACGGCCTCCGGGAGGGCCTCGATGTTTTCACCGGGTTCCATCGTATCCTCGACCGTGCCGGGTTCCATAGGCACGTCGAATCCCTGTTGGGCTTCGTTGAACATCTTCTGGAATTCTGGATGTTCCGTCATAAAGGTGCCCATGCTGATGAAGCCGGCCTGGGGGTTGTTTTTGACGAAATCGCGCACTTCCGTTGCGAGTTTCACATCTTCTTCGCTGACCTGGCCGTCTTCGAGGGTCGACTGCATCGCCACGAGGCACATCAGGACGGCCGGAAAGGACGTTGTGGTGTCGGTGCCGAGTGCGTGCAATTCGTCGAACACGGGCCGGTGCTCTTCCGCGATCGCGTTATTCTGGATCTGCTTCTCGTATTCCGCGTTCAGCTGCGCGATGAGCTCACCCTTGCCCTCTTCCATCCCTTTCTTGACCACGAAGTAGCCGAGACCGCCGACCAGGACAATGCCCACAACAGCCGCGAGCGCGACCAGGGCGCATCCGATGCCGCATCCCATGAGCCACCCGGGCATTCCGCTTTTCTGTCGAGGTTGCATGACCGGTCCTTGCTGTGACATGAAACGTCCTCCTCCCACGCTTTGGCGCGATAGCGCAGCGCCCCATTTTCTCGTGGCGCCCCGCAGCCATTATACGGAGAAACCGTCGGCGGACAAAAGTGAATTAAGCGGCTCGTATGCGGAGCAGGGAAAGCAGGGGGAATCTTGCCATTTACCCCTCCATAGGGCGTACTCTGTGCGGGGAGGACGGCGATGACGGATGCAGAGAATACCCGGCTGCGGCAGGCGGTGGCGTGGATAGATCGGCGGCTGGTCAGGGCGTATGGAGAACCCGAACCCTGGCCGCAGGGCGACCCGCTGGACGGCCTGATCGCGACGATTCTGTCGCAAAACACGAGTGACACCAACAGCGGCCGCGCATACAAGGCCCTGGTTTCGGCCTTTCCGACGTGGGAAGCGGTGATGCGGGCCCCGCGCAGGCAACTCGAGCGGGTGTTGAGACCCGGCGGGCTTGCACGGACCAAAAGCGCGCGCATCCAGCGCCTTCTGGCGAGTATCGCGGAAACGGGCGCGCTGTCGCTGGATTCCGTGCGGAACATGACGAATGCGGAGGCGGAAGGCTATCTGCTGGGCTTCGATGGCGTGGGCTACAAGACGGTTCGGTGCGTGCTGCTGTTCGAGCTGGGTCGCGACGTGTTTCCGATCGACACGCATGTGCACCGCATCTTGACCCGGATGGGGGTGCTCCCGCCCGGTATGAGCGCGGAGCGCGCACGTGTATGTGCCGCGGTTCATCGGGAAGGGGCGGTGTTTTTCGCTGCACGTGAACCTGATTCGGCATGGACGGCGGGTCTGCCACGCGCGGAACCCGGAGTGCGTGCAGTGTCCGTTGCGGCGGCGGTGCGCGTATTACTCCATGGGCGGCGGGACGTCGGACGACGGCGGCATGCGGTCGAGAAAATCCTGAGCCGGCTCGGTGCGTCTGGGGAAGTAGACCCGGAAGGCCGGGGCAAGCAGCAACACGATCATGCCATTGATGGGGATGGCGGCGGGGCTGAGATGCCCCGCGAGCCCGAGCCCCAGGCCGGCGGCCGCGAAGAGGAGCGTGAGGACATAGGCCCACTTCGCGCGGCTGGCCAGCCCGACGATGCACACGATGCTGAGGACGGTGATGAGCGCGCCCTCCAGGAGGGACTGGGCGCCGAAGAGACGGAATACGCTGAATATGGCGTCGGCGGCGAGGAGTCCGGTGGCGATCCAGACGTTCCAGGGAATGACGGGACAGGGCTTGCGTTCGTAGAAGAGGCGCCACGCGCACGAGAAATGGTCGGCGCACGCCTCGCACTTGCCTTCGGAGAATCTTCCTGTCATTTGCTGGTGCGATGACGGGCGCATTGTCGTTTCCCGGGGTTCAAGCTACTTCACCGCGCAACCGTGCATGTCTACTCGGCCGTATGATTTCAGAAACGGCGGGCGGATCGCAAACCGCACGAGATTGCCTCCGGTGGTCGAAGGCGGTATAGTCGTTGCGAGGGCGTCGGGGAACGCACAGACGGTGTGATGGCTTTTTCTTCCGGGCCTGTTGAGGCTTGGAGACCGTGCATCTATCGCCCTCCCGTTTCGGGAGCTGCGGTGAGCCGCGGCGATTGCCTCTCATGCTTTTGAGGAGCACCGGGCCCCTGTAGTAGCGCGGGGGCCAACGAAAACCATGGAGAATGACCGATGAGTGCAGCGCTTTGTTCGTTATGTCTGATCCTCAACGCAGCCGGGCAACCGGGATTTGCCGCGGCCCGACCGGTCTGGCCCGAGGGCCGCGAGACCGAGATGAACCTCTTCGTGGGTTTTCGCGCAGTCTTCGAGCACCCGGGAGACGGACCGGTCACCGTTCGCCTCACCGGCGCATCCAATTACCGGGTGTTTGTTAACGGCGAGTTCCTGTGCCACGGCCCGGCGCGCGCAGCGCACGGATTCTTCCGTATCGACGAATACGACGCCGCGGCGCTGCTCCGCCCGGGCACGAACGTCGTGGCGATTGAGGCCGCGGGCTACAACGTCAACAGCTATTACATCATCGACCAGCCGGCGTTTCTCCAGGCGGAGATCGTCAACGGCGACGCCGTCATCGCGGCGACGGGCACGGAATCGCCCTTTGAAGCCACCCTCCTCGACCAGCGCATTCAGAAGGTGGAACGCTTCAGCTATCAGCGGCCGTTTATCGAAGCGTACCGGCTTGACCCGGCGAGCTATGCGTGGCGCTCCGAGCCGGGAGCGGCCTTCGTACCCTGCGCGCTGGCCGTCACGGCGGAGAAGAAGTTGATCGCGCGGCACATCCCCTGCCCGGCGTTCAAGGTGCGCCCCGCGCAGCGCGTGGTCATGCAGGGCCGTCTTGTTCCGGGTCAAGAGGTCGAGAAGCCCTGGCCGGGCCACGCGGGCCGGATTGATCCTGAATACAAAGGCTATCCCACTGAGGTGCTTGAGGTGCATCCTTCGCAGGACATTCAGAAACTCGCTACCGTGGACGCCGCGGCGCTTGATACTGCGCTGGCGAGTGGAAGCCTGGTGGAGCTGCCGGAGAACACGTTCCGCATCCTGGATCTCGGCACGAATCTAAGCGGGTTTCTGGGCGCCACGATCACGTGTTCGTCGCCGGTCACGGTATACCTGGCGTTCGACGAGATTCTGACCCGGAACGACGTGCACTGGGCGCGCATGGGATGCGCGCAGTTCGTGCCGTATTACCTCGCGCCGGGCACGTACCAGGTCGAGTCATTCGAACCGTACACAATGCGCTATGTGAAGGTGATGGCCGTGGGCGGGGCGTGCACCCTCGAGAACGCCTACCTGCGCGAGTATGTGTATCCCGACGCGTACGAGGCCAGCTTCGCGTCCAGCGACCCGCAACTGGCAACGCTGTTCGAGGCCGGACGCGAGACATTTGTGCAGAACGGCACGGACGTGTTCATGGATTGTCCGTCGCGCGAGCGCGCGGGATGGCTGTGCGACAGTTTTTTCACGGCGCGGACGGCGCTGGTCTTGAGCGGCGACACGCGCCTGGAACGCAATTTCTACGAGAATTTCCTGTTGCCGGAGCGTTTTGAGCATCTCCCGGAAGGCATGTTGCCGATGTGCTACCCCTCGGACCACTTCAATGGAAATTTCATTCCGAACTGGGCCATGTGGTTTGTCGTGGAGCTGGAGGAATACGCGGCGCGCAGCAACGACCGGGCCATGGTGGATGCGCTGAAACCCAAGGTCCTCGCGCTGTTTGATTATTTCAGGAAGTTCGAGAATGACGACGGCCTGCTCGAGAAGCTTGAGCGGTGGGTGTTTGTCGAGTGGTCCGCGGCGAACAACTTCGTGCAGGACGTCAACTACCCAAGCAACATGCTCTACGCGGGCACGCTTGCGGCGGCCGGGCGCCTGTACGGGATGCCGGAACTGCTCGACAAGGCGGAGCGCATCCGCGAGATGATTCGGGAGCAGTCCTTTGACGGCGAGTTCTTTGTTGACAACGCGGTCTACGAGGACGGCCAGCGCAAAGTGACGCGAAACCGGACGGAGGTGTGCCAGTATTTCGCGTTCTTCTTTGATGTGGCGACGCCGGAAACCCACGCTGCGCTGTGGGAGAAGCTGCACCGGGAATTCGGTCCGGATCGGAGCGAAACGAAGGCGTATCCGGAGGTGCATCCGGCGAACTCGTTTATTGGCAACATGTTGCGGTTTGAATTGCTGTCGCGGCACGGGCTGGGATCGCAGATCACGGGCGAGTCGGTGGGCTACCTGATGTACATGGCGGAGCGCACGGGCACGCTTTGGGAAAACGTGCATGACCAGGCCAGCTGCAATCACGGTTTCGCCTCGCATATCTGTTTCACACTGTATCGGGACGTGCTGGGCGTGTACCGGTTCAATCCCATCGAAAAGACCCTCAGGTTGCGCTTCAATGAAGTCGGGCTGGACTGGTGCGAGGGCGCGTTCCCGGTGCTGGACGGGATGATCCGCCTGCGCTGGGATAAGTCGGGGAATACCTTACGTTACCGGCTCGAAATCCCGGATGGCTATGCCGTGTTTATCGAGAATCCCACCGGCATGGTGTTGGAGCCGGCGAAGGACTGAGTCACAGGGGCGGGTGTCGCACCGCGGACGGCGCTTGGAACATGTCNNTGTCCCCGTTCTTTGTCCTCTCCTCAGGACCGAATTGCGCGGGATCATTCGTGTCTTCTGGGGGCGGTCCGGATGCAGGCGAGACGCCTGCGCTACAAGAGGCGAGACGCCTGCGCTGCACCGGAAGGCCCCCCGCGGTTCTCATCGTCCCGTGATATGCCCAACGGGTCCCGGTGCGCTTCCTATAGGGAAATTCCCTATGCGTGCAGGGACGAATTCACCTATTGTGCGGTCCCGCGCCTTGTGGAATAGTAACGCGTGTGCTGCGGGAGAATTCGCGTCGAAGTGCAGATGTGATGGTCGTGTTGCCAGAAGCGGATGCGCCATGGGCAGCGTGGCGGCGCGGCTCCGGGGAGGTCAGCCCCATGAGCTTACTGGTCGTAACGGACAATCTGCGCGGACGGAGAAACTGGCCGACATGGTTTCGGGACGAGGGCTACGAGGTCGTGAGCCAGGACATCGGGAGCGGCGGGCTGGTGCTTGACCCGTTTGCGGGGTACCCGGTGGTTTTCCTGCATTTCACGAGCCTGCCGACGGAGCAGGCGCTGGCGGCGGTGCGGATGTTTCACGCGTGCTACGCGGGCGCACGCGTCGTCGTGATCGCCGATCGGGCCGCGGAGTGCCGCGCCTTTCATGAGGCGGGCGCCGCCGTCCATCTGACGGAACCCGTGGACTACTCCCTGGTGTTCAAGGTGGTGGAAATGCTCTCGCTCTGGGTCCAGACAAAACAGGCGGCGAGAACGCCCGAGCTGCGTCTGGCGGCGAGCGCGGCGCCCTCCTGAGGCGCCCCCCCTTGGCTCAAGCGTCCGTAGAGACGCGCGCCAAGTTCCCATACACCGGGGCTCGGGCCGCCCGTAGAGACCCGAGCCCCACCAGGTTAGTGTGTGGTTCTTCTTCCCGCATTCCACTCCCGGGCAGCGTTCTGGTATTCTGCCGTCGATCATTCGAGGCTCAATCCCGGGGGAAACGACATGCTTCATGTGCCGTTGTGCATTGTGGCCGCGCTTTGTCTCGCTGCGCCTCAGGAAGGGGTGCCGGCCCCGTCACAAACTCCGGAACCGTGGTTTGCCTACCGTTCGTTCCGGCCTGCTCCGGCGCCGATTCAGGAGTTCGCGCAGTTGGGCGTGGATACGGTCTGTATCTTCCCGGCAAACACCGACTGCTCGCTCGGGGTGCCGTATTGCGTGTCGCCGCCGATCTGGATTGGCCCGGACCGCTACGATTTTGCGTCGCTGGACGGACAGGTCGCGGAGGTCCTCGAGGCGAACCCGAAGGCAAAATTACTGTGCCTGGTCGACCTGAACACTCCCTTGTGGTGGGTACGCCTGCACGGGCGACAGTCGGGCTTCGAAGATACGTTTTACAGTCAGGGCCGGACCATCGCGACGCCCAAATGGCGCGAGGATACGAAGGCGTATCTTCAGGCGTTTTTGAAACACATGCAGACGGCGTATCCCGGTCTGGTGCAGGGGTATGTACTGGCGTGCGGGGGGACGACCGAATGGCAGGACTGTAGTTGGGGCGAGGAGAGCGCC
Organism: Candidatus Hydrogenedentes bacterium UBA2224; assembly: GCA_002348185.1. Lineage (GTDB taxonomy): Bacteria > Hydrogenedentota > Hydrogenedentia > Hydrogenedentales > SLHB01 > UBA2224. The sequence goes on along the minus strand of DDYW01000075.1, from coordinate 5,233 downwards.
ACGCGCCGCGCAGCCTGGCGCGCGTGGATGCAGGAACGCGGAAAGCCTGACCCGGTGGACATCCCGCCGGCCTCGGTGCGGGAACATGTCACGCATGGCGTGTTCCGCGATCCGAACCAGGATGCGCTGGCCATTGACTACTGGCGGTTTGCGCACTGGATCACGGGAGACGGCATCCTGTACTTCGCGCGCGCCGCGCAGGAAGTGCTTAACCACGAGACAGCCGTCGGGGTGTTCTACGGGTACATTCTGGAGCATGCCAACGCGCGGCTGTTGTATGAGGGGCACCTCGATTTTGATCGCGTGTTTGCGTCCCCGGACCTGGATTTTTTCATCTCGCCGGGCTCGTACCATGACCGGGACCTCGGCGGCGGCAGCGGATACATGGTGACGCTCGAGAGTCTTCGCCATCACGGCAAACGTTTCCTGCACGAGATCGATCACCGCACTCACACCTCGAAATCCGCAGTCGCGCTGGGGGTCGCGGTGCCGGGCCACCAGGCCGGGTTCCCCCATGAGGCGGCCACGATCGCGGGGCTTCGCCGGGAGTTTTCGCTCGCGCTGATTGAAGGGACGGCCCTCTGGTGGTTCGACATGTTCGGCGACTGGTACACGGGCCCGGCGGTGCTCGGCGCCATCGGGCAGATGCAGACGCTATGGACGGAGTTCGCGCGGGAAGATCGCGAACCGGCCGCGCAGACGGCCATGATTGTCGACGCGGAAAGCATGCTCTATGTGGACGGCAAAGCGCCGCTCATTCGCGACCTGATGTCCAGCCAGCGGGCGGGGCTGTACCGGATGGGCGCGCCGTTTGACGTGATCTCGATGGCCGATGTCGCGAATATGGATATGACGCGCTACAAGCTGTTGCTCTTCCCGAATCTGTTCGTGGTGGACGCGGCCAGGCGCGAGGTGCTCGAGGCGAAGATTCTACGCGACGGCAAGACCGTGGTATGGGTCTATGCCCCGGGCATCATCCGAGACAACACGTATGACCCGGCCAACGTGGAGGCGTTGACAGGCCACGTGTTGGGGCAAACCGACAACCTGGCCTCGAAGCCGATGGACGGGTGGACGTCGGTGTTCTCGCCGGCGCCGAATCTTCCGGGCGGGGTGTTGCAGGAGCTCGCGCAACAGGCGGGCGTGCATGTGTATTCGGACGCGCAGGAACCGCTCTATGCCAACGGGCGGTTCCTGGCTGCGCACACGCGGGACGGCGGTGAACGGACCTTCCGCCTGCCCCGGAAATGCGCCCGTGTGACCGAGCTGTTCAGCGGGCAGGTCGTGGCCGAGAACACCGACACATTTACCAGCCTCCTCGCTGCCCCGGACACGGTGTTGTACCGGCTGGAGTATTGATGCATCCTGGCGAGTTCTGTGGCCTTCCCGGATTCTGAATGCCGCTGAGGGCGCCGATCCCACACCACTCATGCCGCAACAACAGGGATTGCCGGGCGGATTAAATGCGATTCCCCTGCGTCGTCTCTGGAAAGCAGGCGGCGGATGGGTTAGAATCGGTTCTCTGGGTGCGCCTGCCGCAGGACGCACCGGGGGGACACTCGCAGGGGGTACCATGTTGAGCCGATTCCCGCATCTGGAAACCGGACAAACTGCCGCCGACCGCGTGTTGCGCACCGCCTTGCGCGGTGCCGCGATTGTCCTCCTTTCGAGCCTGTGTTGCGTGGCGGGGCTGAGCCTGGCTGGGTGCGAAACGGAGGACCGTGCCGCTTCTCCCGATGCGCAGGTTGAAACGGCTGAGGGCGTGCTCCGGGTCGATCTCAATATCTACAATCCCGGGACGATCCCTTCGGGCATAGGCGAACCCAACAAGGTGTCGGCCGAACTGGCCGAGGCGTGGCAGGCGAAGCGCAAGGGGCCCCGGATCCGATACCAGCCGCTCATTCAAACCGGCGCCAGCGAAGGCGAATGGCTCAAGACCCAGCTGCTCGGCGGTGTTGCGCCCGAGATCATCAACATGAACGCGGAGATCGCGTGGCCGGACGTGGGCAAGGGCTGGTACGTGCCCCTGGACCCTTTCCTCGAACGGCCTAATCCATACGCGGAAGGCAACGGACGCTGGATCGACCTCTTCAGCAACCAGGCGCTCGTAAATGCCAAGCGCGCGCCGGACGGCCAGTTGTATTGTATTCCGCTCGACATCGTGGAAACGGGCATTTATTACAACAAGGATCTCCTGGCTCAGGCCGGAATTACCGAGTTCCCGGCAACCTGGCACGAGATGGAGGAAATGTTGGGCCGGTTCAAGGCCATGAACCTGATTCCCATGACCTCGGGCGGGAACCTGGGCTCGGATTGGGGGCAGGACATCATTTTCGAGATGCTCTACCACGACATTCTGCCGGAAATGGACTTGCTGCCGTCGCGCCCGGATGCCGAGGGCTATCTGGGCCATTATCTCGAGCCTCGCGAGGCCGGTTTTCTGTTTACGAAAGGGTTTTTCTCGACGCGCGACCCCCGATGGCGCGAGATGAATCGGCTCTTGCTGGAATGGCGGGGGTATTGGGCAAAGGAATTGAAAAACAGCGATCCGATCCGCCTGTTTCTGACGGGCCGGCTCGCCACGTTGTGGGACGGGTCGTGGTTCCTCCGGCGGATGGCCACGGATCCCTATGTCGATTTTGACTGGGGCGTGGCCTACATCCCGACCATCACGCAGGAGACGAGCCCGTATGCTTCGGGAACACCCGCGACGGTCATAGGCGGCGCGGCAGTCCAGCTCCACGTGACCAACAGCGCCATCTTCAACGACAACCTCGACGACTGCATCGATTATCTGATGTACCTGACCGCACCGCAGAACATCGAGCGGCTCGCCTCGGAGGCGCTGGTCTTCATCCCGAACATTCGCGGGGCGGAGATGGATCCGCGTCTTGAACCGTTCAGCGAGATATTTCAGCGCCGGTACTGTGCCATCAAGTGGCTGGAATCGTTCGACGGAGAGCACAAGAAGTACTGGCGACGCATGCTCGACTATTACCTCAACGGGGGAGTTGACCTGGACGAATTTCTCGTGATGCTCGAAAACAATTTCGCCGCGTGGGTTGAGGCGCACCGCGGCGAGCCCGGCTGGGATTTCGAGCCGCTGGAAGCCGCGTGGGAACAGAGAGAGGCGAGCCTGGTCCGTGAACTTGAACCGGCACGATAGCGCGTCCGCGCGCGGAGGCGGAACGGCGCGGCACGGCGCGCGCAGGCGGCGCCCGGCGGGACAACCGCCCCTGGCGCTGATCTATGGCCTGCTGCTGGCGCCCGCGGCGTTTTTGATCACCTTCAATTACATCCCGGCCCTGTCCGCGCTGTATCATGCGTTTACGGAATGGGACATCGGCGGCGATAGCACCTGGGTGGGGCTGGCCAATTTCCGCGCGCTGGCGGGCGACCCGGTGTTTCACAAGAGCATCGTCAACGTAACGAAACTGGGCGTGTTCGCGTTCGCGACGCACCTCACGGTGCCGTTCCTCGTGGCGGAGATGATCTTTCACCTGAAATCGGAACGGTGGAGCTATTTCTGCCGGGTGGCGGTCGTCCTGCCGATGGTCGTACCCGGGGTGGTCACGTTCATGCTGTGGAGCTACATGTATTCCGATGCGGGCATCCTGACGGAACTTCTGGTACGCCTCGGCCTGCACGACTGGGTGCGTGGCTGGCTCTCCGATCCCAAAACGGCGTTGTGGGCGGTGGCGTTCGTGGGGTTTCCGTTCGCGGGAGGGTTCAACGTCCTCATTTACTACGCGGGGCTTGCCAACATTCCGGGCAGCGTGCTCGAAGCGGCCGAACTCGACGGGCTGGGCGCGCTGGGCCGGATCGCGCGCATGCACATCCCGCTGGTGCTGCAACAGGTGAAGCTGCTGGTGGTGATGACGATGATCGGCGTGGTGAACGGGTTTGAATCGATTTACATCCTCACGATGGATGGCGGGCCCGGCTACGAGACCACGGTGCCGGGACTGTACATGTATCTGAACGGATTCAGCTATCAGCGCATGGGACTGGCCTGCGCCATCGGCCTGCTCATGCTGCTGTTTCTGCTGGTGTTTACGGTGACCTTGAACCGGTTCATGCGGACCGGAGACTACGAGCCGGAGACCTGAGCCATGGCGAACACCTCCGTGGAGAAACGAAAGCGGCAGTTCGTGGGCGCGCTGTGGCGAACGTGCCTGGCGCTCCTTCTGCTTCTGACGTTCTTTCCCTTCGGGTTCATGCTCATGACGTCGTTCAAGGATACGCACCAGTTCTACCATGCGTTCTGGGTGCCCGCGTGGCCGGTTCATCTCGAGAACTACGCGGGCGCGATGACGGACATGCGGGCCTATATGGCCAACAGCCTTTTCGTGACGACCGTGAGCATCTCCGGAATCCTGGTGTTCGCCGCGATCGCCGGGTTCCTGTTTGCGCGGTACCGGTTTTTCGGGCGCGAATTCATTTACTACGGCATGATCTCCATGATGATGATCCCGGGCGTGCTGCTGCTTGTGCCGTCGTTCCTGTGGGTCAAGCAGTTGGGGCTGCTGGACTCGTACGCGGTGATGATCCTGCCGTACATCTCGGGCGGGCAGATCCTCGGGATCTACCTGCTGCGCGGATTCTTCAGCCAGATCGACAACGACTTGTTCGAGGCGGCCCAGGTCGACGGGGCCGGGCTGCTGCGCCAGCTCTGGCACGTCGGTCTCCCCCTCGCCAAACCCGTGCTGGGCGTCGTCGCGATCGTCAGCGCCCTCGGCGTGTGGAACCAGTTTTTGTGGCCCCTGGTTACCACATCGAGCGAAGACGTTATGGTGCTCACCGTGGGCATGCTTCGCTACAATACGCGGGTCGTCGGCCAGTACGGCCGCATGTTCGCGGGCTACACCATCTCCGCCATCCCCCTGGGCATCCTCTTTCTGCTCGCCACGCGGGTCTTTATGAAGGGGATCACCGCAGGAGCGCTTAAGGCGTAGAAAAGCAAAGACGTGTACCAGACGCCGGCGCACACGGGTTTGCCGGGCCCCAGCTCAGCATTTCTGTTTCTTGTAGCGCAGGCGTCTCGCCTGCATTCTTGTCTTCCGGTCGACGGTATGGACGGTATGGACGGTATGGACGGTATGGACTCCGGAGCCCCGCGTTAGCTTGCCGTCTTCTGTCCCCCGCTGGCGGGCGGCAGGTGCGCCGAAATCAACTCGCTGGATGGTACCGGGTCTTGTGTCCCCCGCTGGGGGCCCGTCGAAGAAATGGGGTT
>DDYW01000069.1 GCA_002348185.1 Candidatus Hydrogenedentes bacterium UBA2224 | reverse complement strand
ACACGCCGCGCCCCGTATTGGGGTAAACGCGCGGGCGCGGGCAGCTTATTCGGCGGTTTCGCGCTTAAACACGTAGATTTCGCGGGTCTTCATCCCCAACCAGGAAAAATAGGGTTCGCGGAAGAAAATCTCGTATCCCGGCCGGGGAGCGAGCATCCCGACCACATAGGTGTCATCGAGCACCCACCGGCCGTCGCGGTCGCCGAAAAAGTCCCAGAAGTTCTTCGTATGGTGTTCTTTCATGAACTCGTCGCTCGTATACCAGCCGTAGAACTCGTATCCGCCGTTGATCGCGGTCACCGGGACCTGGTGTTCGTTCATCAGACGGTCAATGGCGGTCCATCGCGCGCGGTTCAAGGCCAGGTAGTCCTGCGTTCCGGCCAGGGAGAAGGCATAGACCAGTGCCGCGCTGGCCCATGCGAGTCGGTGCGTCCCCGCGTTCGTCCGCCACGCCAGCGTTGTTGCGAGGAGGAGGAGAAAGGGGGGAATTCCCGCAATGAAGTAGCGGTCGTGCGGCCACAGCCAGGGGTTTTTCAGACTGCCGAGCAGGAAACCGCCCCAGAGCAACAGAAAGAGGCCCTGCTGTGCGCGGCGGGTGCGCCGGCGCGACGGCCCCCCGGTCTTGAACAAGCCCCGCAACACGGGCGCCGCGCTCCACAGAACCCATCCTCCGGAAACTACCGCGAACAGGGTGACGGGCCACCACCACTTCCCCAACTGGACGGGCGCCCAGGTCCGGTTCTCGATGTACACGTCGTGCAGGGTCAGGGGCGACAGGCCCAGGTCGTAGAGGTAGCTCGGCAGGAAGGGCATGCGGCAGATCCCCGGATACCAGAACAGCGCGAAGGAGGCCACGGTATACAACGCGACAAAGGCGCACGCCGCCCCCCGGTGTTTCTCCTGGTTCCGGAGCAGTTGCCAGAGCCGGGCGATGGCCAGCGGCGTCACAAAAAGCCCCACATACGCCATTGCGATCGCGCCAAACCGAAGCGAGCGCAAAAGTCCGTCGAGCACACCCGTGGCCTGAATCTCGAAGGCGTAGGCCGTGCCTGTTTCCCGGTTCCGCGTGAGCCAGGCCAGAATCAGCAGGATGAGCGCCAGCCCCGCCAGAAAGGCGGCGGCCTGCCGCCAGTCCGGGCGACGCCGGTACCGCAGGCAGACCAGAGCAACGGTGCACGCATACGCGATGGGCACCAGCAGGGCCGGCTGCCGGACAGCATACCCCAGTCCCCCGAACACGCTTCCCCAGAAAACGTTGCCGGGCCTTCCCGTGCGCAGGGCCCGCAGATAGAACAGTCCCGACAGGACCGTCATGGTTAGAAACGGCACATCCAGCATGAACGAATACGACAGCACCAGGACGATGGGGCTTGACCAGGTGATGGCGCCGCAGAGCAACGCGAGCCTGCGGGGAAGACCCGCTTCGCGGCCGCAGAGCGCCACCCCCCAGGCCAGGAAGAAACTCAGCACCAGCGTGGACATCCGCAGCGTGTCAAAACTGAATCCGAAAACCTTGGCGAACAACGCGCCCCAATACACCAGGCCCACCAGGCTCGAGGTGCAGAACGGATGGCCGCGGTAGGGCCCGGTCAAATCCTCGAGCTGGCGTTCAACGGCCTTCGCATGCACCCAGTCGTCGTTCTGCGGGAAATCACCCCACGGCGGCACCGCCAGGAACGTGACCAGGAGCAGCAGGAGCACCGATGGGACGAATGAACGCTTGAATGTGGTATACCGCATATCTATCCGCGTTTCCCGGCCCGCTTGGGGATGGAACTGCCCTGCCTCCCTGAAGACGGCCGGTATCATACCAGAATCAGCGGGAGCGCAGAGCGGAGAGCCGCGGCGAGACCCGGAACCGGCGCCACTCGGCGTCCCCTCGGTTCCCCCGCGTCTGCCCGCAAAGAGTATAATGGGCGCGGCAGAGGGTTGCGGCAACGGTGCCTGTTGTGCACAAGGGAGGCAGCCATGACCACGTTTCTGATGTTCGGCAAATACGGTGCGGAATCGGTGCGGGAGATCACCGCGGAACGCACCCGGGACGCGATTGCCCTGGTCGAGAGTTTCGGCGGCAAAGTGAAGGACATGTACGCCCTGCTGGGAGCCTACGATCTCATGTTTATCGTGGACCTGCCGGGCACGCAGGAGGCCATGAAAGTGTCCGTGAAACTCTCGCGGTCCACCGGGATCTCCTTCACGAGTTGTCCGGCTATGTCGGTCGAACATTTCGACAAGATGATGGCGGAGGAGTGAGCCCGATCGTGCGAGATGGCCTTCCGTGCCGCGTCGCGGCGCGCTGGGGAGCATACCCCCGGTGATCGGCGTCTATATCCACGTGCCGTTCTGCCGAACGCGGTGCCCCTATTGCGACTTCAATCGCGTGCGCATTGACGGCGCCCCGCCGGACGCGTTTGTCGATGCCCTGGTGCGTGAAATAGACGCCTTTGACGCGTGCCGCGAGGCAGAGACGGTCTTTATGGGCGGAGGGACGCCGTCCCTGCTGACTCCGGGCCAGCTCGAGCGGATCCTCGAGGCGGTGCGGAGACGCTTCGACCCGAAGGCCCCGGAGATGACGCTCGAAGCCAATCCCGACGATGTCACCGGGGCGCTAGCTGACGCGTGGCGGGCAGCGGGGGTCAATCGGGTGAGTCTGGGCGTGCAGAGCTTCGATGACACCGCGCTGCGCTATCTCGGACGGCGGCACGATGCGGAAACGGCGCGCCGGGCCTGTGGGATTGTTGCCGGCCGTTTTGCCAACTGGAGCATGGATCTCATCAACGGGGCGCATCCCGCGTCGTCGTGGCCGGCGACCCTGAGCGAATGCGCATCCTTCGCGGCGCCGCACGTGTCGTGTTATGGATTGACCTACGAACCGGGCACGCCCTTCGGAGAGCGCGCCCACGAGGCCATCGACGACGAGACGGCGCTGGCGTGCTACCGGCGGAGCCGGGAACTACTGACCGGATACGAACGCTATGAGGTATCGAATTTCGCCATGCCCGGCTTCCAGTGCCGCCACAATCTCTACTATTGGCGGAACCTCGAGTACGCGGGGTTCGGCCCGGGGGCCTTTTCGTTCATCGACGGGGTGCGTTCCATGAATGAAACGGCCCTCGAAGCGTACCTGGCGCGGCCCGGCCGCAAGACGGAGCAGTTGCGCCTGTCGGAGCGCGAGATCCGGGTCGAAACGCTCATTCAGCATTTCCGACTCAGCGAAGGGCTCAGCCGCGACGCGTATGCGGACCGGTTCGGACGCGATCTGGACACGGATTTCGGCCCCGGGCTCCGGGCCTTGACGCAGCGGGGCCTGCTCGAGGAACGCGACGGCCGCTTTGTGCCCACGGAATCCGGTTTCGAGCTCAACAACGAAATCGGCCTGGCCCTGGTGGATTAGCCGGGAGATCTTCCGGCCGCCGGGCGCCGGAGAATTGAACGCCGCAACGCGTGTGCCTAGAATAAACCCCGTGGCCCGGTGTAGGTAGCAGGAAGAAACGGACGCATCACGGGCCGCGAAACCCGCGCGGGGGGGGAGCCGCGCTCGAGAGAGGTGGCGCGAGCATGTATAGACGGACTGCCATCCTGCTGGCTCTGGGAGCCCTCTATCCTCTTGCCCTTGCGCAGGAGGGGGCTGGGGCGCCCGATCCGGGAGGCGACAACCGGTACATCGTCGTCTGCACGCTCGACGGGGAAGTCGATGAGGCGATGGCGGTGTTTGTCGAGCGCGTCGCCGATTACGCCGAAGGCGCCGAGGGCGCGGTGTTCATCATCGACACCCCGGGCGGACGCGTCGATTCCGGTCTCGAGATCACCAAGTCCATCCAGTATGCCGGGAAGTTCTGCCCGACCATCGCCTACATTACCGACGGATTCAGCGCCTCGTCGGCCGGCGCCCTCGTGGCGTATGCGTGCAAACACATCGTGATGACGCCCAGCGCGACCATCGGCGCCGCCAAGCCGGTCATGCTGACCCCGCAGGGGGCGCTGCCGGGCGACGAGAAGACGGTCTCGTTTCTCCGGGCAAAGTTCGGCGCGCTCGCCGAGTCGAACGGGCACAATCCCGACATCGCCATGGCCATGGTCGACGAAGATATCGAGCTGCGCGCATTCAAAGTCGGAACCAAGGTCCTCGTCAAGGCCATGGATGAGCGCCCGCGGGCCGCGACCTCCCGGAAAGAGGATGCCCTCGAGAAATTCATCGATACCCTGGACGGGGAGATCCCTCTGCCGGACGAGGTAAAGGAAGCCGCCAAAGACCTCGTGCGCGAATCGGTCCAGGGCGAAGAACAAGAGGACGAAGCCGCCGGGACGCCACCTTCCGCGCCGCCTTCGCTCACCGATGCGGAGAAATACGGGGGCCCGGGAGACGTCTTCGAGACGTATCCCCCCGAAGGAAAGATCGTGAGCGCGCGCGGCAAACTGCTCGCGTTGACGGCCTCGGAAGCCCGGGAATACGGCCTGATCCCCGAGATCTTCGACGACCTGGACCGCGTTCTGTCGTTTTTCAGCCTGAGCGGTTATGAACGGTTTGACTATGAGATGACCTGGTCGGAGATCATCTTCCGGTGGCTGACGAATCCTACCGTCAGCAGTCTTCTGCTGCTGTTTGGCGTTGGCGGGTTGTACATCGAGATCAAGACGCCGGGTTTTGGCGTTCCGGGCATCGTGGGCATCAGCTGCCTGGTGGTTTTCTTCGGAGCGCGCGCCGTGCTGGGCCTGGCCGACTGGATCGACATCGCGCTGGTCATCGTCGGGCTGGGCCTGATCCTGCTCGAGATATTCGTCATTCCCGGTTTCGGGGTGGCGGGCGTCGCGGGGATTGTGTGCGTCGTGTCGGGCATTGTCCTCTCGTTTCTTCTCAACGATTGGCAGTTGCCCCAGTACCAGTGGGACTACGAGCGGCTCACAGATGCCGCGTATTCCCTCGGGTTGTCGATGGGCTTGTTCCTGGTCTTTGTCGCCGTGACCTGGAAGATCCTGCCGCACACGCCGCTCTACGGCCGTCTGGTGCTGGCCGACGAGCAGCGGGCCGAGGCCGGGTTTGTCGCGCAGACCGACCAGGAGGAAGAAGCGGCGATTGGCCTGCAGGGCGTGGCGCTCACGATGCTGCGTCCCGCCGGCCGGGGACGTTTCGGCGCTACGACCCTGCACGTGGTCAGCCGGGGCGAATTCCTGGCGCCCGGCACGCCCATTGTGATCACCCAGGCCGAAGGCAACCGCTACGTCGTTGCGCCGGTGTCGCGGGAAGCAGATAATGCCCCCCGGGAGAAGAGGAGTCCATGGATAAGCGACAGTTGATCATTCACATGTTGCGGCAGTTGGACGAACAGAGCCTCAGCATTCAACAAGTGGGTGCGGGATACTACAGTTGCATCCCGTTTGCGCGGCGTTTCAACAGACTGCTGGCGGAAGCGCGCACGCTCTTCGGGGCCTCGGACGGGCTCATCGGCACGTTTGAGGAGATCGCGGAGTTTGACCCGAAGGACCCGGGCGACAAAATGAAGATCATTCAGGGGATTCGCGTGGAGATCAACCAGCTCATTGCGCTGCTCGAAGTCGTCGAGGAGGATGGCGGCCAATGATCTGGTGGGTGATCATCCTGTTTGCTGCGGGGGCGACGCTCATCACGGTGGAGTTCGTGGTGCCTGGCGGCATCTGCGGTACCGCCGGAGCGTTGCTGATCATCGTGAGCGCGGTGATGGGATGCTACCACTATCCGGAATACTGGCTGCCCATCCTGATGCTGGAGTTTCTGGGCACCATCTGCAGCGTGCTTCTGGGGATGTTCCTCCTGCCCCGGTCGCCGTTTGGCAAGCTCCTGATGCTCGGAAATACGCAGAAAGCGGAAGAGGGCTGGGTCAACGAAACCGGCAACACCGATCTGGTCGGCAAGTCGGGCACGGTGGTTACGCCCCTGCGCCCGGCCGGCACGGTCGAGTTCGGCACGGAACGCCTGCAGGCCGTGTCGGAAGGCGCGTTTATCGAGTCCGGCGCCGTGGTGCGGGTCATCGAGGTGCACGGCAACCGGATTGTCGTCGAACAGGTAGAGCAGACGCAAGCCAACGCGAACGCGTGACTTTTTGAAGGGTACCATGCTAAAACAGGGTTTGGCTCGTTCCACAGACCGGGTGCCGGTCTGAGAAGAGGGGGGTTGCTATGCCTATGCCGGTTATCTTTATCTGGGGAGTCGCGCTGTTTCTGGGCGTGATCGCGCTGATCTTTTTCGCCATTTTCATCAAGTTCATCGGGCTGTGGATCCGGGCGTTCGCCTCGGGGGCGCACGTCAGTGTTCCGAGCCTCCTGGGCATGTGGCTGCGCAAGGTGAACGCGTCGGTCATCGTCGACAGCCGCATCATGGCCGTCAAGGCGGGGCTGGGGATTTCGACCAACGACCTCGAAACCCATTACCTGGCGGGCGGCAACATCGTCCGCGTCGTCCAGGCGCTCATCGCGGCCAACAAGGCGAACATCGCGTTGAGCTTCCAGAAAGCCACCGCCATCGATCTCGCCGGGCGCGACGTACTGGACGCGGTGCAGACGTCCGTCAAACCCAAAGTGATTGACTGCCCCGATCCCACGAAAGGCCCCCCGACCGTGGCCGCCGTCGCGATGGACGGCATCCAGCTCAAGGCCAAGGCGCGGGTGACCGTGCGCACGAACATCAACACCTTGATCGGCGGCGCCACCGAGGAAACCATTATTGCCCGTGTCGGTGAAGGCATCGTCACCACCATCGGTTCAGCGGAGTCGCATAAGAAGGTCCTCGAGAATCCCGACAGCATCTCGAAAGTGGTGCTGTCCCGCGGCTTGGATGCCGGTACGGCGTTCGAAATCCTGTCCATCGATATCGCGGACGTGGACGTCGGCGAGAACATCGGCGCCCAACTGCAGACCACGCAGGCCGAGGCCGACAAAAACATCGCACAGGCGCGCGCGGAAGAGCGCCGCGCCATGGCGCAGGCGCGCGAGCAGGAGATGCGCGCGCAGGTGGTCGAGATGCGGGCCCGCGTCGTGCAGGCCGAGGCGGAAGTGCCCAAGGCCATCGCCGAAGCGTTCCGTTCGGGCAACCTCGGCATCATGGACTACTACCGCATGAAGAACATCATGGCCGATACCGATATGCGCCAGTCGATCTCCGGCGTGGAAACCAAAAAAGAAGATAAGAATACGTAAGTGATACGCGCGCGCCGGGGCCGGATATCTCCGGCCCCGGCGAGGCGGGTGGCTCGGTCCCCCTCAGAAGCGAAAGGGCCCCGATGGACGAAATCGGCAGTCTGGTCATCGTCGTCATCATTGTCGTTGCCAGCCTGATCGGGAAGATCCAGGAGCAGCGAAAGGCCAGGGAGCGCAAGCTCAGCCGCAAGCCGGTCCGGCCGGAGGATCTGCCGGAGGCGACCCGGCGCATGCTCTTCGGCAGCCCTGAGAAGCCCGCCGCGGAAGCGCGGCGCGAGGAGGCGCCCGTGCGGACGGCGCAGCCCCGCGTCGCACCGCAGGTCGAGCGCCCGCGGCCGCAGCCCGTGCGCCGCCCGCTGGGGCCGCAGGCGCCCCGTCAGGCCCGGGAGACCGTCACGCCCCCGCCGCCCCCGGTCCGGCGCCGGCCCGCGCCGCAGCCTGCGGTGCAGCCTGAGACCGTCTCGATGCAGGCGCGCCACGAGCAGATGATGGCGCAGCGCATGAAGCAGTTGCGGGACGCCCAGGCCCAACATTCAGCAATGATCCAGCGGGCGCAGCAGATCCGCCAGCGGGGTGCCGCGGCCGTGGCGCCCCAACCCCGTGCCCGCAGGAAGGCGGCCCCGTCCGGCGCGGGCCTGTTTTCGAACCTCGACGACGTGCGCCGCGGCATCGTCATGATGGAGGTCCTGGGTCCGCCCAAAGCCTTCGAGTGAGTATCCGGGCGCTTCCGCTTCACGCGTCGTACACGCCCCCTTCAGCGTATACGGAGCTGCCCGGCTCCCTCTTGTATTGTAGGGGCAGGCCCCTGTGCCTGCCCTCCGGTTTACACGGCGACATACAGTCGCGGCGGCCCCGCGTGTTTTCTCTTGTAGCGCAGGAACAGAAACGCCAGCATGTAATCCCGGAAATCGTCCGCGTTCATCGCTCCGCGAAGCGGGTCGGCGATGTCCCAGAGGATCTTGCCCAGTTGCTTGTGATTATTTTCAGTCATGTAACACTCCTGGGAGCGCCGACGTCCCCGTCGGCCTTATTCTCCCTGATGCCGACGAGGACGTCGGCGTTCCCGGGAAAGGCGCTCGACCAGCGCCATGCTTCGGCGACATCGCAGAGTCCGGCTTTCACGGGATTGTCATGAATGTATTCGACAGCTCCTTGGTAATGCCCGGCGTCACGAATGTAGCGATCCCAATACTCCCGCATCCACAAGTGATCGGCCCCGGGGATCTTCAGCGCGAGCTGCTCCTTCTTTCTCAATACCCAGCGCGCGGTATACGATTTCCACCCTTGCACAATCGCGGCGAGACCCATCCAAGGCTCGATCAGCACATGGACATGGTTGGGCATGATACACCAGGCATGAAGGTGATAACGCTCGCCATGATAATGCAGAAAAGAATGCTGGACATACTGCGCCACACCCGGATGCGCGAGGGCACAGCAGCCCATTCCGGCATCAAGCCATTGCTCGATGCGCTTCCGGCGCGCAATCTCCCGCTCATTTTCAGGGAGTCCCCCAAGTTCCTCCTGCAGCTCAGCCAGCTTTGTTTGCGGAAGACTGTCGGCAAGGCGATAGCTCACCGACTGGATAAGGTGTGAGGCGTCACAGTGCGGGAGATAGCCACGCGAATACCACCCCCTGCGACCACTGGGAGCGCCGACACTGGGAGCGCCAACCCTGGGAGCGCCGACGTCCTCGTCGGCACACTTCTTCTTATTACTATTGCCGACGGGGACGTCGGCGTTCCCAGACGTGCTCATGCTCCCTCCCCCTCCGGCGCAGGGAAGAGCTGCTGCATCAGGCCGCGCAGGAGGGTCGCGACGGTGAAGGCGTCGGGGGTGACGATTTCATCGAACAGCCGCTGGAACTCGGCGTCGGTGATCCGGACGCCCCACGTACCGGCTTCGTTCATTTCGGCCAATGTCTGTTTCTCCGGAATAGGCAATGCGAGCCCGCGGTGTGTGCAAGCTCCCAGGCGAGGTGGCTTGGGGGTTCGATGCTTATGTCAAAAACTCCCACCCCCAAAAAATAATGTAGAAAAATCGGCACGGAAAAGCAAATGGGCGACCCCTCAGAAACTACCGGCGCCTGGTCGATTTTTCCGCCTTGGGGACCGCAAGTACAGGGACGCGTGGTCTCTCCGGTACATTCGTGCCTTACCTTTTGGTACAATCGCTGGAATACGCGCGCGGCCATCGGGTTTTGCGCGCGAGGTTCGCAGGCTCCCGTCATGGGGGAGAGCCCCGCGGCGCACGGCATCCGCGTGACCGCCACCGGAAAGGAACATGGAAGTCCAACGCGCTAATCCACTTATCGTACAGTCCGACCGCTCCATTCTGCTCGAGACGGATGGGCCCCGCTTCGAAGACGCCCGCGACGCGATTGCGCCGTTCGCGGAATTGATCAAGTCGCCCGAGCACATTCACACGTACCGCATCACGCCGCTGTCGCTGTGGAACGCGGCGGCCGCGGGCATGTCCGCTGAGGAGATGATCGCCCACCTCAAGGAATACAGCAAATACGAGGTGCCGGAGAACATCCTCTTCGAAATCCGGGACACGGTGGCGAGGTACGGGCGCCTGAAGCTGTACAGGCGCGAGGACGGCATGCTCGTGCTGGAGTCCGATGATGCGCTGCTGGTGACGCAGATGACGCGGCAGAAGTCGTTGCAGCCGTTCATCGAGGGGGCCGAGGACGGCCGCCGGCTCATCATCAAGCCGCTGGAACGCGGCAATCTGAAATGCGCGCTGATTAAGCTCGGGTTTCCAGTCGAAGACCTGGCGGGGTATGTGCAGGGCGCCCCGCTCGAGTTCGCACTGCGCGACACTACCCTGGGCGGGAAGGAGTTCTCGCTGCGCAAGTACCAGATCGAGGCCGTCGACGCGTTTTACGCGGGCGGTTCCAACCGGGGGGGGAGCGGCGCGATTGTGCTGCCCTGCGGCGCGGGGAAGACGGTTGTCGGCATCGGCGCCATGCACCGTCTCCAGACCCAGACCCTCGTGCTGACCACCAATACCGTGGCCCTGCGCCAGTGGAGAAGCGAGTTGCTCGACAAAACAACGCTTCGAGATGACGATGTCGGCGAATACAGCGGCGAGGCCAAGCAGATCCGGCCCGTGACCATGGCCACGTACCAGGTGCTTACTTACCGCCGGTCCAAGGAAAGCCAGTTCGAGCATTTCGGCCTCTTCGATCAGGGCAACTGGGGCCTGGTGATCTACGACGAGGTGCACCTGCTGCCGGCCCCGGTATTCCGGGCGACCGCCACCCTGCAGGCCCGGCGCCGCCTCGGCCTGACCGCCACGCTCGTGCGGGAAGACGCCCGCGAAGACGATGTGTTCAGCCTGATTGGCCCCAAGAAATACGACGTGCCCTGGAAGGTCCTGGAAAAACAGGGCTGGATTGCCACGGCCGCCTGCACCGAAGTGCGCATTCCACTCCCCGATGACGAACGGTACCGGTATGCCATCGCCGACAAACGCGGCAAGTTTCGCATCGCATCCACCAATCCCATCAAGGCCAGCATCTGCCGGATCCTCGTGGACCGTCACCGGGGCGACAATGTGCTGATCATCGGCCAGTATCTTGACCAGTTGCGCGCGCTCGCCAAGACGATGAAAGCGCCGCTCATCACCGGTCAAACCGCGAACAAAAAACGCGAAGCATTGTATGACGCTTTCAGGAAGGGAGAACAAAAGCTGTTGGTCGTCTCGAAAGTGGCCAATTTCGCCATTGACCTGCCCGACGCCAATGTCGCGGTTCAGGTATCGGGCACGTTCGGGTCGCGGCAGGAAGAGGCCCAGCGGCTCGGGCGGATTCTCCGGCCCAAGGAAGACGGCTCGATCGCCCATTTCTATTCGCTGGTCTCCCGCGACACGTGCGACCAGGATTTCAGCGTCAAACGGCAGTTGTTTCTCACGGAACAGGGCTACCATTACGAGATTAAGGACTACGAGGATCTGTAACCATGGCGGTCGTCGAAGTGCTCGCCGGACCGTCCGGGTCCGCGCGCACAGAGAAGCTGGATCGCATCCTGGCGGAGCAGTGGGGGCGCGCGCTGCTGCTGGCCCCCACAAACCAGTTTGCCCGGAAACGGCTTGAAGAGCTGCTCGTCAGGCCGGACATCGCGGGCGCCTGGGGCCAACCGGTGAGTACCCTGCAGGCCTTCGCGGAGCAGGTCTTGCAGAACGCGGATCCCGGCGCCGTGCCTGTGAACGACTTGGAACGGCGGCTCGTGCTGAAGGAAGCCCTGGACCGCCTTCGCGCCGCGGGGGAACTCGACGGGGCCGGGCCCGGCAGCGAGACCGAGGGGTTTCTGCATCATCTCCTGAGCATTTTTGAGCGCCTCAAACAGGCCGCGGTCGAGCCGGAAGAGTTCACCGAGCGCGTGCGGCGGCGGAAGCACCCCGCTGCCCTGGACCGGGTGGTCGCGCGGGCGTATCAGGCGTATCAGACGGCGCTCATTGAACGGAGGGCGTACGACCGTATCGGGGTGTACTGGCAGGCCCGCCAGCTCCTCGAAGGTCCCCACGACGTGCCGCTGCTCCAGAACATCTCCCTGCTTGCCTTTGACGGGTTTGACGATTTCACCGAATCCGAATTCCGGCTCATCGCGGCGCTGGTGAACCGCGTGGACCGCCTGGTGTTCTCGGTACGCGCCGACCGCGCAGCCGGAGGAGCGGATCTTTACCGTCTGCAGCGCCAAACGCTGGCGCGGCTTGAAACGGCATTCCAGCCGTCCATCGAGTGGCTGCCCGCCCGTCCGCCCGCCACGTACAGCGAGCATGCGGCCGCCTATCTCCTCTGGCGCGGCGAGAAACCTCCCGTGGACGGTCTGGTCCCGAACCTCGAGGTCGTGCCGTGCGCGGGCGTCACCGACGAAGTCGAACTGCTCGGCCGGGCCGTCAAAACCCTGATCCTCGAGGGGGTGTCCGCGGCCGAGATCGCCGTCGTTTATGCTGACCTGGAACAGGTCCGGGATGCTCTGCGTTCGATGGGACGTGAGTTTCAGATCCCCCTTCGCATGTACGGCGGGGAGCCGCTCGCGTCGAGTTCCGTGTGCGCGTTCGTGCTGGACGCCCTCGAGGCGTCGGGCGCGTGGCAGCACGGCGAGATCCTCGAGCTGCTGACCGCGCCCTGGATGGATACGGACGGCGCCGGCGAGACGCTCACGGGCGCGTTCGCCGTGCTCTGCCGGCTGGCAGGCATCGTGGCCGGACGCGCACAGTGGACCCAGCGCCTGCAGCGGCTGCGCACGGAGCTTTCGGGGCCGGCGCGCGAATGCGGCATGGAAACCAGTCGCTTTCTGCGGCGTCATCCCCGCGCTGAGGAAGCCGTGGACGCGGTCCTGGCACGGGTCGAGCGCCTCGCGCAGGCCCTTGCGATGCTCCCGGCCACAGGGGACCTCCCCGCGTTCAGCCGCGCAAGCGCCGGATTCATGGCCACCCTGGCGCTCGACGACGCCGTGCGAAGGCACGCCCCGGAGTCCATACGGGCACGGGAAGCCGCGGCCCTTGAGACCCTGCAGGATCTGCTCGGGCGCCTCGACGCGGGACGATTCGGCGCGGGCGGCTCGATGACACGCACGGATTTTGCCCGGTTTCTCCGGCAGGCCTGCGGCGCGCAGAGCTTTCGCGTTCCACAGACCCCGCGGGAACGCCAGGGCGTGCGCTGTCTCGGCATGAGGAACGTCCGGGGCCTGCGTTTCCGCCATGTGTTCGTTGGCGGTCTGAATGAGGGTGTCCTACCCGGGCTGCCCGGAGTCAACGCCGTGTATTCGGAGGATGACGTCCGGGAACTGCGCGACGCAGGCATGCCTCTCGAACTCCGTGAACTGCGCGCTGAGCAGGAGTTTGCCTCGTTTCATCACGTGCTGGAAGCCGCGCAGGACCGGATCTGCTTGCTCTGGCGAACGGCCACGCCGGACGGCAAACCGCTCCTGCGCAGCCCGTTCCTCAACGATCTCCTGCGCCTGTTTCCGGCGCAAGACGTCGAACGGGCGCCTCTGCGCCCGAGCCAGTATTTCCCGCCCCTTTCCGATGCTGCTTCCATGCGCGATCTGCTCAATAACGTCTTTGCCACGCAGGGCGCCCTGCCGAAGCCCCTTGCGGAGCGGTCTGCGCACGTCGTGCGCGGCGCGCTCATCGAGAAACAGCGGTACAGTCCCGCGCCCTTCGACGCGTTTGACGGCATGCTCCGCAAGGAATCGAACCGGGAGGAGGTCGCCGGGCGCTTTGACGAGACCCACGTCTTCAGCGCCACGGAACTGGAAGATTACCGCCAGTGCCCGTTCCGGTTTTTTGCCTTGCGGCTGTTGCGCCTGATGCAGGTTGAGCGGCCCGTCACGGCGTTCGATCGCGGCGTGCTGGGCATCGTGATCCACCGGGTACTCGAGGAATTCCACCGGCGTTACGAGGGTGTGCCGGCGGGCGGGATTCCGGCGTCCGAGGCGGCGGAGACCATGCGCGCGCTCGTCGACGCCGTCTTCGCCGAACACGAGGCCTCCATGATCACCGTTCCCGACGGCATGCTTGCCGCGGAGCGGCTGTCGGTCCACAATCGACTCCAGCGCTACCTGGCCATCGAACGCCAGGAGGAAGACTCGTGGCGGCCCACACAGTTTGAGGCGGTCTTCGGGAAACCGGAAGGCCCGTATCCGCCCCTGGCCGTGCCCACGGGCGCCGGCACGATCCAGATGCGCGGCCGCATCGATCGCATCGATCGGGACGACGAGGAGGGCTGCCGCGTGCTCGACTACAAGACCGGTTCTCTTCCGAAGCCCGCCCAGGTGAAAGACGGCGTCTCGCTCCAACTGGTCGTGTACGCGCTCGCCCTCGAACAGGTGATCGCGCCCGGATCCGCCTGCCTGGAAGGCGTGCTGCTCCAGGTGGGCACGTCCGACCGGGTGGCGGTCCGGGAGTCCGGACGAAGCACAACGTGGGCGGAGGCGAAGCGGGGCTTTCTCGAGGGCGCGACCGCGGCCCTGAAAGGCATCCGCGAGGCGGCGTTTCCGCCAAAGCCCCAGCCCGACGCCTGCGCGTATTGCGACGCGCGGCGCATGTGCCGTATCGAATCCTCCCGGGTCGAGCGAAAAGGGGAGAGCACGCCATGAAATGGACGGATGCCCAGGCCGACGCCATTCAGAGCACCGGCCAGGACCTCTGCGTCACGGCGTCGGCAGGTTCCGGCAAGACCGCCGTGCTGGTCGAACGCGTGCTGCATCTGGTGCGCGAATGCCACGTGCCCCTCGAACGCATTGTGGCCATTACCTTCACGGAGAAGGCCGCCGCGGAGATGAAAGACCGCCTCCGCAGCGAATGCCGCGACCGTGAACACAGCGGTTCGCAGGAAGAGATGGAGCGCTGGCGCGGATTGGCGCGCCAGGTCGAGTCGGCCCGCATGAGCACCATCCACGCATTCTGCGCCAGGCTCCTCCGCCAGTACGCCCTGGACTACCACATCACGCCGCCCCTCGATCCCGATTTCACCGTTGTGGACGGCGCGGAAAGCTGTCTCCTGCGCACGGAGGTCGTCGACACGGCCATCGAGGAGCTTCTGGCACAGCCGCATGAGGAAACGCTGCGGCTCGCGGCCCACTACGGCCTGTACCGGCTCAAGGAGATGCTGGGAACGTTTCTGCACAATCCCGTGACGGCCGGCCGGCTGCTGGCCAGCGACCGCTTCGCCTCGCCCGAGACCATCCGGAAATTCTGGCGCGAGCGGGTGGATGAGGCCTGTCGAGCACGCTTGCTGGAGATGGGCGGTTCGCCCGCGTTCCAGAAGTTCCGGCGCATCTTTAAGCGGTTCGAGGGGCAGTGCACCAACTCCGCCGATGGCCGGGAACAGTTCCGACTGGTTTGCCTCCGATTTATCGAAGAGGCGAACAGGCTTCGTGATCCCGGCAAAATCGAGTGGCTGCTCCGGGGCTGTATCGAGGGCAGATTGCCCAGTACCGCGAAGGCCAACTGGGCCTCGGAAAAGGCCTTTGAAGACATCAAAGAGGCGCAGGAAGCCTTTAAGAAACTCGTGCAGGATTACGTCACGCCGCCGCACGATCCGGACGTCGAGCAACAGAGCGCCGAGTTGACCCGAGACGCCGTAGCGTGTTTCCGGGCGGTCTTCGACTACTACCGGGCGGCCAAGGCCTCCCGAAACGCGCTGGATTTCACCGATCTGATTCTCCTCACGCTCGACATGCTGCAGCGCCAGCCGGAACTCCGCGAACGGATTGCGCGGGGCATCGAGCATCTGCTCATCGACGAGTTTCAGGACACCGATTCCGAGCAATATACGATCGCCCGCCTGCTCTGCGGCACGCCGGATCCCCCCGAACTGTTCATTGTGGGCGACGCGAAACAGTCCATCTACCGCTTCCGGGGGGCCGAGGTCGAGGTTTTCGAGACCGCAAAGACAAAAGGCCGGACCATCGGTCTGCATCGGAATTTCCGCACCGTTCCTGAAATCGTTGCGTTTGTGAACGAGCTCTTCACGCGCACCGGCCTCCTCGAAGCGGTGGAATCGCCGTACGTGCCCGCCGACGCCCACCGGGCGCCCACGGGCGAGTGCCGGGTTCATGTCCTGATTCCCGAATGCGCGGAAAGCAAGGAATCGGCCGAAATACTGCGCAGGCGGGAAGCCGCCATGATCGGCGATTGGATCGCCGCCGCCTGCTCCGGCCAGCCCGGCGTCCAGCTTCAACCCAAGGGCAGCGATGCGAAACGCCCGGCGGCGTTTGGCGATATCGCGCTGCTGCTGCGCGCCCTCAGCGACATCCATATCTACGAGCGCGCGCTGGCCGAACGCCGCATCCCGTTCCACGTCATCTCCGGAAAGGGATTCTACGAACGCCAGGAGGTCCTGGACGTACGCAATCTGCTCGAGGCGGTCGTCGATCCCTGGCATGAACCCGCCGTGCTCGGGTTTCTGCGGAGTCCCATGGCCGGCCTGGACGACGACTCGCTCTTCGCGATCTGCAGCGGTCCCGGCCCGACGGCCGCGCTTCTCGAAGGCGAAACGCCCCCCGGTTTCGCGCAATGCGACGAACTCGATCATGCGCGCCGTGTCTTCCGCGAACTGCGGGCCGAACGCGAACGGCCCCTGCCCGATTTTCTGCGGTATCTGTTGGAACGGACGGGATACGAGGCCATGGTGGCCGGGCTGTTTCTGGGCGACCAGCGGGCCTGCAACGTGCGGAAAGTGATGCAGCTTGCGGAAGTGTTTGCGAAAACCCGCCGGCCCCGTCTGAGCGCGTTTGTGCGGTATCTTGACGACGTGGCGGCCGCCGAGATTGATGAAGGCGAAGCCGCGTTGCAGGCCGAAGGCTCCGATGAAGTCACGATCATGAGCATTCACAAATCGAAGGGGCTCGAGTTTCCGATCGTGATTTTGCCGGACCTGTCGCGCGGCGCCGGCGGAGGGGGGCAGAGCGACCGGGTCGTGTTTCACCGGCAACTGGGCGTCGTCGCGCGGCCGTACAATCCCACGAAGAACCGCGCACCCGCTCCCCAGATCTATGAAGTGATGAAGCGGGATGAAAAGGCCAAGGAAGAAGCGGAGCGCGCACGCATCCTGTATGTGGCGACGACGCGCGCGCGCGACTGGCTCGTCTTGAGCGGTTCGGGCGGTTCGGGCGGGCGCGCCAGGGTGCCCGCGGAAAGCCTGCTCGAGCCGATTGACAGGGAATGGGATCTGGCAGCCCAGCCCGACAAAAAGATGCTTTCCGGCAAGGGCTGGACCGCGCTCGTCCGCCGCGCCGTGCCGGGCGCGGCCGTTACGCCGCCGCCCCGTGAACCGGCCCGTCCGCTGAACCTGGCTGAGCTCGCGCGGCGGCTTGAATGCGCGCCCACAATTCCCACAACACAGCGCACCTTTGCCGTGACCACGCTGGTACACCGCATGTACCCCTCCGATGAAGCGCCCGCAGCGGACGGTCCCCGCGATTCTTCCGCGCTCGATCCCCTGCTTCGCGGCACGCTGGTGCACCGCTATTTTGAGCTCTGGGATTTCCGGAACGCTCCCCCCGACATTGACGCGTTTCTTCGCAGAGAGCAGCCCGCCGTGCATCTCGGGGACCGGCTGCGCGAAGCGCTCGAGCGCGCGGCGCGGGCACTCATGGCGTCCGGGGCCTGGCCCCTGGTGGCCGGGGCCAGCGAGATTGAGCGTGAAGCGCCCTTCCTTCTGCGCGTGGGCGATGCCGTGCTCGAAGGGGTGATCGACGCCGTGATTGATCGCAACGCGCTTCTCGATTACAAGACCGGTCTTCACCGGGAGAGCCGGCGCGCCATGTATGACGCCCAATTGTGCCTGTATGCCGAAGCCATGCGCCGCCTGCTGGGCCGGACGCCCGAAAAGGCCTGGGTGTACTACGTCGACTCGGGCGAGCTGGTCAAGACCGACATTTCCCGGGAACGTACGGCCGCCGTGCTGGCGCGCGCTGCGGAGACCATCGACGCGCTCCGGAATGAACCCATGCACGACGAATTGGAGGCCTATCTGAAGTGAAAGGGCCTGTCCTGGCGGTGTGCCTTGCCTGCATGGCGCTTCTCGCGCACGGGGCCGGCGCGGAGGTCCTTCAGGACGGACTGTTTCGCGTGGAATACCCCGAGGGCGCGCGGCATGCCGCTGTGGCCACCCTGGAGAACCTCAAGGAGATCACGGCGGACTGGCGCCACCGTCTCGATCCCGGGGATGCTCCGATCACCGCGCGCATCTGCGCTTCTCAGGGCGATTTTGCCGCGAATGCGGGATTTTGGCCGCCGGCGGAAGTGGGAGGCGTCGCCCATTCGCAAGACGGTTTCATTGTGCTGCGCACGCCAGCCCAGTTGTCGAATCCGCGCCTGTATGAAGGGGTGGTTCGGCACGAACTGATTCATGTGCTGCTCGCCCGCAACACCGATCTGGACCACCTGCCCCGATGGCTCAACGAAGGCACGGCCATGCACATCTCGGGGGAGTACCGGTGGAACACCACGTTTCTTGTCGCCCGGATGTACCTGGCCGGCCGGCTCTATTCCTACGACGACCTGATGCTCGATTTCAGTGCGGTGAAAGGCGAGCGGCCGTTCGGCGATCTGTATGCCCAGAGCCTCTCGATGACCGCCTTCCTCTACGATCGGCTCGGTGAGGAAGCCTTCTGGCAACTGCTCTATTCGTTGCGCGACCAGGACTTTCCGGCGGCGCTCCAGGAAACCGCGGGCATGACCCCCCACGAGCTGTGGAACGCCTGGCATCGTTCACTGTGGAAAGTTGCCGTCATCTCCGCCGTTATGTCAGGATTCGGCGTCTTCGATTTCATGGCGTTGCTTGTGATCGTGGGGTACTTTCGCAGACGCCGCCACAATCGCAAGGTCCTGGACCGGTGGGAACAAGAAGAGGCCGGGGAACCGCCGGTGATGATGGCGTGGGAACTCGAGCGCGACAGCGAATACCCTTGGGAAATGGATGACGAGGAAGAACCGTGACCTCGCGCCGGCGCCGTGGCGTGAGGCTGGCAAAGGCCGTCAGGAAGGTCGTATGGGCAGCAGACTGGATCTCGAAGCGTTGAAGGCGCGTCCCGGGCGCGGGATTCCTCTGGGGGCTTCGGTAGGCGAGACGGGGGTGCATTTTGCGCTGGTGAGCCGGCACGCCACGCGCGTGTGGCTGGCCCTGTTTGAGCACCAGGACGACGCGCGCCCCGCCGTGGAGTTCGAGCTCGATGTGGAGCGCAACCGCATCGGCGACGTCTGGAGCATCTTCATCGAGAATCTGCATGCGGGCGCGTATTACCTGTTCCGTCTGGACGGCCCGTATGACCCGAAGGAAGGCCACCGTTTCGAGCCGGGGCGCTACGTACTTGATCCCTGTGCGCTGATGGTGGTCGGGAGCGTGCAGAATTCCGAGGCCAAGTGTGTGGTGGTGGATGTTGAACGGGACTGGGAACCCTACATCCGGCCGCGAACGCGCAAATCGAATTCGATTGTGTACGAAACACACATCAGGGGGTTCACCGCGCACGAGTCCTCGGGCGTGGAGCATCGCGGCACCTACCGCGGGTTTATCGAGAAGATACCGTACCTGAAAGACCTGGGCATCACCGCGGTCGAGTTCATGCCGGTGCAGGAAGTCGGCGAGGAATACATCAAACGCAGGAATCCGAAGACGGGCGAACGCCTCAAAAACTACTGGGGCTACGCGCCCATCGCGTTCTTTGCCCCGGCCGCACGGTTCGGGAGCGGGGGGGGCGCCGGCGAACAAGTGCACGAGTTCCGCGAACTGGTATCGGCCCTGCATCAGGCCGGGCTCGAGGTTATCCTCGACGTCGTGTTCAATCACACCGCCGAAGGCGACGAAAACGGCCCCACCCTCTGTTTCCGCGGCATCGACCACTCGATTTATTACCTCCTCGACAAGGAAGGGAAGTGCCTCAACTTCACCGGTTGCGGCAACACGGTGAACTGCAACCATCCGTTCGTGCGCGATCTCATCCGCGACTGCCTGCGTTACTGGACCACCGTCATGCGGGTCGACGGATTCCGTTTCGACCTGGCGTCCGTTCTGGGCCGCGACCAGAGCGGCAGGATCGTCGAAAACGCCCCAATCATCGAACGCATCGCCGAGGACCCCATCCTGCGCGACGTGAAGCTCACGGCCGAGGCCTGGGATGTCGGCGGCGCGTACCAGGTGGGGTCGTTCGGGAACGACGAGCGCTGGTCCGAACTCAACGGGAAGTTCCGGGATGATGTCCGCCGCTACTGGATCAACGAACCGGATGCCAAGGGCGCGTTTGCGCTGCGCATCACCGGCAGCCCCGACCTGTACCAGGACGACGGCCGCCGGCCCATTCACAGCGTCAATTTCGTCACCTCGCACGATGGCTTCACCCTGAACGATCTCGTCTCCTACAACAAGAAACACAACGAGAGCAACGGGGAAAAGAACCGCGACGGGATGGACTACAACTACAGTTGGAACTGCGGGGCCGAGGGCGAGACCGGCGACCCGGCCATTCTGGCGCTGCGGCTGCAGATGCAGCGGAACTTCCTCGCGACCCTGTTCACCTCGCTCGGCGTGCCCATGCTGCTCGGCGGTGACGAGTTCGGCCGTACCCAGAAAGGCAACAACAACGCCTACTGCCAGGACAACGAGATTTCCTGGCACGACTGGCGGCTGCTCGATACGAATGCCGCCCTCTTCCGGTTCTGCAAGGGCATGATCCAGTTCCGTAAAGAAAACACCGTGTTCGAACGCGCGACGTTCTATACCGGAAAGCCGTCCAGGAAGGGCGCCGGGCCTGACGTGCGCTGGTTCCAGCCGGATGGCAAGGCACAGGACTGGCAGCCCGCCCAGCCGGCCCTGGGGTTCTGGATCAACGCCACCGAAAACGAAGGCGTCCCCCTCTATCTGATGTTTAATCCCACGCCGGACGATATCGAATTCGTACTTCCGGGCGGCGACTGGTGGCTGCGCGTGGATACCGCCGCGGTCTCGCCCGGCGACTGGTATGCCGCCGACAACGCGCCGCGCGCCGGCGAATCGGGCAAAATAACTGTAGTCGGCCGGTCCATGGCCGTCCTGTCCGGTTAACCCCCTCCAAACACCCGGTCATATGCCTCACGGACCCGGCGCTCGTCGCGCTCGCGCACCGCGGTGCGGATGGCCCTCTGCGCGGTTTCGTCGTCCCGGAAGATCCCCATCGCTTCGAGCGCGCCTTCGGCCGCGGCGGCATGCCCTTCGCGCACGACTGCGAGAAGGAATTCCAGCGCGGTTTCGTTCCGGATGAGGGCAAGCGGGAGCAGGAGCATGTCGCGCATGCCTGGCGAAACCGTCTGCTCCCAGCGGCGACGGAGTATCTCGAAGGCCTCCGCCTGACGCGAGGCGCCCAGGGCCAGCGCGGCGCTTTCGGCCACGGCGGGATTCTCATGGTCAAGAAACCGGGCCACAAACGGCAGGGAACGCTCCGGGTTGCATTCCATCAGGCCGTTCAGGCATTCGGAAAGGTCTTCCGGATCCGGCAGGTGCCACGCGAGAACCCGCAGCACCAACTCCGCCTCCGATCCGCCCACGTGAGCGACAGCCCGGAGGGCGCCTCTTCGCGCCTCGGGCATGGGATCGTTCAAGAGGTCGCCCAATTGGAACAGGACCCCCGGCACGTTCCGCCGTACAAGCGCGAACGCGCATTTGACGCGGAGCGACGCCGCGGTGTCTTCCCTGCCGCCCCAGACCGGTTCCATTTGGATGTGCCGGAGTCCAGCGGCATAGAGATCGTCATCGTCGCACTGGAGCGCGTCAAGCGCATCCACAATCGCGCATTTGGCGATGCAGCCCTTGTCTTTGGCGGGATTCTCAAGAAAGTACGCGAAGGCCCGGGCCAGGTCGCCGCAGAACGCGTCCAGAGCCAGCCCGCGCGCGGTATGTGCCGCCGCCGCGACCAGTTCCCGGTTGCGGCTCGCGATCGCGTCCCGAAGCCGTTTCTCGTCCCCCGCGGACAACGGAGGGCCGTCCAGCGCGCGCAACGCCGCCAGCGTGTCTTCCATGGGCGTCTTTTTCGTCATGGGCCCCCCGCTGAGTGATTGCACTACGCCGTACTCACTGGGCCATAGAATACCGGATGGCCTCGATGATCACACCTTTGCAGGGACGATTCCGGTTGAGGGCAGGGCAGGACTGCGGCGTCATTCACATGGCCGAGAACAGCGACTGAAAATCGACTATGGGCGAGGTCTGCATGCGCTGGGCGGCATTCAGGACGGCGCCGGCCACCGCGCATCCGGCCCCGAAGCACAGGGCGGCGGCGTAGAGGGCGAGACCGGCCTCGAACAGTTTTCGCAAGGTATTGCGCCAGGGCGAGGGCACCGGCAGTCCCGCCAGAACGGCCAGCGGAACCAGGAAAAACAGCGTCCAGAAAAACAGCGTGCCGTCGTGCCGTTGAAGCCAGCTCCACAGCCCGGAAAGCGAAAGGCTTTCCTTGAACACCAGGCCATGGCCGTATTCAAGAAGCGCCACAAATCCCCAGGCCACGTAGCGCAACGCCACCGCGCCCAGGATCAGGCCCAGCGCGTATTTCGCCAGAACCCATTTCTCGATGGGAGGGGTGTTGGTGCGGCCCGAAACGTGCAGCACGAGGAACACCCCGATGTAGATGACGAGCGCGAAGGGCCCGGTTACCACCCCCAGCGCCACGGCGCCCAGGCGCACCGCCGCGGGCCGCATCCCGGTTTGTTCGCCAATCGCCGCGCACACGCCCAGCCAGCGCCGCTCTTCCTCGGCTTTGGTCCCGCGCGCCGCGTCCTGTTCGAGCGCTTCGACCAATCGGTGGGCATGGCGCGCGGCCGGGCCCACGGTGTGCAGCGCGTGCTCAACGTCCGCGTCGTCCGGTACGGCGCCGTCCGGCGACGGTATCGCCTCCAGCACTTCCGCGCGCGCCTTTTTGAGCGCGCGTTCCCGCTGGCGTTCCGGCAAATCGGTCATGTGTTCGTCAATTCTGCGCAGATACCGGCCAATGACGCGCTCTTGCTGGTCTGTAAGTCTCATGCCTCCTCCGCGACCAGAAAGAGTATACCTTACACGGAGAAAAGGGGCCAAACCCGGACCGAAACGGCTGCCCGAAACGCAGGGCCGGATCGCCCGTCATTCTTCTTCTACGGAGGATTTTCTCGGGTATAGGATCGCCTCCCCCGGCGGTCATTCGAACGGGGACATGTTGTCGCGCCGCGGACGGCGCTTGGAACATGTCCCCGTTCTTTGTCCTCACCTCCGGATCTTCTCCGGTGTAGGACCCCGCGGACCGCAATTCAGCCGCGCTACAACGTCGCGACTTCGACCCGGCAGTACCAGACCGGGCAGGATACGGGCGCGCTGGCCGTATCCCGCGCGGCGCAGACGCCCTCCGCCTGTTCCGGGACCTGTGTTGCCGGTGTCAGGGCGGCAATGGCCGCGACGGCGCGCCGGTCAACGCCGCATGTTCCGGCCCGCCCGCGAATCTGCCCCGCGATGTCTTCGAGCGCCGTATTGCCGCCCGAGGGCCCAATCCCCTGGACAGTGGTCTCGACCTGCGTGGCCCCGGCTTCAATGCCCGCCAGGGCGTTTTGAACCGCGCGGCCCGACGCGTTGTGGCAATGTGCTGAGACCGTTGCTCGCGGTCCCACGAACTGGACGATGTCGCGCACCATTTCCGCGTAGGCCGCGGTTTCCATGGCGCCCGTGCTGTCCGGCACGGCAATGCGCGTCGCGCCGGCGTTTACGGCAACGCCGATGCACTGCCGGCGAAACGGCCGTTCCATGGCTTCCATGCCGGCGATCGAGAATTGGACCTCGATTCCCGCGGCGCGAACGGCCGCGACGGCGTCTTCTATTGCACGGCACAGCTCAACGCGCCCGCTGGCATCGCACGCCGCGCGGGCGGACAGGTACAGGTGAACCAGCGGTTTCGCCGCCTGCCTGACCGCGTCCACCGCGGCAGCGGTTTCGGCCGCGTCGCACGACGCCAGCGCCGCCACTTCGGCAACGCTGACGGCGCCCGCCACCGCCCTTACGATGTCCCGCTGCACGGGCGATTGCGCGGGATATCCCGCCTCGATGGCCGAGACACCGGCCTTTTCCAGCGCGCGCGCGATGGCGACGGCCTGGTCTACCGAAACGGCCGCGCCCACCCCCGCAAACCCTTCGCGCAGGGTGGTGTCGTAGATTCGAATTGATCCGGACATGATAGGTCTCCTTTAAGCGGTATTGATACGGTGAATCGAAAAGAACAGGCATCACACCGCACCAAGCGCCCGGACCTGAGACCCGATAGCCCCAAATCCATACGACACCACCTCCCTTCAGCGGCCCCTGTTCCGGGGCCAAAAAAAACGGCCGCGGGCGTTTCCGGCCCGCGGCCTTGAGTTCCTGAACCCTGACGGGGTGTTGATTAAGGAATTCGAGGCATAATGGGCCGGCCTTCCTCCACGAGGAGGAGTGAGAGTAGGCGGCTCATATGCTTCGAATTAACCACTATGCCTATCCTTCTTCTACTACGTGCCGATAGTATAGCACCCCATCCCGTCCCGGTCAAATCTTCTTTTCCCTGACCCGGCCCCGGACTTCCGGGTTGGCCCGGTCCGGCTGCGTGCTGCCGGGTCTTTCCCTATTGCGAAACCGGGGATTCTTGTGAGACAGTGAACGCGCTGGGCTGCCCCTCATACCGGTGTCGCGGGATCAACACGAGGAGACGTAGTGATGTTGAAGGAATTCAAAGAGTTCGCGTTGCGCGGAAACGTGGTTGACATGGCGGTAGGTATCGTCATCGGCGGCGCGTTCGGCACGATCGTGAAAAGCCTGGTGGACGACGTGCTGATGCCTCCAATTGGATGGGTCCTGGGCGGAGTCGATTTCTCCGATTTCTTCCTCGTGATCAAGGAAGGCGCCACCCCGGGGCCGTACTTCTCCCTGGCTGCCGCAAAAACGGCGGGCGCCGTGACGCTCAATTACGGGCTCTTCGCGAATGCCCTGATCAGCTTCCTGATCGTGGCGTTCGCCCTGTTCATGGTGGTCAAGGCCATGAACAAGCTGCGCCGGACGGAAGAACCCGCCGCCGAACCGACCACCAAAGACTGTCCGTACTGTCTGTCGTCGATCCCAATCAAAGCGAGCCGCTGCCCGCACTGCACATCGGAAATCGAAGCGGCCTGATGCTTCCCCGCCGCGCCGGAAACTCGCGGCATGGAAGATCGTAAACCCTCGGGGCCTGTCCGCTTCAATGGCGGCACGGCCTTCACCGTCTGCCCGGACCACGCCGGCGCCGCGTGCATGCACCGCGGGGCGGGAGGCGTTCCCTGGAGGTCTCGCGGGGCGGGGACATTGCCATTGGCGGCGGCGGCTGTGCTACACTTGACGGCAAACTGGGGAGAAGGCCGGGGAGCCCGGAGGTCTGTCCAGGAGGAGAGAGGTGTGCGCGCTGAACCGCCTGCCGGTCAGCCCGGTGATCATCTCCGCTTCGGGGGCCCGGTGTGGGAATCGGCGGGCTGAGACCTCTGTCGAAACACCCGGCGCCACAGGCGAAAACGCATGTCTGGAGATGCGGGCTCCGGAGGTTTTTTGCGAGTAAAGCATGCTTAAACGATACGCACTTGTCATTACGGTGGGGATTTTGTGTGCCGGGGCCGCGGGCGCGATGGAGGCCGGTGCGGCGAAGGTGGAGATCACCCCCGAATTGGGCACGCCGCTCGCCGGGAGCTATCAACGCATGGGGCGCGGCGCACTGGCCGTACACGACCCGCTCTATGTGCGGGCCCTCTACCTCAATGACGGCACGACGCGGGTCTTTCTCGTGTCGGCCGACCTCTGCGTGATCAGCCCCGACCTCCGCAAAGCGGTTCTTGAACGGCCCCTGAGCGATGTGCCGCGTGAAAACGTTCTCCTGACCGCCACCCACACGATGAACGGACCCGGGGGGATGGTGCATCCCCTCGCGTTTCGGGTCTTTACGGGGCGGTACATGCCCGAACTGGTGGAGCTCATGGCGGACCGGTTCGCGGAAGCCATGACCGCGGCGTACGACGGCCGCAAACGCGCCACGCTCGGATTCGGCACGTCGGAACAACCCACGCTGTCCCGGAATGCCCTGGTCAAGGACGGTGCGGTCGATTCCCAACTGGGTGTGCTTCGCGTCAACGATTCCGATGGCAAACCTCTGGCCATCGTCGGTAATTTCGGCGCGCGATGCATCGGCGCCGGCATTCCCGGGCCCGATATGCTGACGCTGAGCGCCGATTTTCCCGGCCGTTTCTGCGCCGAACTGGAAACGCTGGCCGAAGGGTCTGTCGCCCTGTTCCTGCAAGGCGCGTGCGGCGACGTCGAATGCGCGAATCCGGCGGGCGCGGCCGGCTGGGCGCGCGCGGAAACGATGGGCCGGATGCTGGCGCAACGCGCCTTCGAAACCGCTCAGGCCATCAAGAGCAACGATCTGCCGCTTGCGATGTCCTTCGCGGATGTGGAGTTTCCCCCGACGCTGGTCGACGCCTATCTGCCCTCGACGGCCCCCATCGCCACGCTCGAAATTGGACCCTTGGCGATGACCTTTATCCCCGGCGCGCCGGGCGCCGCCATTTCAAACCAACTGCGTGCGCTCTGCCTCGAACGCGGGTATGAAGCCCAGTTCACGGTGGGCCTGGCGAACGATTACCGGTTCTTTTTCCTGCCCGGAGCCGAATTCGCCGTGCCCGGCCCCGAGAGCCTGCTGTCTTTCTATGGGCCCGGCATGGAGGACTGGTTTCGCACAAGCTTTTCGCGCCTCCTGTCGAAGGGGGCCGCCGATATCCCCGCCGTGCCGGAAGGCGCGCCCGAACTCCACACCGAAAGCGGGATCCGGCGCGTCATCCTCAGAGGCTCGCCGTTTCAACTCGGATATGGTCGCGGCGCGGCGTTCCGGGAGGACCTGCAGGCCCGGTTCGAGGAACGCTATGTGAAACCGGCCGCCTCGGGCATGTTGTCGGCCCCGGAACCCGTCCTGGCCTGCCTGCCCGATTTCGCGGAACCGCATCTCGCGTTGTCTAACGTGACCCTTCCCTGGCTGGCCATGCGGGCGCGGCCCTTGCTCGCGGGGCTCCCGGAAGGCCTCTTCGAGGAACTCGCCGGCGTCGCGGCGGGCGCGGACATGCCCTTTGACGCGGCCTGGCTCGTGCAGTGCGATCCCGCCGCCGGGAAGGACGCCGCGCCGGAAGGCGTTCCCCCGGAGTCATTCGGCGTCATGTTCGCCGCCGTCGGGCTGAAGGCCGGGGCGGATGACCTTCTGGTGGGACACAACCTGGATGCTCCGGAACCGTTTGCCCCCGTGGTGTACGATGTGCGCCCGGCCGAGGGGTTTCGCTATCTTTTGGCCGGGTCTCCCGCGCGTTCCGGCGGCTTCAGCGGCATCAACGAGGAAGGCGTGGTGATATGCGTGGAACGGAACCAAACGCTGGGGACCCCTTCCCTGGCCGGTCCGCCCGTTGAACTGGCCGTGGCCCACATCCTGAACAAGGCCCGGAACGCGTGGGCCGCGCTTGAGATGATTGAGGGCTGGACCCACCTCCGGGGATACCACATCCTTCTGGGCGACCCCGCCTCGGGAAGGGACGGACTGCCTCCGGTGCGGGTCGTGCAGCTCGAGGCGGAGCCCCGTCTGCGCGCGCCAACCGAGGGCGCCCTGCTCGGCGCCAATCCGGACGCCGAACAGTTGAGCGACGCCGCACGCGACCGGTATCTGCGGCTTGCCGCCCTGGTGGCCGAGGAGCGCAACCTCAACCCGTCTGAAATCGAGGAAATTCTCTTGGACTCGCAACAAAGCGTCTCCGAATTCTCGAGCATTTTCAACGCCAACACGCGCTACAGCGCCGTTCTCGAACCCAAGGCGCGGCGCATGCGCGTGGCGGCGCCGGCGCCCGACGGCGGCCCCGGAACCTTCGTGCGCTTTGACTTCGAACCCGACCCCGGCTCCGCTGGCAGCGACCGCGCCCAGGAAACGGGCGGGAGCGTGCCATGAGCGATGTGCAACGCGTATACCGGGGACCCGTCCGCGGACGTTTGTCGTCGACGCGCCGGGGACGCCGTCGCGGGGGCTTCCCCTTCAAACGCCTCGCCTTCCTGCTGCTGATTCTCCTGTCCGGCGCGGCCTACTGGATTTCCCGCGATACCCATCCCCTGCACAGTCTGATACCGTCGCAGCAGAAATACAGCGTGGTGCTCCGCGATATCCTGAATAACCGCGCCGAACTCGCCGAATCGGCGGTCTGGGACACCCTGCCCCCCGAAAGCGGGTCGGGGAAGATAACCCAGGCCCTTCGCGGCGAACTGGGACTGCCGGAATGGATGGCCCGCAACATCATCGTCGATGATTGTTACCTCAGCGGAAACGACCTGCGCGATTTCAGCGATGTGCTCTGCGTCACCAAGATGACCCGCATCGGCACACTGGTCGAACAGCTCCATTGGGTGACTTCCAGGATCCGCCGCGATACCGCCGGGGGGCTGGGACTCCGCCACGTTTCCAATGCCGGCATGTTCTACGCCGTGCGCGGACGCATCCTGCTCATCAGCCCGTCGCGCGATGCGCTGGTCAACGCATTGACGCTGCAGGACGGCAACCGGCTGACGGAGGCCGCGTTCAAGGAGGTCTTCGAAGAGGTGGCCGGCGAGGATATCGGCGGGACCGTGACCTTTGCGCGCGACGACCCGTTCGGCGAGAGCCTCGAGGACGTCCGCTTCTGCCTCCGGATTGACAAGACCCAGGCCCATCTCAACTGGAACGCCCGGCTTCGCGCGGAACAGCACGACCACCTCGCGCCCTTGGTGGCGGGGGTATCGCCGAACACGCTCCTGGTTCCTCCGCCGGGGCTTGTGGCCGTGTCGGGTAACCTGAACAAGCCGCTGGTCGAGGTCTGGCGGGCGCTGGGCGCGGTATTCGGAAGCGGCGACGACGAGGGACTCTTCTCGGAAAGCCGCCTCGCCCTGTGGGAGACCTGGCCGGAGGAAGGGCCGCCCTCCGTGCCGCAGCTGCTCGCGTCGGTGCTCGGGCCGCTGGGGCCGGGCTGGCGCATTGCGCTGCAGGAGGTCGACCTCAATGAATGGTTTCCGGTGCCCGTGTTCGCGGGCACGTTCGACCTGCCGCAGGGCAACGCGTCCGAGTTTCTCGGCAGTCTGCCTTCCGCTCCCGACGAGGCCCTGGCGTGGGAATCGTATCCTCGCTATGACACCGACGCCGGGACCCTGCGCATCCCGATGATTGCGGGACCGTCGCTCGAACCCACCGCGGCGCCCTATGGCGAGGCGCTGCTGGTCTGCAGCAGCGCGCCCGTTGCCAGCGACCTGTTGGCGGGCGAGCCCGCCTTGAGGCCTCTCGAACAGCCCGGGAACCTCTATGTGCGGCTTCAGCCGTCGGCCTGCGCGCGCACCATCACGGAAACCCTGGAGCTTCTTGTGCGCGAGAACATCCTGAAAGAAAACGCGCCACAGGATTTCCATGCCGCCTGCGACACGTGGCTGTACGCTGCCGAGCGGATATCGGAGGCCGCCGGGCTGCTCGCGTACGAGGATGGGAGACTGACGGCGGATCTCGTCGTGATTTGCGCGCCGGCGATGTAGGCCCGGGGCGGATAATTCGCGCGACAGGCTTGCTGTGGCGCCTGAACGGATAAGGCATATGCCCGATCAAACCAGAGAAGAGCATCCGAACGACGTCAATGTGCCGCATGCGGAGCCCGCTGCCGCTGACGGCGAGGCCATCCTTGTCGATGAAGCCACCGACGGGATCCTGCGCCTGCATCTCGACATGTTCGAGGGACCGTTCGAGGTCCTGCTGTATTTGATCAAAGTGCAGGAAATCGACATCTTCGACATCCCCATCGTCACCATCACGGAACAATATCTCGGTTTTCTGGAAATGATGCGGGAGGAGAATCTGGACGTCACCGGCGAGTTTCTGCTGATGGCCGCCACCCTGATCCAGATCAAGTCCCGGATGCTCCTTCCGCCCGACCACGATCCGCAGGAGGACGACGAAAGTTTCGAGGAGGAAGACCCTCGCATCGAGCTGGTCGAAAAACTCATCGAGTACCGGCGCTACCGCGATGTCGCGGCGCGGCTCGAATACCTCGAAAACGAACGCGCCCGCTGGTTTATGCGCAATTCCCCCCCGGAGATCGAACCCGACCCGGACGAGGAGGAGGAACTCCTCGAGGTGACGCTGTTCGACCTGATCGAGGCATTCCGGGGCGTCGTGCGCTTCTTTTCCGATGACATTTTTCACACGGTTCAGAGCGACGAATCGTCGGTCGACGAGAAGATCGAGTACATCGAGAACGTGCTGAAACGGGATGGCAGCCTCGCCTGGAAGGATCTGCTCGATCAGTGCCGCAGCCGGGTCGAACTCGTCTGCTGCTTCCTGGCCATCCTCGAACTGTGCCGGATGGGCCGGCTTCGCGCCCACCAGCATGGGCCGTTCGGAGAGATCCGCCTCTTCGCAACCAGGCGGGAGCCCGCGGCATGAGATGGTGGCCCTGGCGCCGGCCGCGCGCCCTGGGACAGCGCGGGGAAGACCTCGCCGCCCGTTATCTGCGCCGCCAGGGGTACGCGATTCTCGGGCGCAACGTCTGTTTCGGGCGCTACGAGATCGACATCATCGCCCAGACGGGCGATACCGTGGCCTTCGTCGAGGTGAAGACGCGTCGAAGCGATGACGCGGTCGAGCCCGAGGAGAACGTCGGCTACGTCAAGCAGCGCCACATCCGCCGCGCCGCCTGGCAGTACATCGACGAGCGCAACGACCCCAACCTGTACTACCGTTTCGACATCATCGCCGTGCTGATCCCAGCACACGGGGAACCCGATATCCGCCACATTCCCGACGCGTTCGGCGACGAGTAACCGCGCGGCTACTGAATTTCGGGCATGCCGATGGGCTCCCCCGCCAACTGCAGGCGCTGGCGTTCCGGGTCGTAGGCCCCGTAGAAGATCGCGTTGGCATCAATCCAAGCCGCCAGCCGCCGCCATTCATGAGGCTCCAGCGTGACCTCGTGGTGCCCTTCACGGAGCATCGTCAGCAAGCGGCTCCCCCGTGCCCCGTACTGGCCTCCCGGCGGCGTCACCTGGATCTGGTTGCGGGCTCCGAACCGCGGCACGAGCGCCTGGGCGGCGTTTTCCAGGTTGGTGCCCGCGCCGTCGAAATCCACCCCGCCGCACAGCGACCAGTACGACCGCGTGAATGGTTCCTGGGGAGCGCCCGTCAGATCCCGGCCGCCCGCGGGCGTTTCGCCGCTGTGGCACGCGACGCAGTGCCGGTCCAGGACCGGCTGCACCACCCGCACGTACGAGAAGGGGCCCGCGCCGAATTCCTCGGGCTGAATCGCCGAAGGCGCGCGCCGGAAGGCCTTTCCTCCCGGCGGCGCGGTCATGCGGTTCTCATGGCAGCCCACGCACGAAACACGCTCGCCCGGTTGGACGTAGGTGATTGTGCGCATGGTCTGGTAGGCGAAACCGTGTTCGTCCAGGGCCTGGAACAGCAGCGGTTTTTGCGCGGGTACCGTGAAACAGGCCGAGCCGTCCGGTTCCACCGGCACGGTTCCCAGGAGCGCGCGCCCATTCTCCTCGTGCGCCAGGCCAATCGGCGGCGTGTTGGCGACGACCGTCAGTTTGGGGAAGATCTGAACGATGCGCAGCTCCTTGATGGCGCCGCGCGGCACGTCGCCCAGCCCCTGGTACACATCCATGAGCGCCATCTCGCCGGTCGGGGGCGGGTTCTCGGGCAACTGGCTCGGCAACACGGGCGGCGCCGGCCGCGCCCGCAACGGACAGGGGTTCGTCGAGCCAATGTCCGGGTCGCGGTACAGAAGTTCGCGGTTTCCCGACGCGTCGAGCAGATAGAGCCCCAGGGCGTTGGGGGCGTTGGCCCCCGGTTCCCAGACCAGCGGCGTCGGGCTGTACGCCACGAGAAAACACGTTTCAGAAAGGGGCCACGGCGCCGCGTAGTACTCCCGGATGTCGGTCGATTCCGCTTCGGGGAAGGGCACCTGGGGCGTGATCCGCGTCAGGGCCGCTTCGCCGTTGTTGTTCACGGCGGGATCCAGCACGACAATCGAGCCCCCCGTGACCGAATGGTGCGCCGACGCGGTGAACACGACCTTGTTCGAGCCGGGCACCGGCTGCAGTTGGAACGCGCAGTGCGGGCTTGCCGTGGCGTTCCCCCACACGGCCACCGGGTTCGTGCCGTCGGGGCGCGTGGCCCACATGTTCTGGTGCGTCACCGCGTCCCGGTCGATATAGTCCCAGCGGCTGTACAGGATGCGCCCCGTTTGGGCCACTGCCGGAAACCACTCGTTGGTGTCGTGCCACGAAAGCGTGCGGAGCTTGCTGCCGTCGGCTTCCATGCGGTGCAGCGTATAGACATGCCAGCGGGGACTGAACTGCGCGCCGAAACACCGCGCGTACCCCTTGCGCCGGGTTGAGCAGAACGCAATGCCGCCATCGGGCAGCCACGTGGGCATCAGGTCATCAAACGGACCGCTGCTGAGCTGGCGCAACCCGGTCCCGTCCGTGTGCACCTCGTAGATGTGGTAAAAGCCCGAGTCGGAAGCATTGTCCAGACGCTCGATGTTCACCTCGCCTTCAGAACAGTGCACGTACGAAAAGACAATGCGCTCCGCGTCGTACGAGAGGCGGGGCTCGAGAATGTTGCCCCCGCTCAGACGGTCTCCGAGCAGGTCGCGGGTTTCGAGCGAGTAGCCGGGGCGTTCCAGAACAAACAGGCCGCCGCCCGGCCGCGCCCGCCATCCGAAGTACTGCATCACCAGGTGGCTGTACGAGGTCGGAACCCGTTTGCAGAACAGCAGCGGTCCGAACTGCATCAGCGGATTGGAAAGCGCCAGACGCCGCTTCATGGCTCTCACCCGCACATATTCGGCGTCGAGGTCTTCCAACGTCATCGGCGCCAGGCCCTGTGCATCCGCGGTGCGGGAGAGCTGCTGCGCCGCCGCGTCGCGGACGGCGCCCGGCAGCTCGGGCCCAAGTTCGGCCAGGAGCTGTTGCGCGAGCCCCGCATGTCTCTCTATGGCCGCGATGTAGCCGGGCCTGCGCCCGTCGACGGCATCTTCCACGCGCCAGTCGCGCTGGACCAGCGCCCACATCGGCAGGCTGGTCCCGGGAAGGACGCTCGCGTCCATGCGTTCGGCCATCGAGCGCGCTGTCGGCGCAAGCTCCGCCGGCCCATCCGGATCGCGCACCAGGCGCTCGAGTGCGGCAATGCCTTCAAGCCACCGGCCCCGGTACGGGACGGCATAGACGGCTGCCGCGTTCGGAGTGACCGACGCCTCTCCACCGGGCGTACCGGCTACGTCCAGCGCCAGCGAAAGCGTGCCGGGGTCCGACACCCACGCGGACACCTGCCACGCGAGGCCGTCCGCAAACACGAGCACCAGTCCGTCCGTGTCCGCGGGTCCGGCAAGCACCCATGCGGGCAGCCCGCCGAAATGGTCCATGCGCGCCGTGCCTTCAGCGGTAACCGGCCGCTCGATCAGGCCCATGGCCGGCGTAAACCCGTACAAGGCGGGAGGGGCCACGGGCGCGGCCGGCGGCGCGTCCATTTCAAAGAACCATCCGAACTCCCCCTGACGCGTGGTGGAGAATCCTTCGGAGGCGAGAAAGCATGCGCCGTCCGCATAGGCGATGCACGGGTCCCATTCTGTTGTGTCGAAGGGAATGGTCCCGTTGTGGTCGACCACGAATCGGAGCGCGTCGCCCTGCGTGACCTCGAGTGCGATGCCGGCCTCGACTCCGACGTCGTCGCCGCCCGCCAGCGTGTGTTCCCACACGCACGTGGTGTTGTGTCGAATGGACACGTGCACGCCGTCGCCGCCGCCGTTGTTTGTGTCGCCTTTGCGGACATTCCCGGTGATGCGCACGCGGCCGTCCCGCGGCGCGCGGAACGTCCTCACACTGGGGGTCGCGTTGCCGGGGTGCTGCCAGTTTCGGCCGACCCGGGTCCAGTCGGACCCCGACCAGAACGTCGAACCATGCCATTCTTCCTGGCTGTAGGACAGGGCGGTGTAGCGCTGGTCGTCATGCCCGTCGCCGAGGCGCCACGACCATTTCACGCAACGCCGTCCATGCTCCTCGCCGGGCAATGCGACGCGAACATACGGCGTCCCGGCAATGGCCTCTATCGCCGGCCCCCCGGTCTGCAGGCGGTCCGTCCAGGTCTCGCCGCCCCGTGGGGGGGAGGCCGGGGGCGAGACCTGCTGCGCCTCCGCATCCATTCCCCGGAAACAAAGCCCGATGAGGGTCAGAACGAAGAATAATCCCCGGTAACAGCACTGCGGCATTTCTGTTTCTCCCGTGGCCAATGGTCGCCAACAGCATAGCCCATTGCCCGGCATGATGGAAGTTGCCCGGCCCAAATGCCTACAATAGCCGCACTTCATGAATTGGATGCCAAAATGGAAATCCTCACAACGGATCTGACACGGCCCAAAGCCATCCTGTTCGACATGGGCGGCGTCCTGCAGGATGCCAGCGTCACGTGGAGCGCGGAGACCTGGCAGCGCGGCACGCCGCCGGCCGTCGAACGCCCCGAACCGTTCGATTGGTTTCTCGCCATGTCGAAGGATTGCATCGAGCGCTATCTCGCCCTGGAACCGCCCCGTCCCGCCGTAGACGTTCGCCCCGTTATCGTGGACTGGCTTCAACGAGACGGCATGGACGCCTCCCCCGAGGCGGTGGCCCGCTGGTTTCGCCGGATGCTGTGGTGGGAGGCCCAGCCCATTTACGGGTTTGTGCGCTCCGCTCTCGAACGCCTGCGCGACCTCGGTTTTCGTATGGGTGTGGTATCCAATACGCTCCTGCCCGGAGATGCCCTGCGCGAAAACTTCGCGTCCGCGGGAATTCTCGAACTTTTCGACGTGGTTGTCTTCTCAGCCGAGGCCGGTGTCAACAAACCCGACCCGCGCATCTTCGGGATTGCACTGGACACAATGAACATCGGCCCCGACGCCGCCTGGTTTGTGGGAGACAAGCCGCAGCGCGACGTGCTCGGTGCCCACCGCGCCGGTCTGATCGCCGTGCTGGTTGACAGCGAACATGCGGAACGGGTCCACGACAGTCCGGCCCACATGCCGGAGCTGCGCCTGCGCGACATCGCCGAATTGCCGGAAGTCTGTGAACGTCTGTAAGGCCAGGAAGGAGTCAGATGCATGAGACGGCTTATTCTACTCGCAACGATGGGAGCCCTTGCCATGACAGGTTGTGCCACTACCGCCCGGACCGGCCGCGGGGACCCGCGCATTGACGTCATCGCTCATCGCGGCGCGAGCGCCAAAGCCCCCGAAAACACCCTCGCGGCGTTTCGGCTTGCCCACGAACTCAAGGCCGACTGGTTCGAACTCGATTGCACCCTCACCCGCGACGGCGAGGTCATCTGCATTCATGACGGCGCCGTCGACCGCACCACGAATGCCAAGGGCGAAGTCGACCAAATGACCCTCGCCGACCTGAAGCAACTCGATGCGGGCGCCTGGAAACATCCCGATTACGCGGGCGAACCGCTCCCCACCCTCGCCGAGACCCTCGATTTCGCCCGGGGCAACATCGGGGTGTATATCGAGATCAAAAACAGCGCCGACGACGCGGCGTTGGAGCAGGCCATCCTCGACCGCACGCGCGACGTTCCCGTGCTTTCACGCGCCCAGGGAGACGCGATACGCGCACTCATCGCTGAGAGCGGCTCGCGCAATCACGAACTCACCTTGAAAGTCATCGACCTCGTGCGGGAACGCAAAATGGAGAAGCAAATCGTCATCCAGTCCTTCTCGCCGATCTGTTGCGCGGTGGCCAAGCTCTCCGCGCCCGATCTGCGGGTCGAGTTTCTCAGCGGTCTGGATCCCGCCGAGCACGACAAATGGGAGAACGGTGCACGCTGGGTGTTCCTCCTCGGACTGGATGGCTGGAACGCCAACGCCGAAGGCGTTACGCCCGGACGCCTCGCCGCCATGCAGGCGGCCGGCCGTAGCGTCGCCGTATGGACCGTGGACGACATCGACGCCATGCGCCGCTTCGCCGCGCTCGGGGTGGATGCCATCATCACCAACCGGCCGGACGCCGCGCTGCGCGTCCTCGAGGAAGAGCACCAACGCTGACGGCGCGTTGGGTCGCCGTTCGGAGCGCCAGGGTGCGCGCACCCGTTCAGGATTCTACTTTCGATTCCCGGAGGTGGTTGCGGAAACACCGACGCCGCCATTTGGTCTCGTCGGGGGCGTAGACCCGCGTGATCAGGTACCGGAACCCGTCAGCGAGTTCTTCCGGGGTCATGTGCCGGGGCACGAAATTGACGTCATACAGCGTGCAGGTATGCCAGGCTTCCGGTTCCAGCAGCCGCCCCTCCTCCAGTAGCCGCGCGTACAGCGGCGTCCCGGGAAACGGCGTCAGCACCGTGACCTGGACGTCGAACAGCTCCGTCTCATGGCAGAACCGGCACACCGCATCAAAGCAGTCCGGTCCCTGGGCGTCCATGCCCAGCACAAAACAGCCCAGCACCGTGATACCGTGCCCCTGGATCTTTCGGATGGCCTCCGCCGCGCCCCGCATATGAACGCTCTTCCAGTCGCACTTCAGTTCCAGACCCCGCAGGTCGTCCGGCGAAGGGCTTTCGAACCCGATCAGCAACTGAACGCATCCGCTGTCCCGAAGAAGCGTCAGCAACTCGTCGTCACGCGCCACGGCGATGTCGGTCTGCGTGAACCAGCGGATGTTGCAGTCTTTCAATTCGCGCAGGAGGCATTTCCAATAGCGCATGTCGACGAAGCTGTTGTCGTCCGCGAGTTCGATAAACGGGCGTTTCCACAGCGATTTTATCTTGTCGATTTCGGCCAGCACCTTCTCGATGGGTTTCTGTTTGTATTTTCCCGCGATCAGCACGGAACTTGCGCAGAACTCGCAGCGGTGGGGGCATCCCCGGCTGGTCTGGACCGGCAGCCGGTTGTATTTCGTGAGGTCGAGCAGTTCGTACGCGGGCACCGGCGCCTGAGCCATGTCGAACCCGGCCTCCAGATCGCCATAGAACCGCCGGAGATGGCCCCGTTCGCAATCCCGCAGGAGCTCCGGCCAGGACGACTCGCCCTCCCCGACCACTACGGCGTCGCAATGCGCGGCGGCTTCCTCCGGCAGGCAGCTTACGTGCGGACCGCCGATGACCGTCGGGATACCCAGCGCCCGGTACCGTTCCGATAGTTCATAGGCCGTGCCGATCCTGGCGCTGTAACTCGAAAGCGCCACCAGATCAAAGTCCGCGGGCAGCGGGTCCTGTTTTTCCAGATCGTCCAGCTCCCAGTAAGCGTAGTCGTGGTCACGTCCGGTCATGCCCGCCAGCGTCAGCAGGGCCAGGCTCGGCAGGGAGGCGATGTGGCGCCAGCGTTCCGCGACGCCGTACAGGGAGTGCCCCAGGGCGGTCAAGGCGGGATCGTGTGGCCGGACGCCGTTTATCGCGATGAGACCGATGCGCATGCCGAACCTCCCTGCGAGGCGCCGCCAAAGCCTCACGGGCCGCGTCCCCTTGCTCTCAATCTATGCCGTTCTGTGCCATGCGCTCCTGAATGCCCAGCGACGCCATGAGCCGGTCGCGCTCTTCCGCCGCGCGGTTCATGCCGCTCAGGGCCGCTTCCTGAATGGCCTGCAACTCGTCCCGGTAGGGCGTTTCTTTGATTCCGAATGTCTCAATGAGCCCCCCGTATTTTCTCTGCATGGCCGCCGCAATGGGTCCCTTGACGCGGTGGCCCATCTTTCGCGCCGGATTTCCTCCCCATACTTCCAGGGGGCCGACATCCTTCATCACGAGACTGTTCGGCGCGATCACGGCCCCGTCGCCGATGGCCACCCCCGGGCCAATGTAGCACCGGCTCGCAATCATCACGCAATGCCCAATCACAATCGGTTCCGCGATATGGGGCGTCAGACGCCAGTGTTCCGCCGTGCCGTAGACCAGGTGGTTGGTGTCCCGCACCACGCTGAACTCGGCGAAGCCCGTATACTTGCCCACCACGATTGTCGTGGTCGCCTCGAACAGGCAGTAGAAACTGATCCCTGTCCGATCGCCGATGTAGATCCGGCCATCCTTGTGGGTGCGCATGATCACGTTATCGCGAATCTTGACCCGCTCTCCCAACTCCACGTGCCCGTCGATCAACAGGTTCTTTCCGTGAAACCGGCACCCTTGCCCCGCCGTTACGAATTTGCGGCGGTGTTTCCAGGTGCGATACCGGCGCACAAGATTTCGCATGGCCCGCTCCCTCTCCCGGCCTCAGTATATCCGCCCCCCCCAATATGCACAACGATCCCGGGAATTCTGAACCCGGCGTTCACAAAACCCGGAGAAAACCTCGCCCGGCGCCGTGCCGGACCAAATGGACCCTATGGACGTTATGGGCGTTATGGACGTGCCAGTCTGAATGATTGTGAAGGGGTCTATTCCTCCGGTGTAGAACCACGCGGACCTGCGTGGTCATCTCGCCGCCAGCGGGGGACAAAGGTTCCGGAAACCGATCACGACATTTCTGTCCCGCTGCCCCCACCGTCGGGGCGTCCATCGTGTCCATTCCGTCCATTCCGTCCATTGCGTCCACCAAGTCCACCTGATCCACCTGGTCCGCCCTTTCCACCGCTCGGCGCTTGACCGCCGGGCCCGCCCTCGTTCCTCTGGCTCCCCGTCAGCGGCAACCGCATTTACGTCATGCTTATCCGGCGAAAGAGTGCTCGCCGCTTGTCTCACACCGCCCTGCTTGGTATCATATTGCTGAG
Organism: Candidatus Hydrogenedentes bacterium UBA2224; assembly: GCA_002348185.1. Classification (GTDB taxonomy): domain Bacteria; phylum Hydrogenedentota; class Hydrogenedentia; order Hydrogenedentales; family SLHB01; genus UBA2224. The sequence goes on along the minus strand of DDYW01000069.1, from coordinate 17,486 downwards.
CTATCTGTAGTGGGCATCCGGATTCATATCAAGGATGTCACATTGAGGTCTCAAAGGCCGCATAACGCAGTGAAGGGGGAGCACATGAATCTCGACCGCGGGGACATCGAGGGCGTCTTTGCGGTAGGTTCCCCCGCAGTGGTCCACACGAATCCGGGGGAACGCGACGAAAACCGCTATTCGACCACGGTGCGGGGATGGCATGCCGGCAATTATGTCTTGTTGGACCGGCCCCTGACCGAAGATGCCGCGGCCTTGTCCGGCAAGTCGCAACGCTGCCTGCTCCGGTTTGTGTCGGAGGGCCGCGCGTGCGGGTTTCCGTGCACGCTACTGAAAAATGCCGACAACGCCTCTCCCTATCTGCGCGTCTCCTGGCCACGCAAGATCGAATGTGTCGACATCCGCAAGCACCAGCGCGTTGAAATCCGTGTTCCGTGCAAGATTGTCCGCGCGGACCAGCAGGACCTCGAAGGGGAAACGGTGGACCTGAGTGCCGGCGGATGCGGCATCTGGACCGAAACGCGCCTTGGCCCCAACACCATGGTCCGGCTCTCGTTCAGCCTGCCCGACGGCAGCACGATTTCCGAAGCGCGGGCCACAGTGCGCAGCGTGCGCGCCATCGACAACGGCTTCCTCATGGGATGCATGTTTGACGAAGAGGAGGAAGCCTGCGCCGCGTGCGATTTCTTCGTTACGACCACCGTGGAACGAACGCGGGGGTGTAAGAATCAGAAACGCGCCCTGCTGCTCGAAAGCGAGAACGGGCGGGCCGAGACCGCGTGCGCGAAACTCCAGAGTAAGGGATACCGCGTGATCCGCGTGACCTGCCTGGTCGATGCCTTTTTCAGCCTGCGCATGGCGTTCCCCGCCTGCCTGTGGGTCGGCGCGGAACAGGACGAGATGCCGGCCACCGAGATCTGCCGCATCCTGCGCGAGACGAACGGCCTCGCTTCCCTGCCCATCTATGTCGTCGGCGGCACGAACCCGGCCATGGCCGAAGACCTGAAACGCTTGAACGTCGTCTATGTCTCATCCATGGAGGCCGTCGACCGGCTCCTCGCCTGAATCCGGTGCGGCTCACACCAGCCGCAGGGCGGCGCAGGTCAGGTAGGCCGTCTCCGGCATAGCCATCAACACCGGATGATCCGGCGCCGCTCCGCGCAGTTCGACGAGCCATACGTCGCGTCGCGCCATGCGGGCCGCGCGCTTGAGCGTCTCCACAAACACTTCCGCGCCGACGAAATGCGAGCAGGACGACGTAATCAGCCATCCCCCGGGCGCGAGCGTCTCCATCGCCAGCCGGTTCAGCGCCAGATAGACGCCCAGGGCCTTGCGCGTCTGGACGCGCGTCTTGGCCAGGGCCGGCGGATCCAGCATGACGATGTCGAAGGGGCCTTTGTCCCGCAGCGCCTCCTGGATGTCCGCGCACTCGAAATGACAACGGTCGTCCACCCCGTTCAACCGGGCGTTTTCCCGGGCCATATCGACCGCCGTGGCCGATGTGTCGACGCAGGTGACCTCTTTCGCCCCCCAGCACGCCGCCGAGATGCCCCACAATCCCGTATAGCAGTGGCCGTCCAGCACGCGGGCGTCCCGCGCCAGGTTGCGGAGCATGCAGACATTCTCGCGCTGGTCGAGAAACATCCCGGTCTTCTGGCCCTGCTCGACATCGACCGCGAAGCGGAGTTCGTTGATACGCACCTCGACCGGCGAAGCGGGTTCTCCGAACCGGCTCACCAGGCCGCCAATCTCGAAGCGCACACCCGTTACGCCGGGGACTTCCAGAAACGCCTCCGCGATGGCCTCGGCGTGCCGCGCATAGAACACGCTGCCCGCCTGCACGGACACGACGCGATCATAGCGGTCCGCGACAAATCCCGGCAGGCCGTCGCTTTCCGCATGTACCCAGCGGTACACCGTCGAATCGCCGAACCGGTGTTCGCGGTAACGCCGGGCGCGGTGAATGCGCGCGCGCAACAGGGCGGCGTCGACGGGCTTGTCTTCCAGCGTCAACAGGCGTACGGCGATGCCTCCGGCCGTCTGGAAGAATCCGCGTCCGAGAAAGCGCCCGCCGTCGGCGAGCACATCCACAAGTTCCCCGTCCTCCGCATTCGGCAGCGCGGCGAACTCGTTCCGGTAAGCCCAGCGGTGTCCGCGCAGAAGCCGCCGGTCTTCTTTTGGTTTCAATGTGGCCGTGTGAGGCATGGTGGCTCTTTCACTGGGGCGGACGGCGCGGGCGCGCCGCTGCGCGGTTTTGTGTTCCGGGTTCTACTGCTGTCTGGCGCGTATTTCGTCAATGCGGGCCGCCGCGGCGTCGAGGGCCTCGCGAGGCGTCTGGCGCGCGCTCAGGGCCTGGTACATGGCCTCGCGGATGGCGATCCCGATTTCCTCCCATTCAATGAGCGGGATGGTCCGGCCGTACGGGATCACGTCGACGAAGACCTTCCAGTGCGGGTCGTCCTGGAAATGGGGGGCCTGGGCGACCGTCTTCTTTTCGGGAATCAATCCGAGCGTGGTGTACGCCAGCCGCTGGTCGTCCCGGTAAGCGATCTCAATAAAACGCCTGGCCAGCTCTTTCTTCGTGGAATAACGCATCAGCACCAGGTGGTCGGTAATGATCTGGGTCACCCGTTCCTTGTCGACGGGCAGCGGTACAACGCCAAATTCGAGCCCCGGCGCGTTCTTGCGGCACTGCTCGATCCCCCAGGGCCCTGTCGCAAACATCGCCAGGCGGCCCTGTTCAAACAGCCGCCGGGTCTCCTTGCGCGTCCAGGTCGTTAATTCCGGCTGGGTCACCTGATACTTGTTGGCGAGATCGACATAGAATTGCAGCGCTTTGACGCCCGCTTCGCTGTTGATCGTGCAGTTGCCTTCCGCATCGAAGAACGCACCGCCCGCCGACCAGAAGTAGAAGAACAGATTGTCGTCCGTCTCGTATTCGGGTTTGCCGGGCAGTCCCAGGCCGTACACGCGCGGCGGGTCGTTCAACGCAACCGCCGCGCCCAACTGCTCTTCCCAGGTCGTTGGCGGGTCGATGCCCGCGGCCTCGAACAGGTCCGTACGGTAGAAGAGCGCCTTGGTCGACGTCGCCCAAACGAGTCCCAGAAGCGTGCCCTGATAGACCCCCTTGTCGAACAGCACCGGGTAAAACGCATCCTTCAGTTCGGGGCGGATGAACGGTTCCAGCGGCTCAAAATGCGGCGCGAACTCGGCCAGCCAGATGTCCGCCACCACCACGAGGTCCGGCCCCTGGCCGTCTTTTGCCCATTGGCCGATGGCCTCGTGGGCGTGGTCCCATTTGTCGAACGTGATGCGAACCGGCTCGCCGGTTTCCGCCGCGGCCGCCTGAGCGAGCTGTTCCAGATACTGCTGCTCGCCGGGCATGTCGTACGACCACGCCTGCACCCAGAGCCCGGCCTCCTGCGCAAAGCCCAGGGCCGGTCCCGCGAGCACGGCGATTCCCACGATGAACATTCTTCGCATCGGACATCCTCTTTCTCGATAGCGCGTCACAGACCGTTCTCCGGCCATCTTAGCGTGCCCGGCCCGGATGGCGCAAAAGCCCACCCCAGGCGCTACGCTCTCCGGCCCGGTTTCGTGACGTCACGCGACTCCCCGCCCTTCACCACGACGAGGAAGTAGCCAATGCTCGTGGCCAGCACGAGAGCGGCGATGGCGAAAATGACCTGCGGGGTAATGGCCTCATCCTCAACGTTCAGTATAATGACCTTCCGCGCGATGGCCATCAGCGCCGTCGCCATCACGATCTTCACATGGATGATGTCGTCGCGCAGGTAGATCGTAATGTTGACGAAGATCTCGATCGCGATCAGTACGGCCATAAACGAGCCAAACGTAGCCAGAATGTCCGCAATCTGAAGCCGCATAATCGGGGGCTCCATAAGACGCTTTACCAGTACAAGCAAGACATCCAGCACACCCCACACGATGACCAGCGTCATCAGGATGGCCAGCAGCCGGACCGCACCATTAATCACGCTCTTCAGCCCATGCATCAGCGGTTCATCAGGAAAACCGTGCACGTCGTGTTCCGACCCCGCCGTTGCCTGCTCGTTCAGCTTGTCTTTGCTCGGCATACCCTGGGCACGCTCCCTTACTCGGGCTCTAACCAACGATTTGATAGTCACTTAAGGCACAGTATACCGCAACGGGAGGGTAATTTACACGCCTTACCGGCCTCCCGTCCGAGTCGCCGACGATGCAAAACGCCTGGAGACACCCCCTCGGATGCGGCATATGCGGCGTTTTCTGCATTTTCCACGTGAATATCGGGAAGAGAGTGTCGTCTGGATTTGTTGCCCAGGAGATGGTATGCTCGCTGATCATACGGTAACAAACCGGCGGATGATCCCGTTCTTGTCAACAGAACTTTTTGACAAGAACGCGGAGTGTGTTACAATTTTGCCTCTAACCTGTAATGTTTTGCAGGTTTAAGCGAGAGGTATGCAGGATGTCTGGTTCCGGGTTTCTGGATTGCGCTCAGGGGGTTGACGCATCAACGGGGACTGCGTCACATGAGGGTTTTGCCCGGCCAGCAGGGGGATCGGCATTGAATCAAGCAGAATTGTCGGCGGTGCTTCAGCACCAGCGCCATCTGGCTGAAGCCCGCAGCACGGAAGTGAGTTTCCAGGAAGCGCTGGACGATTGGGACCTGCACCACGCCCTGCGGTGGCGGGAGGAACGCCAGCGCGAATACCTCATGCTGCAACGCGAGGAAATCCAGCGGCATAAGTGGATCGAATCCGAAAAAGCCCGGCGCGATCTCGGCGCGCAAGCGGTTATGGACTGGATCGGCACATATGCGCAGTCGTGGCGCGACTGGTACGAGCGGGAACACGACGACAACCGGAGTTAGCCCGCCCGCCCGCCTTACCGTCTGGGACGCACGCCAAGTGTATTCCCCGGGGGCCATTCCCATCGGCTTTGACACACATCGTACTCCCTTTGCACTTTTTTCAGACGTGGAAACTGTGAAACGCGGCCGGGGATTGATAGACTAAAGGCGCCGGTCCGGAGTGTGCGGACTCCGAATTCCAGACATGTGCGCACGGGCGGTCCAGTGGAACAAAAAGGGTCCTTTCATGGCGGAGGTGTCAACCATGCGGTGCGGAACGCAACCCGGTCTGGAAATGAGCAGTATGCGGAATCTGAGGGGAACGGCGGTCGCCGGTCTGCTCGCGTTCTGGGTCATCACGGCGGCAGCAGCGCCCGCGTTCGCGGCCGCACTGAAAGCCGACCCCGATGTCCTGGTGTTTCACCATACCAACCAATCGCTCACGGCAGCGATCACACGCGACGGCCAGCCCCTGCCCGCCGCGGAGATGGGGGAGGTCAAGCTCTGGGCCAGCGGCCACGATTATGACGAGATGTTCCGCTACGACAAATCGGACGGCGCGCTGAAACTCACGCCTACGGGGTTCTGCGAGGTCGGAAGTTACGACATGGTGCTCACGACCCCTTCGGGCAACCTGAACCTCAAGGTGTTTACCCCGCTGGACGAAATGCCGGAGACGCTGGAGCGGGTGGCGGCGTCCATGGGCATCAGTCTGGATGAGTTGCGCAGGCGAATGGGCCTGGTGACGTCGCTGGGAGAGGTGAAGGTCAGTTTTTCGCTGCCGGAAGTCTATTACGAAGGGCAGGCGCTCGAGCTGGAACTTGACGCCATCGAAGGCGTGACCCACACCTGGAAAGTAAATGATGCCGTCGTTGCCGAAGGGCCCGATGCCGCCCGGTTGTTCTACGTGTTCGATACACCGGGGCTGGCCCTGGTGGAATACACGGCTTCCCGGGCGGGCCAGACGGTCGCCGCCGCCAGCGACTCGACGATGGTGGCCCGGGTGCCGGCGATCGAATGGAAGGTGCCCGGGAACGTCGAGTTCACCTTGAACGCGGCGCCCGGATACGGGAAATACACCTGGACGGTGAACGGGAAACCCGCGGGACAGGGGGAGAGCTTGACCTACAAGTTCACCGGCGTGGGCCCCGCAAGCATCGAGTGTCTCTGTGAGGAGCCGGCCTCGGGCCCGAAGGGCACGTTTCTGCGCATCGCCTACGACGTTACCGTCACCGGCTAGCGCGCCCGGGAGCGCCGGGCGCTTCGCCGCGGATGGGTCAGGAGGCCCGCCCTACGCGTGCTTCGGCAGCACGAAAAGCAGAAACGACACGAAATGGAGCAGGCTGCCGCCCAGGACAAACAGGTGCCACACCGCGTGGTTGTAGCGGAGCTTCCCCATCGCATAGAAGATGACGCCGAACGTGTAGCACAGGCCGCCCCCGACGACCCAGGGCCAGACGCCGGCCGGCATGGCCTCGGCCATCGGTTTGATGGCGATGACGGCAATCCACCCCATCAGGATGTACCACAGCGTCGAGACGATCTCGTAACGGCCCGTGTAAAAGATCTTGAACAGGATCCCCAGCACGGCCGAGCCCCAGACCAGCCCGAACAGGGTCCAGCCCCACGCATCGCGCATCACCACCAGCATGAACGGCGTGTACGTGCCCGCAATGAGCAGATAGATGCACGAATGGTCGATGCGGCGCAGGAACGGCCGAAGCCGCGGGGACGGCACGGCATGGTACACGGTAGACGCCGTGTACAGCGCGATGAGCGTTGCGCCGTAAATGCTGAAGCTCACGATTTTCCACGGATCGCCCTGAAGGCTTGAGAACACCACCAGCACCGTGAGCGCGGCGATGCTCAGCGCCGCGGCGACGCCGTGAGTGAGGCTGTTCATCAATTCTTCGCGGGAAGTCTGTTCTCTTCGTCCAAACATTGGGTGTGCGGACCTTTCCATGCGGTATGGGATGTTCGGTATGCGTGTTGACTCGTCCAGCCGGCGCCTATTCGGCGGCCCGGGGGCCGTGTCCGGTATCCCCCGAATGGCCGTAGGTGTCGGTATCCAGAAACTCCTGATGATCGAGGGGTACGTACTCGCTGACCGCCTGCCAGTTGAATTCCCGGTCAAAGGGGTCAAACGCCTTCTGGGGGTCGAAAACTTCCGCGTTTACCGGCAAGGCCTTGTACGGCGCCGCATTCGCGGGTTCCGTATCGAACATATCGGCCAGATCGCACGAAAACCCGTCGTACTGATTGAGCGACGGCAACCCGTGTATCAAGAACAGAGTCTTGAGGATGCTGCCGAAACTCGAATGCGTGTTCGAGACGTAGCCCGGCCGGGCGTACGGGCTGATCACCATGCAGATGGAGCGGTGGGCATCCACAGTGTCGCGGTAGCCCTGCGCGTCGTCTTCGGTGACGAAGATGACGGTCTCTTTCCACCAGGGACTGTGGCTGATGAGTTCGACCAGGCGGCCGAGCGCGAGGTCATTGTCGCTCATGTACGACCCCCAGTACGGGTAGCCGTCGGCGGGCCGCTCGCCCGCGCCGTGGTCGTTGGGCAGCATCATCGTGATCACATCCGGGAACGGTTCCTTGCCCGAAAGCCACTTCTCGCGATACTCCTGCTCGAACATGTCCATGCGGAACTGGTCGGGGATGTTCGTGTTATAGGTGGCGAAGATACGCGAGGTGTTTTCGAACAGGGGTTGCGGCAACGGGTAATTGGTGTTGAGCCGAATGCCGGTAAACCGGTATTCCTGCTCCTCCTCCTGGGGTTTGAACTCGAAGCCCAGTCCGAAGTTGAAGAACCGCAAGCCATTGCGGTCAAAATGTTCCCAGATCGAACCGGCCTCGTTGTAGTCCTCGGGATAAATCGCGCCCGACGACCCGATAAACGAGAAGTTCCCCGGTCCGTCCCCTTCGGCCGATTCGCCGATGCGCGCTTCCATGAACTCGTTCGGGTAGGTGCCGACCAGCCAGCGATGTCCGTCGACGCTGTGGTCGGAGTCGCAGTAGAAGTTGTCGTTGATGGCAAACCGTTTTGCCAGCGCGATATGGTTGGGCATCAGCACCACGTCTTTGACCGTGCGGGCGCCGTCCTGGCTGCTGACGTCAATGGGACGGCCCAGACGGCACAGCTCCGCGTCGCCTTTGCCTCCGGGCAGCGCCCCGAAGACCTCGTCGTAGGTGCGGTTTTCTTTCGTGACATAGATCACGTGCTTGATTGGGCTCTTCCATGCGCCGGGCGCGGGCGGCACGGGGTGGTTCTGGGGCCGGGCCAGGGTGCCTGCCGGCTCGACCACGACGTTGTTCTCGACGACCTGCCGGGTGAGGGCGTCGAGTTCGTCCTGCGATTGCGGCAGGTCGATGATGTGGATGTAGCCGCGCATGAGGGCCCCGATGCCGGTGGGGTCGCCTTCCTTGTGCCCGGGTCCGGCATTGGGACCCGAGCCCACGCCCTTGGCGCATGCGACGTAGAGCTTCTTGCCGTCGGGAGACGCGGCCAGCTTGCTGGGGAACCAGGCGGTGGGGATGTGGCCCAGAACCTGGTGGTCGCTCAGCCGGATGACGCCGATGGCGTTGACCCCCGCCTCCGCGACGTACAACGTGGCCTGGTCCGGCGAGAGCGCCACGCCGAAGGGAATCATCCCGCGCAGATTCGCCGCCAGGGGATGCAGGATGAGGTCGATATCTTTGTCGCGCCTCCCCGAGCGGGCGTGAATCACCGTGATGCTGTCGTTGCTTCCGTTGGAGACATACACATGCGACCGGGTGACGGCGATGGAGTTGGGGCTGCTGCCGCCCACGGCCGGGAATCCCTCGAGCTGTTCACCCACAAGGTGGCCGGTCTTGGTCTTCTTGACGACCTTCTCCTTGCCCGGTCGGGAGATGCGGACTTTCCAGACCGACATGCCCGCAATGTCGTTCGGGTCGCCGAGGCCCGGCACCACAACCCCGTCGAGGGTGACTCCGTCCTCGGCCTCCCGGGAGGGCACGCCGAACGGCGGAAACGGCAGTTTGGCATACTGTCCGTCTTCCGTGCGGAAGTAATCGTATTCGTAGATCCCCACGTTGGCCAGATAGGCATGGTCTCCGTCGGGGGAGAGGGCAATGCCGAAGGGAAAGCGGCCCACCGGTATGGACCGCACGACCGCGCGCTGGGCGGTGTCGAGGATCAACATCCGGAAATTGGATTGATCACAGACGTAAAGCGTTTTGCCGTCGCCGCTTAATCGCAAGTCGCCTGCGTAGCCGTTCCGGAACTGCTGCCCGTCGGCGTCATGGGCGCAATCAATCCGGAACAGGCGTTCGCGCGTCTCGAGGTTAAACGCCGTAACGCTCCAGTCTTTTCCGCCGGCCACATACAGCGTCTGGTTGTCCGGCGCGATGGCCAGACCCATAAACGCCGCGTCCAGCACCCCTTCGCCCGCATTCTGGTCGTCGGGGATAAAGGAAATCTCCGGCGCGCCGGGGTTTTTCATGTCCAGGATGGTAAGCTGGGGCCCGTCGCTGCTGACGGCGACCACCCAGCGCCCGTCCCCGCTCATCGTAAGGCCGTAGGGATGCGGGCGTACCCGAAACATTGCCCCGGAAGGCGTAATCAGGCGTCCATTGGGCAGGATCGACGTGCCCTCGGGGTTCTGCGTGGGGTACTGATCCCGGGCAGGCGCCCGCATGACCGTCTCCGCCGCGTCCACCGCTGTTGCCGCGGCCGCGAAAACCAGCATCGTGACAACCGATCGAAAATGCTTCATGACGTCTACCTCTAGAATTCCCGCGTTCTCATCCTCCACGGATGAGCGAAACGGCACATGGTCCGCTGTCCCTGATTTCAGTGGCCGCGACCACTCACCGGCTATTTATAGGCCGGCGTGCCCACAAATACAAGTTCCAGGAAGTTGAGCATGGCAATCCAGGAACGGCGCGCTGCGGTCGGTTCAAACCGGGCGCTCTCGGAATTGGCCTCGGGGTTCGTGAAGCTGTGGACGGCGCCCTGGTACTGCACGAATTCGAATTTGGCCCCGGCCGCCTTCATTTCGTCGAGAAAGGCGGTCACTTCGGCCTGGGGGACATGGGGGTCGTCGGCGCCATGACACACCAGGACGGCGGCGTCGTATTTCCGCTGCTCGTGCGGCACCTGCGAGCCCAGGCCGCCGTGAAAACTCACGACCGCCTGCACGTCCACCCCGAGCCGCGCCATCTCGAGCACGATGGTCCCGCCGAAACAGTAGCCGATGGCGGCGATGCGATCCGGGTCAACGTCGGGTTGCGCTTCAAGGACCTTCAGGGCGGCCTCGAACCGTCGCCGGGCCAGGGCCGGGTCGTTCTTGAACGTGGCGGACCACTCCGCGGCCTGCCCCGCGTCCTTTGCGAGCTGGCCTCCGCCGTACATGTCCAGCGCGAACGCCACATAACCCAGTTCAGCGAGTCGGCGCGCACTGTTCTTTGGATGCTCCCCAAGGCCCGTCCATTCATGAACGATGAGGATACCCGGCATAGGGCCGGCCACGGCCGGGTTCCGGGCGAGATAGCCCGTAAGTTCGGTGTCGCCTTCGCGGTAGGCAAGCGATTCCGTTTCCACCGCGGCCCGGGCTGAGGCCGCAACGCACAACAGCACAGCAAGAACGCGCATACGAAGTCTCCCGATGGGTGTCAGACGCCTGTTGGATTTTTGACCTGTTCACATAAACAGCCCTCTGCTCCTGTTTAGTCCGCGGCCCGCCCGGAGCGGGAGGAGTATACCCCAGGAGCCCCATGGAACCCATAGGACCCATAGGTCCCATAAGACCTATAGGACCCATAGGACGTATAGGCCTAACAGGACGCGGGAACACAGTCATCCGCCATTTGCCTCGCGCCGCAACAATGGGTATGTTGTGCCTGCGGACCTTGTGCGGCCGGGTTCGCGTCAACCGGGGAATGCGGCCGGGCCACCGGGCTCCGGCCTCGAGGAGGGATGAACCATGCGCAAATGGGCGTTCGCGGGTTGTGTAGCGGCGTTGTTGATCGGCTGCGCGACGATGCGCGAGCTTCCGGGAGTGCGGCGCGCCCTGGATGCGGGACCGGACGCCTTCCTCGACCAGGCGGTGGTCGGGCCGCAGGGGGACGGCACATTCGTGGTGCCCACGACGCAGGTTCTAAATCCCGCGGGGACGACGGTGGAGTTTCCCGGGCGGCCGGTGGGCATCGCCGTGCATCCCGAGGACCGGCTGCTCGCCATCAAGAACCGGTCGGACGTGGTCTTTTTTGACGCCGTCGACCGCCGCGTTGTCCAGACGCTTTCCATGCCCAAAGGGGGCAGCGCCTTCTGCGGGATTGCCTGGAGCGCCGACGGCAATCGCGTGTGGACCACCGCGGCCGAGGCGGCCATCCACTGCGCCGAGCGGGGCGGCGACGGCGCATTTGCGTGGGTCAAGACGATCAATCTGCCCGGTCCGGAAGGTAAAGGCGCTTCCGCTCCCGGTGGATTCGTCCTGGATGAGGCGGGCGGTCTGCTCTATGTGGCGCTCAGCCGGAACAACAGCGTCGGCGTGGTCGACATCGCCTCGGGAAACGTGTTGACCGAGATTCCCGTGGGCATCGCGCCGTACGACGTCCTGCTTCACGACGGCACGGCGTACGTCACCAACTGGGGCGGACGCCGCCCGACGCCTGGCGATCTCACGGGACCCACCTCGGGCAGCCGGGCGGTGGTGACGGCCGCGGGCATCGCCTCAACGGGCACGGTGTCCGTAATCGACCTCGCCTCCAAGAGCGTCAGACGGGAGATCGAGGTTGACCTGCATCCCTGCGGGATGGCGCTCTCGCCGGACGGCGCCGTCCTCTATGTCGCCAACGCCAACAGCGACACCATCAGTGTGATTGATACGGCGGACCATCAGGTGAAGGAACGCTGGATTGCCCGTCCGTCGCTCGAGCTTCCCTTTGGCAGCGCGCCCAACGCCATCGCCGTGCCGGACAGCGGTGAGTCGCTGTATGTCGCGCTGGGCGGCAACAACTGCATCGCGGTCATGAGCGCCCGAGATGGACGCGTCACCGGGCTGATTCCGGCGGGCTGGTACCCGGGCGCCCTGGCGTTCGCGCAGGACGGCGCGCTGCTCTGCGTGGCCAATACGAAAGGCGTCGGAAGCCGCCACCTGGAAGCCAATGCCTCGCGCAAAGAAGGCATGTACGGCACGGACTGGCACGGCTACAACTCGCACGACCACATGGGCTCGATCACCGTGGTGGACACGCCGGACGCGGCTGCACTCGATGCGTATACTCACCAGGCCGCCGTGGCCATGCGTCTGCCGCACATGCTGCGCGATGCCGGCGCGGGCGCGAACGCTCAGCGCACTGTCGCGGTGCCGGAACGCCCCGGCGATGTCTCGCCCATCAAACACGTGATGTACATCATCAAAGAGAACCGCACCTATGATCAGGTGTTCGGCGATATGCCCCAGGGCGAAGGCGAGCCCAAGCTCTGCCAGTTCGGGCGCGACGTCACCCCCAACCATCATGCCCTCGCCGAGGAATTCGTGCTGCTCGACAACTTCTATTGCAACGGCGTCTTGAGCGCCGACGGACACCAGTGGACCAACGAGGGGTATGTGACCGATTACCTCGAAAAAGCCTTTGGGGGGTGGCCGCGAAGCTACCCGTACGACGGCGACGACGCGCTTGCCTATGCGTCATCCGGGTTCATCTGGGACCATGTGCTCGCCGCGGGCCTGACGTTCCGCAACTACGGGGAGATGGTCAAGGCCCGGATCACGCCCAGCGAAGCCACCTGGGCCGATATTTACCAGGACTATCTGAAGGGGGCCAGCACCGTCAAGATTGCCGCGTACACCGAAGTGAACGGCCTCGAAGGCTATATCTGCCCCACATTCATCGGGTTTCCGGGAAAGGTGCAGGACGTGTACCGCGCGCGCGAATTCCTCAAGGAGTTCCGCTCCTGCGAAGAAAGAGGCGAATGGCACAACTTCGTGATCATGCTCCTGCCCAACGACCACACCGTCGGCACGCGCGAAGGGTATCCCACGCCGCGCGCGGCGGTCGCTGACAACGATCTCGCGCTGGGGCAGATCGTGGAAGCCGTGAGCCACAGCCGGTTCTGGTCCGAAACGGCCATCTTCGTGGTGGAGGACGATCCCCAGGCCGGCCTGGATCACGTGGACGGACACCGCACCGTTGCGCTGTGCATCAGCCCCTACACCCGCCAGGGGAAGGTCGTCAGCGCGCATTACAACCAGAACAGCATGCTCCGGACCATGGAGCTGATCCTCGGCCTGCCGCCCATGAACCAGTTCGACATGGCCGCCAACCCCATGTACGCGTGTTTCACCAACACGCCCGACACGACCCCATACACCTGCCGTCCCAACCAGATCCCGCTGGATGAAATGAACCCGAAACTGGCGTCGTTGCGCGGGAAACAGTTGTATTACGCCCAGAAATCCATGGAGATGCCTCTGGACGACATTGACCGCGCCGACGAGGGCCTGTTCAACCGGATCCTCTGGCATTCCGTGAAGGGATACGACGTGCCCTATCCGAAGCTCGCGCGACGGGCGACTGCTGGCGCGGCCGCGTGGGGCGCGAACGGTCTAAACGTAAATGACGATTAACAAAGGTGTGAAATGCAAAAGGAGTGCGGGTGCTGAGAAGAACGGGTTTTACGCTGATTGAACTGCTGGTCGTTATTGCCATTATCGGCATTCTTGCGGCCATCCTGCTGCCGGCGCTGAGCCGGGTCCGCGAGGCCGCGCGCCGCGCATCGTGCGCCAACAATCTGAAACAACTGGGCATGTCGCTCTTCATGTATGCCAACGAGCATCACGGGCGTTTTCCGCAGCGGCAGGTGTGGAAGGTCACGGGCACTTTGAGCCCCGAGATGATGTTCAACGGTCCCGCCATGATCCCCGAGTACGTCAGCGACGTGAACGTGGTGTGGTGTCCGTCCTGGAACGCGCCGCCGGACATCGTGGAGCGCTACGACGTGGGCAAAGGCAACGGCGACGGCATCATCCAGCCCGAGGAGGTCGGCCAGGAACCCTACCACTACACCGGATGGCTGATCATAGAAGACGTTAACATCCTCGGGCCGCTGGTGGGGGCCGAAGGCACCGACATCAACGGCCGGCACGAGGAGCCGGAGTTTCTGTCGACGCCCTGGGGTGAACTGGCTCAGGCCAACGTGGATACCGGCGGCGCCGCCAGCGACGACGACTTCACGGTCTCCGCGACGTATGCGGGCACGCAGATCGGCGGCGGGAACACCCTCTACCGCCTCCGGGAAGGCATCGAGCGGTTTATGGTCACCGATATCAACAACCCCGCCTCGAGTGCGGTTGCCAGCAGCGTGGTCCCGTTGATGTGGGACCATTGCACCACCAAAGTCATCGACTTTTCCCATATCCCCGGCGGCGGAAACGTGCTTTACCTCGACGGTCACGTCGAATTCCTGCGCTACCCCAACACGAGGTTCCCGTTTACCGAAGACAGCGCACGCACCCTGGGCCGTTACGGAAAGCCATTTGACGGGATCTAGGGCGTTTTCCGCGCAAGACCGCGTCGGCGGCCGCCGGAGCGGACCGGTAGGACGTAGCGCAGGCATCCTGCCTGCATTCTTGTCTTCCGGTGGACGCAATGGACAAACCGCCGCATGAAAAGGGTAAGACGTCTAACGCAAATTCGCCAGAGTCTACGCGCAGGCCCCATACGGCCTGAGCGTTCGTCCTCGGGGGGGGCGTTGTCGCGTTTCAGCGCGCGGTCTATAATGCCGCCCGCACGAGAGGCCATAGTCTCATTGCGGGAGCCCTGCCATGAAAAGCGGTGTCCGTCTTTCTGCAGCGATTGCGGCGTGTCTTGTCATGTCACATGCGGCGCAGGGGGCCGTGTCCCCGAAAGGAACGCAGGCCATGGACAGCGTGCCGCATGCGCAATGGCGCTTTGAGGGCGACATCGGGACGCGGGTCGATGCAAACGTGGCAAACTGGCTCTTGCGCGCACCGGGGACGAATCCGGGGCTCATCGAGATGTTTCACCGGCGCGACCGCCACTGGCCCTATGCGGAACCGGTGCCCTGGGCGGGCGAGTTCGCGGGAAAATACCTGATCGCGGCGGTCCAGGCGGTGCGGATGACCGATGATCCCCGCGTGAAGCCGTTCGTGCAGGCGTTTGTGGATGCGCTGGTCGCGGCCCAGGCCGAGGACGGCTACCTGGGACCCTGGCGCGAAAACGAACGGCTGCTGGGCCATTGGGACTTGTGGGGACATTATCACTGCATGCTCGGGCTGCTCATGTGGTATGACGAGACCGGCGATGAAAAGGCCTATGCGTGCGTCCTTCGCGCGGCGGACCGGATCTGCGAAACGTATCATCCCGGCGGGCGGCGGCCCATCGAGGCAGGTACGCCGATGATCAACCTCTCCGTGGTTCATGTCATAGCCCTCCTGTATCAGCGCACGGGCGAACAGCGGTACTGGGACCTGATTCAGATGATCGTGGAGGATCTCGAAAAGGACGGTGACTGGCTGCGCGAGGGCGCCAAGGGAACGCCCTACTTCAAGCTGCCGGGCGGCGGTACCCGCTGGGAAAGCCTTCACATCGTCCAGGGATTGGTCGAACTCTACCGAATCACGGGGGAGGACCGGTACAAAACCGCCGCGGTGAACCTCTGGACGAGCATCCGCGACTTCGACCGCCATCCCTCGGGCGCATTCTCAACAAACGAACAGGCGTCCGGGTCCGTCTACGAACAGGGCTCGATCGAGACCTGCTGCTCAGTGGCGTGGGAAGCGCTGACGATCGACATCCTGAAATTCACCGGCGACGCCAAAGTGGCCGACGAACTGGAGTTGACCACCTGGAACCAGGTCCTCGGCGCCCAGCATCCTTCCGGGAACTGGTGGACCTACGACACCCCCCTCGACGGCATTCGCGCGCCTTCCTATCAGCAGATCAATTTCCAATACCGGCCGGGGACACCCGAGTTGAACTGCTGCTCGGTGAATGCGCCGCGCGGACTCGGCATGCTCAGCGAATGGGCGGCCATGCGCGAGGGCAACGACATCGTCATCAATTTCTACGGTCCCTGCGCGTTCGACATTCCCCTCCCCGGCGGGAAACGCGTGAGAATCGTCGAGGAGACCGGGTATCCGGTGGACGGCAAGGTCACCCTCGTGTTCGAGTGCGAGGAACCGCTCGAACTCGGCCTCAAACTCCGCATCCCCGAGCATATGCCCGCGATCAGGGCGGACATCAACGGATTCTGGACCGGTCCCTGGCCCCCGGTCCCGGGCAGCTATCTCCATCTTGAACGAACGTGGACGAGCGGCGACCGGCTCACCCTCGAGTTGGACCTGACGACGCGGGTCTGGGCGGGCAAAGGACCGCGCTACGGCCGTGCGGTCCTCTATCACGGGCCCTTACTGCTCGCCTTCGACGCCTTTTTCAACGCTATCGAGGCGGCGGACATGCCGCCCATCGACGCAGCGGGCCCGGTGCTTTCCCCAGTTTCCGAACGGCCGCCGGACTCGCTCGTGCGGTATGCTCCCATCGGTCTGTGGCAGGTGGAGACGGTGGGGGGCGGTCCCGTGGTGCTCTGCGATTTCGCGAGTGCCGGCGCCCACGGCACCGGGTACACGGCGTGGCTGCCTGCGGTCAACGTGCCGCCCGTACGCGCGCATCTGGAGCTTCCGCGGGAAGGCGAGACAGGCCGGCCGGGCCCGGTACTGCTCCGCTGGTCCACGGAGGGCGCACACGGGGTGCCATGCGAGGCCGTGGTGGCCCGGGATGCCCGGTTTGACAATGTGGTTGCCCGAATCCCGGACCTGACGGCGAACCACACCGTGCTGGATGAGGCCCTGCTCGGGCCCGGGACCTACTACTGGAAAGTGTGTTCGATAAGCGGCGGAGCTCAGGCCGAGAATGAGGGGGGACCTCGTACCTTTACCGTCGAGCCCGGGGCACAGAGCGCCTTCTTCGCCCTTGGCGGCGACGGAGTGCTTTTTTCCGCGCCCCTGGACGGCAACGGCGCACCGGATTTTGGGCGGCTCGAGTACGAAGCGAACCTGGAATCCGCGCCGGACCGCACTGGCAGAGCAGGGGGCGCCGTGGCCTTTAACGGGGAGGATTCGGAACTCCGGTATGAGCTGCCGTTTTTCCCGGAGGGAGAGTACACGTTTTATGCCTGGATCTATCCGGAAGCGCTGCCCGCCGGGACGATCCAGCAGGTGTTTTCGGCCTGGTGTCAGGGATGGGACGATCCGCTCCGGGTGACCCTGCGGGACAACGGGGTGTTTGCGGGCATCGAAATGGGCCACGCCTACGCCACCCCCGTCGTGCCGCTGGCCGGCCAGACCTGGGCGCACGTGGCGGCCGTGAAATCCGGCCCCGTCCTGCGCCTGTACGTAAATGGCGAGGAAGCCGCAGCCGTCACCGTGCCCGAACGTATCGTGACACGGAGTACGCTCGTTGGACTTGGTTTCAACCCCAAATTCAGCGGCGGCGAGCATTTCACAGGCCGCATCGACGGCGCGGCCTTCCATGCGAGCGCGTTGCCCGCGGAGCGCATCCTCGCGTTGGTTGAGCGCGGCGAGTGATGGGTTTGCTGCAGGAGGGACGGGGGCGGTGT
>DDYW01000070.1:41036-50993 GCA_002348185.1 Candidatus Hydrogenedentes bacterium UBA2224 | reverse complement strand
CTAGTAAATTCTTCGACAGGCCCCCAGCGGGGGACAGAAGACGGCAAGCTAATGCTGGGATCCGGAGTCCACCCCGTCCACCGGAAGACAAGAATGCAGGCGAGACGCTTGCGCTACACCGGACGGGGCATTCGCGTTCGACCGGGGACAGGTAGTCGCGCCGGGAACGGCGCTTGGACCATGTCCCGGATAATCTCCGGTATTTTCAAACTCTGTGCTCTCTGCGCCCTCTGTGGCCAATCTCTTCCGAAAACAGACCACCGAGCGCAGGCCCCCTTGCCGCCCGCGCGCGCCTGCTGTCTTCTACACGAGTTCCTCGAGGTCCGCGACGAGGGTTTTGAACCGTTCCATGGCCGTGGCGACGGGCGCGGGGCTGGTGAGATCGACTCCGGCGTCGCGCAGGAGGTCGAGCGGAAACTTGGACCCGCCGGCCCGGAGGAAGTCGAGGTACCGTTCGCGTTCCCGGGGCCCGCCCCCGGTAACGCGTTTGGCCAGGGTGATGGCGGCAGCGATGCCCGTCGCGTATTTGTACACGTAAAACGCGTTGTAGAAGTGGGGGATGCGCAGACCCTCCAGCGACAGCGACTCGTCCAGCGCGAAATCGGGGCCAAAGTAGAGTTCGAGCAGGCGGCGGTATTCGTTGCGGATGCGCTCGAGCGTGAGGGGTTCGCCGGCCTCCGCGATGGCGTGGATGATCTTCTCGAATTCGGCGAACATGGTCTGGCGGATGAGGGTACCGCGGATTTCGTCGATCTCGCGGTTGAGCAGGAAGGCCCGGGTCTTCCGGTCGCTGGCCTGCGCCAGCAGGTGCGCGCTGAGCAGTTGCTCGTTGAACGTCGAGGCCACTTCGGCCACGAAGATGGTGTATTCGTAGTCCTGAAACGGCTGGGTACGCGCGCTGAAATAGGTGTGCATCGAGTGGCCGGCCTCGTGCGCGAGCGTGAACACGCTGTCGAGCACGTCTTCCTGGTAGTTCATCAGGATGTAGGGCGGGCCCGTGTATCCGCCAGCGGAGAAGGCGCCGCTCCGTTTGCCGCGGTTCTCGTAGCGGTCGACCCAGCGTCCTGTGCGCAGGCCCTTCTCCAGCGCGCCGCAGTACGCGGCGCCGAGGGGCGCGAACGCATCCACCACCGTGGCAGCGGCCTCGTCGAAACTGCGTTTCCAGGCCTTGCTCTGCACGATGGGCACGTACGTGTCGTAAAAGTGCAGGTCTTTCACGCGAAGGGCCCTGCGGCGCAGTTCGAGATACCGGTATACCGTCGGCAGATTGTCGTGAACCGCCTGGATGAGGCTGTCGTATACGGCGGGGGGCACGTTGTCGGCAAACAGCGCCTGTTCGAGACACGAACCGAACTTGCGGACGCGGGTGTGGTAGACGTCCTGGAGCACGGAGGCGCTCAGCGATGCCGCCAGCGTGTTGGCGTGGTCTTCGTAGCCTTTGTAGAACTGCGCATAGGCCTGTTTGCGCACGGCGCGTTTGGGGGATTCAAGCAGGGTGCGGAACGAACTCTGGGTGAGCTCGACCTGGACGCCTTTCTCGTTCGTGACAAACCCGAATTTGAGGTCGGCGTCGTTGAGCTGGCCGAAAATGCGTCCCGCGCTTCCGGCAACCTCGCCCTGCATGGCCAGGAGGCGTTCTTCGGCGAGCGAGAGGATATGGGGGCGGTAGCGCAGGAGCTTTTTCAACTGGAACCGGTAGGGTTCGAGGTCTCTGGATTTCTGGAACCGCCGCATGCGTTCGACAGGGATGGCCTGGATTTCGGGCGCGATGAAGCTCGCGGCCTCGTTCGCGAGGGTGGCCACGTGGATGTAACGTCCCGCCATCGCCTGGTACGCGCTGTTGGCGACGTCCTCGGCCGATTTCAAAAACGCATAGGAGCCGATGCGTTCGGCGAGTTTCTCGAATTCGGTTTCGAAATCGAAACAGGCACGGATGGTCCGCGCGGAACGATGGAGCCGGCCGCGGAACCGGGCGAATCCGGCCGCCATGCGTTCGAACTTCTTGAAGGCCCGTTCCCAGGCGGCATCGCTCCGGTAGAGGGGCGTCAAGTCCCAGGTGTCTTCCCGATTTACTGCGCTTCGCGGTGGTATCGATTTCGTTTTCTTGCCCGCCATGCCATGTCCCTTCGTATCCAGTGACGAACTCCATACAGGACGGCAGTATACCCAAGGGCGGCGGTGTGTCCCAAGCCTGCCGCCTGACCGGGGGGAGAGCGCCGTTCATGTGTTTCCTCCGGCGCCCGTGGCGGGTGTGCCCGTGCCGGGTGTGGACTTCGCGCCGGTATTTGCGCCATGATGCCGTGACGTATCCTGTGGGCGTTGCGGTCCGCGGATTTCCATCACCTGGAGGGGTAGTCATGATCTCGATTCTAGTCGTGTTGTCCCAGCTTGCGGCGGCGGAGGAGTTTGCCCCGCGCGTTGACACGCTCCGGTTTCACGTCGAACGCCTCGGCGCCATCACGGTGCCCGAAGCGCTGCATGCGGAGAAGGCGGCGAAACTGGCGGAACTCGAGGCCCTGCTGGCCGGGGGTGCGGCGAGCGAGGACGAATACAAGGCGCTCTACCTGGCGATTGACGGCGTCCGCATGTGGTTATGGGCGAACGCGGCCGAAGCGCCGCGCGAGGCGGACGGGTCGTTTGCTGAACTGGATGACCGGTGGCAACTCGAGACCCCCGGGATGATCCTGAGCCTGATGAAAGCCGATTTCGCGATGGAGGTGAACGCGGACGGGCACGTCTGGCGCTTCGAACCGGCCGGGAAGGACGACATCAGCAAGGGCGGTAAGGAGTTCAGCCTCCTGGACGCGGCCCGGCGGACCGTCGAGCCCTTCGCGCCGGGCTATGCGGTGGGCATGATGATCACGCTGGCGGAGTTCCCGGACGCGCCGGGGTTTGAGCTGCGGCTCTGCGCCACCCTGACCGGCCGCGAGATCGTCTTTGAACTGGCGGCGATCGAACACGAACGCGACCTGGCCATGATCCGGTGGCCGAAGGCGCTCGTGCCGAAACAGGACGCGAACTTCGTGTCGGTGATCCCGCGCATGCAGGGGATGCTGTTGCCGGGGAACTGGCCGCAGGCCATCTCGGGGGCCGACCTGTGCAATTCGCGCTCGTTCTACATGCCGTGGTGGGGCCAGCTCGACGGCACGGCCGGCGTGATGACCATCCTGGAAACCAGCGACGATGCCGGCGGCGAATACCAGCATCCTGAGGGCGGACCGACGCGCATCGCGCCGCGCTGGTACCCCAGCCTGGGCCAGGTGCGCTACCTGCGCACCGTCCGGTACGTGTTCGACACCGACACCAGCTACGTGAAGATGGCAAAACGGTACCGCCGCTACGTGCAGGAGCACGGCGATTTCGTGTCGCTGGCCGAGAAACGGGTGCGCACGCCCGGCCTGGACGAGGTCATTGGCCGGCCCGTGGTGCATCTGGGCGCGCTCTATCATTTCGTGCAGGAAGCGTCGCTGTTCCACAAGGATCGCATCGAGAACAATCACAGCCTGCAGACCTTCGACCAGCTCGCGGAAGGGTTGCGCTCGTTGAAGGCGGCGGGCATCGGCGATGCCTACGTGCACCTCGACGGCTGGGGCTTCTACGGCTACGACAACGGCCATCCCGACGTGATGCCGGTGGGCGAGGAACAGGGCGGCTGGGACGGCCTGCGCCGCTTTGCCGCGACCTGCGAGGAACTCGGCTATCTGTTCGCGGTGCACGATCAGTACCGCGATTTCTATCTCAACGCCGTGTCGTTTGATGACCGGCTGGCGGCGGTGCGTCTCGACGGCTCGCGCGAGGAAACCTCGACGTGGTGCGGCGGTCCCCAGACGATCCTGAATCCGCGCTTCGCGCCCGGGTACGTGCGCCGCAATCACGATCTGTTCGCTGCGCAGGGCATCCGCGTGCGCGGCGCGTACCTCGACGTATTCGCGGTCGTGCCGCTTGAGGAAAGCACCTTGCCGGCGCATCCCATCACGCGCAGCGATTGCGCACGGTACCGCCGCGACTGCTTCGACCTGCTCCGCGCGCGGGGCTACGTCGTGAGTTCGGAGGAACCCGCCGACTACCTGGTGCGCTCCCTCGACCTGGTTCATCACGGGCCGTATGCGACGTATCCGGGTCTCGGCGGCGGCGATGCCTGCGGTATCCCCGTGCCGCTGTTCAACCTCGTGTACCACGATTCGATCCTGCTGCCGTGGGAAATGGGCGACAATGGCGGCTGGGGCGTGCCGAAATCCGACGCGGCGTGGCTGCACTGTCTGCTCAATGCCGGGCTGCCGTATGTCGGGCCGGGGGCGAGCCCGGAACAGATCGCGCTCGTGAACACGGCGGCCGCGCTTGCGCAACGGCTTGCGTTCCAGGAGATGGTCGATCATGAACTGCTTGACGGCTCCGTCCGCAGACAACGCACGACCTACGCCGACGGCACCACGGTCACCGTCGATCTCGACGCGCGCACCTATGTGATCGAGCCGGAAGGATAATCAGAAACGCCGCACAACACCGGAGGGTCCGCGGATGAGACGCACAGGGTGGATCGTAGGCTTGCTGGCCGTGGCGATGGCGGGAACCGGCTCGGTGCAGGACGTTCGGATTACCGTGGATCCCGTCACGCGGTATTTCCATGTGGCGTATCCGGCGCCGGCCGAGGCGCCCGAGACCGTTGCGGTGGCGTGCGAGTGGTCGCCCGCGGGCAGCGAGGCGTGGCGTCCGGCACGGGTGATGCCGCTGATGTCGGAGACGGCAATGCACCTGGCGCGTCCCGAGCAATACGAGCCGTGGCTCCGGGGCGAGGTGATGGAGCGGCGTGCCGCGGGCCTGACCCGTACCGTGGTGTTCAATCCGTATCCGGAGGCCCAGACGGACGGCCGGGTCGACGCCCTGTTCCGGATTACGCTGCGCTCGCCCGAAGGGACCGTGCTTGCCGCGTACACCGCGCCGCTTCAGGCCGACAATACCGACGTGGTGTACATCGAGGACTGGTCGGGCGTCTTTCAGCACTATGCGTTGGCGCCGGGGCCGGAGGGCGAGCCGCAGAGCAGCGGACCGCACTGGGCGTGGCGGACGGATGCAGCGCCGGAGCAGGACGTGTCCCGCGGCGATGTCCTGTTCGGCCACAGCGACGGGGAGCAGCGGCTGCCGCAACTGTCGTATCCCCTCGAGCTGCGCGGTCCGTACGCCGTGTTTGTGCGCACCGCGCCGTCCCTGGGCGGGATCGCGCTGCGGTTCACCGGCGAAGACCGCACACAGCGTCTGGCTTCGACGCCGGTGTTCCATGAGGTGTTGTGGCAATGGCGCGACCTGGATTTCCAGCATCTGGTGCTTGAACAACTGCATGCCTACACGGGCCCGGCGGATTCGAGTATCGATTACGTGAAGTTTGTACCCCTTTCGGACGAGGTGCGCGCGGGACTGGACGCGCAGTTCGGCGGGGAAGCCGACAAACTCGTGGCGGGCTACTGGGAACCCTATTCGTACGCGTTCAGCGACGTGGTGTCGGACAATGCGTGGCACCGGGCCTACCTGGCGGCCTATGCCGAGGCGCGGGTGCCGCTGGTCGACATGCAGATCAGCCGGTTCGGCATGAAGGCGGTCTACGAGACGCGGGCGAGCGACCAACTGCTGTACACGACCCAGGGCGACCCCATCGGCGCCGTGCAGAATCCCCTGACCGACAATGTCGGCCGCATGCAGCAGTTCACCAACACCCTGGAAGCCTCGTTGCGTGCCGCCCGCGACCTCGGCTTTTCGCTTCACGCCAATTTCGGCGCGACCAACTGTTATCCCGGCAGCCCGCTGCAGGGCGAGTTCTCGATGGCGCATCCCGACTGGGTGCGCGGCTCGGCCCTGCGCTATGAGGTCCCCGAAGTGCGGGCGTACATGCTGAGCCAGTACCGCGAAGCGCTCGCCATCGGTGCGCGGGGTGTGTCGCTCGATTTCTGCCGTTACCCCGAGGGGCCGGACACCCTGGAAACGTGCAACGCGTTCCTGCAGGAACTGCGCGCCCTGGCCGATGAATTCGCCCGGCCGGGCGACGGCGTCCGGATCCTGGTGCGCTTCCCCGCGCACGGGGTCCGCAGAAGTGAGGTTTTTGATTATGCGACGTGGGCGCGGCAGGGCTGGGTGGACTACCTCTGTCCGAGCAACATCCAGGGGCGCCATCTGCATGTCGACCTGGCGCCGTATTACCAGGCCGTGAAAGGCACGCCGTGCCTGGTGTTGCCGGCGCTGGACGGCCTGAGCTGGGGCCAGCCGCTGCCGGGACCGTTTTTGTGGCGCGTGCACCAGCTCTACCGCGAAGGCGCGCCGGGAATCTATGTGTACCAGGCGGATTCGCGCGTGGTCTCGAACGTGTACGACCGCCGCACCATGCGCCTGCTGGCAAGCAGCGCCGACGTGGCGCGGTGGTGGGACGAGGATGCGCGGGTCCTGCCCCAGCGGAGCAAAGGCGTCTTCATCACTCCGCTCGAGCAGATCCAGGGGTATGCGGGCTGGCACCGCATCCGGGCCTGGGTCGACGGGATTCCGCCGGGTCCGGTTGAGTTCTATCTTGACGACGTGCTGGTCCATCGCTGCGAAGGCCTGCCGTACGTGCTGGGAACGGAAGAGTACGAATCGGACAAGATCATCCCCCCCGGCGGCCATACGCTGCGGGTGCGGGCACAGGACGGCGACGGCTGGCTGGAGGAGCGCTTCGAGATTCTGGGCGCTCCATAACGCAGGAGGAGCAGGAAACATGGGTACAGGACGCGGGATCTTTGCCGGGCTGGCGCTTGCGGTGATCCTGGGCGCGTGCGCTTATGCGGGCGAGGGCGGCGGTCCCGTCTCGATCGAGCAGATCAAGGCGTTGCGGCACGAAGCGGCCCACAGGACGCGGCGGATCATTTACGACAACGACGGCAACGAGCCGGTCTATTATCTTGAGAAGGCCGATGCGGACGAACTGATCGACAAACGCACGCGCGCGGTGCTGGGGACGCAGGTCGACACGATTGTCTATTGCACGTGGAGTTCCGGGTTCGGCTTGTTCACCCACAACACGAAGGTGGGCGAGATCTTTACCTGCACTGAGCCTGAACCGGGGGGGGAAAAGGGGTTCAGCCAGAACCAGACGAAGGCCTTTCTCGAACAGGGCACCGACCCGCTCGAGATTATGGTGAATTTCTGCCGCCAAAACGGGATCGAAGCCTTCTGGTCCATGCGCATGAACGATTGCCACGACGGCTGGGGCGGCTGGTATTCGCCCCTCCTGTTTCCCCAGCTCAAGAAAGACCATCCCGAGTGGCTGATGGGCACGGCGGAAAAACGGCCCGTGAACGGGCCCTGGACCGCCGTGGATTACGGCCAGCCGGAAATCCGCGACCTCGCGTTCAAGTTCTTCGAGGAAGTCTGCACCAATTACGACGTGGATGGCGTCCAGATGGACTTTTTCCGGCATCTGGCGTATTTCCGCGCGCACGCCGAAGGGCGGCCCTGCGGCCAGGCCGAGCTCGACATGATGACGGACCTCATCCGGCGGGTGCGCGTCATGGCCGACGAGGTGGGGGCAAAACGGGGGCGGCCCATTCTCATCTCCGTACGCGTGCCGGATTCCCTCGAGATGTGCCGCGACATGGGCTTCGATCTCGAGCGATGGATGCAGGACGGCCTGATCGATATCCTCACCTTAAGCTGCTATTTCCGCCTCAATCCCTGGAAGACCAGCGTCGACCTGGCACACAAATACAACGTCCCCGTGTATCCCTCGCTGAGCGAAACCCGGCTGCGCGACGAGGACGCCCGGAAGCTGCGGGCAAGTCTCGAATGCTATCGCGCGCGCGCCATGAACGTCTGGCACGCGGGCGCGGACGGCATCTACATGTTCAACTTCTTCAATCCCAAAGCCCCGCACTGGAACGAGCTGGGCGACCCGGACGTCCTGGCCCCGCTCGACAAAGTCTACACCACCGGCGCGCGGGGCTACGGCAATCTCAGCTTCTGGTATAAGGGCGGCGAAAAATACATGAACCGCGACATCCTCAACCCCGAATACCCGCGCACCCTGGCCGCCGGCGCCTCCGCCTCGGTCACCCTGCCGGTGGGGGAGGACGTCACGGCCCATGTCCCTGTCAGCGTGACGCTGCGCTTGCGTTTCAAGGAAGCCCCGGCGCCCGAAACGGTCACGGCGGCGATCAACGGCGCCCCGTTGTTGCCCGCGGCGCAGGACGGCCAGTGGTTCGACTATCCCGTCGAGCCCGCGCTGGTCAAGCAGGGCGACAACGTCTTCACCTTTGGCGTGACGGCGGGCGAAACCGCTCAGCCCGTGCTGCTCGACATGCTCCTCTGGGTGCGCCACTGACGATTGTCCCGCGGGCTCAAGAGGGCGCGGCGTCAGATGTGGATGGCGCGTTCGTCGACGGCCAGCGCGGCCTCTTTAACAATTTCCGCCAGGGTGGGATGGGCGTGGCAGGAGCGGGCGAGGTCTTCGCTGCTCGCGTCGAACTCCATGGCGACGGCGGCCTCGGCGATCAGGTCGCCGGCATGCGCGCCGAGAATATGCACGCCCAGGAGCCGGTCGGTTTCGGCGTGGGCGAGCATCTTCACGAACCCTTCCGTTTCGCCGATGCAGCGCGCGCGGCCGTTGGCAAGATAAGGGAACACGCCTTTCCGGTAGGGCACGCCTTCCTGTTGGAGCTGTTCCTCCGTCTTGCCGACCGATGCGATCTCCGGGTGCGTATAGACGATGCCGGGAATGGCATTGTAGTTGACTTCGCCGTAGCCCTTCACGATGTTCTCGACGCAGGCCACGCCCTCGTCTTCGGCCTTGTGGGCGAGCATGGGGCCGGGAATCACGTCGCCTATCGCGTACACCCCCTCGGCGGAAGTGCGGAACCGCTCATCGACCACGATGCGGCCGCGGCTGTCGGTGTCAATCCCCACGGTCTCCAGACCCAGGTCCGCGGTGTTGGGAACGCGTCCCACGGCGAGCAGCACACGGTCACACGTCACGGGCGCCGCCCCGTCGATTTCGACGACAGCGCCCTTGCCCTTTTTCCGCGCACCCGTAACG
Organism: Candidatus Hydrogenedentes bacterium UBA2224; assembly: GCA_002348185.1. Taxonomy (GTDB): domain Bacteria; phylum Hydrogenedentota; class Hydrogenedentia; order Hydrogenedentales; family SLHB01; genus UBA2224. The sequence goes on along the minus strand of DDYW01000070.1, from coordinate 41,944 downwards.
CGGCATCCCACGCGGAAGGTCATTCCCTGTTTCTCAAAAATCTTCCGGGCTTTCGCGGCCAGTTCGCCGTCCATGCCCGGCAGGATCCGGTCGAGGTATTCCAGGACCGTCACCTTGGCCCCCAGGCGGTTCCAGACCGACCCCAATTCGAGCCCAATGTATCCCGCGCCAATGACGGCCAGGTGCCCGGGCACCGCATCGTAGGCCAGCGCCTCCGTGCTCGTGCCAACATAGAGCCCGTCCACTTCGACATTGGGCAGGGACGCCGAGGCGCAGCCCGTCGCGATGAGGATGTGTTTCGCGGACAACGCCGCGCCGTCCGTCCCCTCGACCACGACGCGCTGCGGCCCGGTGATGCGCCCACGGCCTTCGTAGCGCGTGATCCCGTTCTTTTTGAACAGGCCGGCCACGCCATGGGTCAGGCCGTTGACGATGTCCTCTTTGCGCCGCATCATCCCGGCCAGGTCGAACGAGACGCCCGTAACGTTTACGCCGTGTTTTGAGAGGGTGTCGCGGGCTTCGGCGAACCGCGCGCTGGATTCCAGCAACGCCTTACTGGGGATGCAGCCGACGCGCAGGCACGTGCCGCCCAGGGCGTTTTCGCTTTCGACGCAGGCCACGTTCAGGCCCAGCTGGGCCGCGCGGATCGCGGCCACGTAGCCGCCCGGGCCCGCCCCGATGACAATCAGATCATGCGTGGCCGTGTTCATGGGGTCTCCTTCCGTTTTCTTATGGCTGCCGCCGGCCGCCCGTCCTTCCCGGTTTGAACGCGTATTACAGGTCGAGGAGCAGGCGCGCGGGATTCTCGACGCATTCCTTAATCCGTTTGAGAAAGGTCACGGCTTCGCGCCCGTCGACCATGCGGTGATCGTAGGTGAGTGCGACATACATCATGGGCCGGATCACCA
>DDYW01000070.1:225-41018 GCA_002348185.1 Candidatus Hydrogenedentes bacterium UBA2224 | reverse complement strand
AGCGAGCCGAACACGCCGCCGTTCGTGATGGTGAAGGTCCCGCCCTGCAGTTCATCAAGCGTGATCTTGTTGTCGCGCGCGCGCGCGCCGAAATCCGCGATGGCCCGCTCGATGTCGGCAAAGCGCATCAGTTCGGCGTTGCGCAGGACCGGCACGACCAGCCCCTTGCCGCTGCTGATCGCGATGCCGATGTCGCAGTAATTGAACTCGACGATCTGGTCGTCGCGGATCTGCGCGTTCACGCCCGGGAACTCCTGCAGCGCCGCGACCGCCGCCTTCACAAAGAACGACATGAACCCGAGTTTCACGCCGTGCTTCGCCGTGAACGCCTCCTGATGCGTCTTGCGCAGCGCGATGGCCGCCGACATGTCCACTTCGTTGAACGTGGTCAGCAGCGCCGCGGTCTGCTGCGCCTGCACCAGGCGCTCGGCGATGCGGCGGCGCATGGGCGTCATCGGACGCGCCTCTTCCCGGCGCTGCGCCCCGGTGACAATCCCCGCGAACGACGATTTCGCGGGCGCGGTCTCCTCTTCGCGGTGCTGAAGCACATCTTCCTTGAGGACGCGCCCGCCCCGTCCCGTCGCTTTGACCGCGCCGGGTTCGATGCCCCGCTCGGCGAGAGCGCGTTTCGCGGCGGGCATGACGCGTTGTTTTTTGGGCGCTCCGTCTTCGCCGGCCCGCGGTGCGGCTTTGTTGGTTGAGGCAAGGGCGCCGGCTGGCACGGCCGGGGCCTGCGCCGACTCGTCGATGCGGGCGATAACGTCTCCCACGCTGGCCTTCTCTCCGGCCCCCACGAGCACCTCGGCCAGCACGCCCGCCACCGGGGCGGGCACTTCGAGCGTCGCCTTGTCGGAATCGATCTCCACGACCGGTTCGTCCTGCTCCACATACTCGCCCGGGGATTTCAGCCAGCGGGCAATCTGGACTTCCGAGATGGATTCGCCTACTTCCGGAACCTGAAGGTCGGTCGCCATAGGATTACTTCTCCTTCACCGCGCCACTGCTACTGCCGTACGCCGTATGCTACGCCACGCCATCACAGGTCCGCGAATGCTTCCTCGAGGAGCAGCCGCTGTTCGAGCCGGTGGCTCGCGGCCGAGCCCGTCGCGGGACTCGCCGAAGGCGCGCGGTACACCCCGCGCAACGGCCAGCGGCCAAGCAGCCGGTCACAGAACCGGACGCGCCACTGCCACCACGCCCCCATGTTCTGCGGCTCTTCCTGGACCCAGACCATGTCCGTCCCCTCCGGATAGCTCCGGAGTGCTTCTTCGAGGTACTCCTCCCGCAGGGGATACAGCTGTTCGATCCGCACGATGGCGACGTCGTCGCGCCCGCGCTTCTCACGCTCCTCGGCGAGTTCGTAATAAATCTTGCCGCTGCAGAGGAGCACCCGCCTCGCCCGAGCTCCCTGAATGCCCATCGCGTCGGGCAGGATGCGCTGAAACCGGCCGTGCGTCAGGTCTTCCAGGGGCGACACGACGTTCGGATGCCGCAGGAGGCTTTTCGGGGTCATCACAAACAGGGGTTTCCGCCATGGCCGGAGCACCTGGCGGCGCAGGCAGTGGAAAAACTGCGCCGGCGTCGTCGGATAGACAACCTGGATGTTATCCTCCGCGCCCAGCATCAGGAAGCGTTCGAGCCGGGCGCTCGAATGTTCGGGGCCCATCCCCTCGAAGCCGTGCGGCAGCAGCAGGACCAGTCCCGAGAGCGCGCCCCACTTGTCTTCGGCGCTCGAGATGCCCTGGTCAATCAGCACCTGCGCCGCGTTGGCGAAATCGCCGAACTGGGCTTCCCAGAGCACCAGACCGTCGGGATACGCGCAACTGTAGCCGTATTCAAAGCCAAGAACGCCGGCTTCCGACAACGGACTGTTGATAATCTCGACCGATCCCTGGTTCGGCGCAATATGCTGCAGGGGCATGAACGTATGCCCGTCGGCCGTGTCCACCAGTACGGCATGGCGGTGGCTGAACGTGCCGCGCTGGGAGTCCTGCCCGCTCATGCGCACCCGCACGCCCTCCGCGGCGAGCGAAGCATAGGCCAGCGCCTCGCCCGCGGCCCAGTCCAGCGGCTGCTCGCCCGCGGCCATCGTCCTGCGGGCATCGAGCATGCGCCGGGCTTTGGGATGCAGATGGAAACCGGCGGGAAACGCGGCCAGCGTCTCCAGATACGCCGTCAGCGTTTCCCGTGCGACCCCCGTATCGGGATCCGGCGCATCTTTTTCGAAGCCGCCGAAATACCGGGACCACAGGCTCCCCAGCACGCTCTTGCGGTTGGGGTTGCGTGTGCGGTCCTCGCGGGCCTGTTCCTCTTCCTCGCTGCGGGAGGCCGTGAACTCCTTTTCGAGAACAGCGCGGCGGCGTTCCGCGATCTCGTCGGCTTCTTTCCGGGTGATCCCGCCCAGTTTGAGGAGGTGTTCGAGATAGCCTTCGCGCACGGACCGGCGCCGGTTGATCTTCGCGTACAACAGCGGCTGCGTGAACGACGGCTCATCGGTCTCGTTGTGCCCGTGCCGACGGTAGCAGTACATGTCGATCACGACGTCGCGCTGAAATTCTCTCCGGAATTCCATCGCCAGGTCGATCACCTGCGCGACGGCTTCCGGATCCTCGCCGTTGACGTGGAAGATCGGGATCTGGAGCATCTTGGCGACGTCCGTCGCGTAGACGCTCGAACGTCCTTCCCCGGGCACGGTGGTGAACCCGATCTGGTTGTTCACGACCACGTGGATGGTGCCGCCGATGCGGTAGCCCTCGAGCTGGCTCAGGTTCAGCGATTCCTGCACGACGCCTTCGCCCGCGAACGCCGCGTCGCCGTGAATCAGCAGGCACATCCCCCCCGCGCGGTTTACGTCGCCCAGGCGGTCCTGTTTGGCGCGGACCCGGCCCATCGCCACGGGGTTGACGAACTCCAGATGGCTGGGGTTGAAGCACAGAGCCAGGTGGAGTTTGTGGCCGGTCGCGGCGGTCCAGTCCGAATGGTGACCGAGATGGTATTTGACGTCGCCGCCGCCCAGGTTGCGTTCCGGGTGTTTGTCGTCAAATTCGCTGAAAATGCGGCCGGGGCTTTTCCCCAGGATATTGGTGAGCACGTTGAGGCGGCCCCGGTGGGCCATGCCGATGACGATCTCGTTGATCTGGTACTGGCCCGCCTTCTCAATGGCCAGGTCGAGCAGCGGAATGAGGCTTTCGGCGCCTTCGAGCGAAAACCGCTTCGCGCCTACGTACTTCTTCTGGATGAACTCCTCGAAAATCACCGCGTCCGTGAGCCGCGTCAGAATCCGGAGCTGCTCGTCGCGGCTGAGCGCGATGCGGTTCTCGGTCCGTTCCATGCGTTCCTGCAGCCATTCGCGCAGGTCCAGGTCGTCGATGTGCATGTACTGCACGCCAATGGACCGGCAATAGGTGTTGCGCAGCCGCTCGATAATCCCGGCAAGGGTCAGGGTGTCCTCCGCCGCCAGAGTGGTTGTGGAAAAGGGCAGGTCCATATCGTGGTCGGTAAACCCGAAATACGCCGGATCGAGTTCCTCGAGCTGCGGCACCGGCGACTCCAGCGGGTCCACCGCCGCGACCCGATGCCCCCGAACCCGGTAATTGCGGATGAGCTTGTCGACCTTGTGCTGCATGGCCGCCAGGTCGATATCGCGCCCGCAGATCTGGCATTTCAGCGCGTCTTTCCAGTCCGATTGAAACCATTTCCGGCGGGCGCAGGTTTCCCGGGGCGCGGCGGGCGCCGGGGAAGGGTCCCCGTTCCCTGGAAGGCGCGTGAAATACTCCCGCCAGTCCGCCGGAATCGAATCGGGCCGCTCGAGAAACTTCTCGTAGAGGTCCTCCATGAACTCCAGGCTCAGGCTGCTCGGTTCGGTCTCAAGATTTGCCATGCTGTATCCACTCTCGCTGTCCGCGCGCAGCACTCGCCGTGGCGGGCGTGCAGCGCCCCCCTCGGTCCAGTCGCGCTGACCTTGTGCAGACCGCCCCCTTCATCCATCCGCGCCGATTCGGAGGGAAACAGCGCCCGTATCTGAGGCAATTCGTTGTCCGCAGCACCTTTACCACGTGGTTCCCATCGCCACCCTGTGCTAAGCAGTGTGGAAATCGCGTCTTACGTCACCATTAGCAGAACCATTGAGACTCCAGAAATGTTTCTTGGAATTCACTCTAGCGCATTTTAGGGAAGTTTGCGAGAGGGTGTTCTGCGCAATCTGCGATTTCTGTGGGGCGGGCCGCCGGAATGGCGGGCAGGACACACCCGGAACATCTCGGCGCACCGCACGCGGATTGAAATGGCAGCGGGGACATGCGGCATACTATCGGAGCTGGCACGCACGAACGGCAAGCCAACCGGCAGGAGTGGTCACCATGGGTCTTGGACGCGCATTGCTCTGCATTTTGCTGCCGCCGCTGGCGGTATTGGACAAAGGCTGCGGGTCGGTCCTGCTGGTGGCGCTGCTGACGATCGCGGGCTGGGTGCCGGGGATTCTCGCGGCGCTGTTCATCTGCAGCAAGGATTGATTTACGCGGGGGGAATGACGCCCCACACATCCAGGTGGCGGTCGGTCACCATCCGGATCTCGAACCCATCCAGTCCCGCCCGGTCCAGTTGTTCGATGATCTCTTCTTCCGTATAGGCGGCGAGCAGCGACCGGTAATATTCTTCCCGCAACAGCGCCGATTCGTTTCCCGCGTGTTTGCGGACAATATCCAGGGCATCCGAGGCGGAGCGGGGCCGGGCGAGATCGCGCAGAAACACCAGCGCGCCCGGCCGGGCTACGCGCCGAATTTCGTTCCAGAGCCGGGCGGTCTCGTTGATGTGGTGCAGGATGCTGTTCGAAAACACGACGTCGATGCAGGCGTTTCGAAACGGCAGCCGTTTCGCGTCGGCCATCACGAGGCGCACGCCGGCGCCGGTCCGGTTCAACAGCACTTTGCCATGCAGGAGCATGGCCCGGGAGGCGTCGGCCGCTAGGATCCGCCAGCCGGGCTTCCGGCCGGCCAGGCGCGCGGGGATGTCGGCCGGCCCCGTGCCCAGATCGAGCGCCACGGCCCCGCCCCGGTCGGGCGCGAGTTCACACAGGCGTTCCACGAACGCCGCATTCACCTCGGCGAAATCCGCCGCGGCATAGGCCAGCGCCTCGTCGGCCTCGTCCATCAGCTCGGGTTCGGTCTGGCGATGCAATCTCTCGGACATGATCCGATTCTCCAGTAATTCAGTTGCAGGCGGCGCGATACACGCCGGGGAGCGGCCTGGCGCCGCCCGCGGATGGTTTCGATTTGAACCGGAAGTGTGTGCGATACGGGGGTACCCCTTCAAGCAAGCGCGCGAGACGGCCGGCGTCACAGCGGGTGGTCAGGCGGCGGATAATACCGGTGGCTGAAGACTTCTTTCAGTTGCTGGCGGCTGTGCTCGCCCGTGAGACGCAACAGGTCCTGTATCGACTGCGGATGTTCCGCCATCTTGATCTTCTCGAGGAACAGCGCGTGACCGGCTTCTTCGCGCCTGACCATGTCGACGATCGCCGCAAGCATGCTGAGACGGTACACCGCCCCCGCCAGGACGCCTTCATCCACGACGGGCAGCGCCGTAAAATTCGTCCGGAGAAACACGGAAGCGACGGCGAACAGGTCCATGCCGGGCGTCAGCGTCTCGACCACGGGCGACATGAAATCGGCCACCTGTGCGCGGCCGATCTCTTCAAACCGGTCGTACATTTCGTGGAGCAGGACGCGAAGACAGTCTTTTTCGGTCAGGATACCCACCAGCCGGAAATCGTCATCCACAACCATGGCGGCGTTCTCGCCTTTGCTGTGGAGCACGTGCATCGCGGCCAGGACGCTCATGTCGGGGTGAACGATGCGGATGGTCGTCTTCATGATGTCGCGTGCTACAGGTACTGCCACCATGGTGCCCCTCCTTCTGGTTTTGCCCAGAGGGCCCGTGTGCGCCGTTGACCGTATTCGCGAGCCGGACTCCAGTATACCACGAAAACGGCTTGGCGCAGGATCGGCGCCCTCGCCGGTCATGGGCTCACGGTGCGAACCCCGTGCCCGCGCAATTTCCCGGGCATTGAGAATGGGCGGCCGGTCCCGTACCATAGGCGCGTTTGGGGCCCGCATACGATGAAAGGCAGGCAGGTACCGTGAGCGCACTTGGAAAAGCAACCCGATTGAACCGCATTCTGGCCGGAAAAACCCGGCGCGTGCTGACCGTGGCCGTGGACCACATGATCAATTACCCGGTGAAATTCCCGCCGGAACTGCGCCGGATAGCGTCGACACTCGAACAGGTTATCGCGGGCGAACCGGACGCGGTGACCATGAACAAGGGCGCCGCGATGCGTTTGATGACGCCGTATGCGGGACGTGTGCCGCTGATCATTCAGTCGATGGCGTTGCGGCCCGACGAGCCGGACTTCGCGGACACCGCGACCGTCGAGGAGACCCTGGGGCTGGGCGCCGACGCCATCGCCGTAGCGATGTTCGTCTACGGCGAGACGGAGCTGGCCTACCTGCGGCACCTCGCGGAGGTCGTGCGCTGTGCGGCGCCGCTCGGGCTGCCGGTGATCCCGCACATCTACCCCCTCGAAAGCGGCGACGAAAAGCACGCGGTCGTGCATGACCCCGAGCATGTGCATTATGCGGCGCGGGCGGGATTTGAAATGGGCGCCGATCTAGTCAAGGTGCCGTACACCGGCGACGTGGCGTCGTTTCGCGATATTGTGGCGGACATCCCCGTGCCCGTGGTCTCGGCCGGCGGACCGCGGTGCGCCACCCTCGAGGAGGCGGCCGCACTCGCGCGCGACGTGGGCCGGGCCGGCGCGGCCGGCGCCACCATGGGCCGCAATGTCTGGGGGTTTCCTGACATCCCCAAGGCCATCCGCCTCCTCAGGGACGCCATCAACGAGGCGTGAGGCGAGCTGATCCGCGCCCCGACCTCCCCGTAAACCGGATTGTCCCTCAATGGCACTATATTGTACCTATACCGTCCAATGCGTGACGCCATCAAGCCCGCCCCATTCGTCACCCCTGCGAAAGCAGGGGTCCAGTGTGCATTCACACAGTCCTGTTCGTGCGCCTTCTGGATTCCTGCTTTCGCAGGAATGACGATGGGGGTGTCTTCCGCGGTGCGCCCTATAAGACACGCGCCTCTCGCGGCGCGCACTTTCGCGGCGCTTGCGGGGCGGCGGCCCGATGCTCCATGATGGAGACGGCAGCGGAATTCATCATCTCCCCGGAGGCCTTTGGGATGGCTAAAACGATTGCGGTACCGGCGTGGTTCTATCAGCATGGCGACGCGGATTTCGCGCTCGACGTGCCCGAGGAAGCGTTTGGCGGGTGGAAAAAGGCGACCCTCGACCTGTCGCTCGACCACACGGCCGTGGTGGTGATGCACGCGTGGGACGCGGGCGCCTCGCCTGACCAGTTCTCCGGGTGGTGGCGGGTCGTGCCGTACATTGTCCGGGCAAACGCGATCATGGAGACGGTTTTCCCGCCGCTGCTGGAGGCGGTCCGCCAATCGCCGATGCCGCTGTTCCACGTCGTCGCGGGAGGCGATTACTACACGCAGCTGCCGGGATACGAGCGCGCGGTCGAACTGGCCCCGCGGATGGAATCCTCCGTAGAGAAGATCAGTCCCGACCCCACCCTGCAGGCCATGCTCGATTACAAGCGCGAACACGGATACCCCCGGCCACACAACGTGCCGGACATCGAACGGGGCTTCGCCCGGATCGATTTCGGCCCGCAGGCTCATCCCCAGGGCGACGAGGGCGTGGCCGAGAACGGCCCGCAGCTCTACGGTCTGTGCCGCGCCCACAACATCACCCACCTCATCTACATGGGCTTCGCGATCAACTGGTGCCTGCTGCTGTCGCCCGGGGGCATGGCCGAGATGACCTACCAGTACGGCGTCACCTGCAGCGCGTTCCGGCAGGCCACGGCGGCGGTCGAAAACAAGGCCTCCGCGCGCGAGCAGTGGTGCAAGGAACTGGCGCTGTGGCGCGTAGCGCTCGCGTTCGGGTTTGTCTATGACGTCGACGATTTCCTCGCCGCGTTGAAGGCCGACGGCAGCGCCACCGGGACGGCCCAGCCATGACGGGCCGCCGGCTCGACCACAAACTGGCCGTGGTGACCGGCGCCAGCCGGGGCATTGGACGGCACATCGCGCGGGCTCTGTGCGCGGCCGGGGCGAAGGTCGCCATCACCGGCCGAAACCGGGACACACTCGAAGCGGCGGCCCGCGACCTGGGGCCCGGCTGCGTGCCCTGTGTCTGTGACCAGCGCGATCCGGAGGCTATTTCGGCCATGACCGCCCGCGTCATCGATGCACTGGGCGTGCCCGACATCCTCGTCAACAACGCGGGGCTGTTTCGGGGCGGGCCGGTCGTGGAGATGTCCCTGGACGACTGGAATGAGGTCATCGAGACGAACCTGACGGGAGTATTCCTGACCACCCGGGCGTTTCTACCCGGGATGGTGGCGCGTGAACGCGGCGATATCTTTGTGATCAGTTCGATGAGCGGCAAAAAGGGCGATCCGGGCGCGGCGGCCTATGCGGCGAGCAAATTTGGGCTCCAGGGGTTCGCCCAGTCCCTCCTGTACGAGGTCCGGAAATCCAATATCCGGGTCATGGTGCTGAACCCCAGCAGCGTGGATAGCGGTGACGATTCGGGGCGTAAAGAGGGCGCTGGCCTGCACTTACATGCCGCGGACCTGGCGGAGATGATCGTGCATCTGGCGGCGATGCCGGGGCGGACCCTGTTCCGCGACATGGAGGTCTGGGGTACCAACCCGTAGGTTTTGATTTAAATACAACCGTTTGGCGTGCGTCTGGATTCCACGTATAATGGATCGATCGGAGTGATACCGTAAACCGGTGAAAGGATGTAAAGAATGAAGCGGATAACCTCAATCATTGCGGTGCTTGGGCTCGCGTTTGTCATAGTCGTATCCGGATGCCAGACCGTGCCGCGCGGGGCGGCCCTCGGGGGCGCCCTCGGCGCGGGCACCGGCGCGATTATCGGAAACCAGTCCGGGCATGCGGGCGAAGGCGCGCTGATCGGCGGCGTGGTTGGCGCGGCCGCGGGCGCCATCGCCAGCGACATCCGCGCGCGTCGCACAAAAACGCCCGAAGAGACGGCCAAGGCCTACGACTACCAGCCCACGCAGGGCGAAATGCTCAAGCTCGAGAACGTCAGCGTGCTGCCGTCGCAGATCCGGCGGGGCGACATGGTCGAGGCGTCGATTCAGTACGCCCTGCTCGGAACGCCTGCGGGCGGCACGGCCGTGCGCGAATCGCGCAGCCTGTTGCAGGGCGGCCAGGTCGTCGCAGAGATCGGCACCAAGAGTTTCACGCGGGAAGACGGTACCTGGGTGAGCGTGGCCCAGTTCAAGGCCCTCGACAACCTGGAACTCGGCGAAGTCACCGTGCAGCAGGTCATAGAGACCGGCTCGTCGCGGATCATGGGCACCGGCAAGTTCACCGTCGTCGAATAGCCCCCAACGGAGCGGACCTCGAACGATTAGTACGCCGCCGGCACGTCCGGCGGCGTCTCCGTTTCCGGAGGCTGAGGGGGAACGGCGTCGCGGGGCGGGGCGGTTTCGGGCTGCCAATCGGCGTCTTTGAGCACCGCCAGGAACCGGTTCACGGCCGAGGCGCGCGAGGCATGGTGCAGCGTTTGAAACGCCACGATGCAGCCGTCCACGTCAAAGAATCCCTGCAGGAGATACGGGTACTGGCCGGGCTGGAGGGAGGGATCTTCCAGGTTCAGGTACAGCCCGTGAACGGCGTCGAGTTGAAACTCCACGGGAACGGCGTCCGCGGCCAGACCCGGCTCCGGAAGGGCGTTTTTCCAGCGGTCAAGCTCTTCCGCGAGCCACGCGCCGGTTCCAAATCCCGGCATCATGCCCGGCACGCCCACTACGGTGAGGGTGATGACGTATGGTTCCGGACCGGTTCCTTCCAGCCGGACCGCCGCGCCCCCGGGCACGCTGGATTCGGCAGGGCTTGCGGTCATCCCGGCGGGCAGCATGAGGGTGAGCACGCCCCGGCCCGGCACGGTCAGTGCAAACGTACCGCCGGCTTCCGGAGCCGCGTCATCGCCGCCGGACGGGGTCTCGGAGACCGCGCCGCGGGTCACGGCATCCGGCGGGACGGCCGGCGCATCCCGCTGGGACCGGTCACAGCCCGCCGCAAGCACCAGCGCCGCCGCAATCACAATAAAACGCACGCACCCTGTCCGTCGCATGGCATCTCCACTTGCGGCGCGCCGTGCCGCGCTTTGCCTCAGGCGCCCAGCACCTTGCGGCACACCTCATTGAGGAGTTTGCCATCGGCCGCCTCGCCGAGCTCCTGTTTCATGGCGCCCGTCAGTTTGCCCGGATGAGTGATTTCCGGATGTTCGGCGAGGTAGGCGCGCACCCGGCGTTCGAGTTCTTCGGCGCCGAGCTGGCGGGGCAGAAACTCCTCGATGATGGCAAGTTCCCGTTCCGCCGTGGCCGCTTCCGGCTCCTTGCCGTGTTCACGGAAGACCTCGATGCTTTGCTGACGTTTCCGGACCTCGGAGCGCAGCGCGCCCATCGCCTCGTCGTCCGATACGGCCTTGCCGGTCTCTTTTTCCTTGAGCATCACGGCCGCCTTCAGCATCCGCAGACACTCCAGGCGTTCCGTGTTCCGGTTCTTCATGGCCGATTTCATTTCGTCCTGGATGCGTTCCTTGATGCTCATCCGTCGATTCCCCATGCCCGGTATTCAGGCGGGCGGTGCGGTCCCTTTCGCGCGGCGGGCTCGCGAGCGCGTTTCCGGGGACCCAATCTAGCGCGCTCCCACCGGGAATTGCAAAACGCTCCCGTCCGGTGCGGTTGCATTTTCAAGGCGGAATGCGCAATCATAAAAAGTCGCACGTGAGAATCCGGGTTTTCTTGGCACAACCCCATCAGACCCGCCACCCGCAGCAGAGGAGATTGGTAACATGAGCATGAGCCGCAGGAAATTTCTCGGCGCCACCGCATCGGCGGTGATCGTGGCCGGAACGATGGCGAAAGGGCGCGTATTCGGCGCCAATGACCGCGTCAATGTGTGTGTCATGGGCATTAACGGCCGCGGAAAGAGCCACATCAAGGCGTTCAGCGCGATCAGCCAGGCCCAGGTCGCCGGGCTGTGCGACGTCGATACGACCCTGTTCGACAGCCGGGTTCAAGAGTATTTCGGCCGGAACAACCTCCCCAAGCCCAAGACCTATGCCGACATCCGGGACGTCCTCGACGACAAGGACATCGACGCGATCTCGACCGCCACGCCCAACCACTGGCATTCGCTGGCCACCATCTGGGCCTGCCAGGCCGGCAAGGACATGTACGTCGAGAAACCCATGACCCACAACATCTACGAAGGCCTCAAAGTGGTCGAGGCCGCGAAGAAATACAACCGCATCGTCCAGCATGGCACCCAGCTTCGAAGCAATCCGGGCTTCCAGGAAGGCATCCAACTGCTCAAGGACGGCTACATCGGCGACGTCTACATGGCCCGCTGCGTGTGCTACAAGTGGCGCGGCGACATCGGCAAAGGCGTGCCCGGCCAGCCCCCCAGCACGCTCCGGTGGGACCTCTGGCAGGGCCCGGCCAAGGAAAAACCGTTCATGGTGAAGGCCGCCAATCCGGAGGAAGGCATCTTTGTGCCCTATTTCTGGCACTGGGTGTGGGAATACGGCAACGGCGACATCGGGAACCAGGGCGTTCACCAGCTCGATGCCGCGCGCTGGGGCCTCGGCGTCAACACCCCCTACCGGGTCTCGTCCATGGGCGGCATGTTCCTGTGGGACGACGCCAAGGAGGTCTACAACGTCTCCTCCTCATCGTTCATGTTCAAGGGCGCCGACGGCAAAGACAAGATCATGACGCTCGAAGTGCGGCCGTGGTATACCAATGACGAGATGGGCGGCACCTCGTTCGGCGTGATGTTCTACGGGTCGGAAGGCGTGATCACCTTCCCGAGCTATTCCGGCTACCTCGCCTACAAGTGCAAGAAGTTCGGTGAAAGCGAGATGGAGCCGGCGCAGAAACGCATGGACGGCGACGACAAAAACCACTACCAGAATTTCATTGACTGCGTGATCAGCCGCGACGCCAGCAAGATCACGGCGCCCCCCATCGAGGGGCATTACTCGTCCGCGTTGTCGCACTACGCCCTCACGGGCGCCCGCATCAACCGCGTCCTCGAAATCAACGACCAGACCGGCGAAATCACCAACGTCGACTGGACCAGCATCCCGGGACTGACCGAGGAAGAGGCCACCCTGTACCTCAAACGCGATTACCGTGAAGGCTTCGCGATCGGCGACGAAGTCTGAGCGCATCGCATCCGAACACCCTCCACGCCCGGCGCGGCTACCGCCCGCCGGGCGTGGTCTTTCACGGCCGCGGAATGACCAAGCGGGCTTTGTGGACCATATGGATGTCCTTGCCTGAATGACAGGGAGGGGGTCGGCCCGGCAGGCTGGATTCTTGTAGCGCAGGCGTGTCGCCTGCATCGTTGTCTCCGATGGACGGTATGGACGGTATGGACGGGGTGGATTCCGGAACCCGGCATTAGCCTGCCTTCTTGTGTCCCCCGCTGGCGGGGGTGGCCACGCGGAGAGCGTGGCCGGGGGTGGATCCCATCCCCGCATGGTTGCGCGCGGCCAGGCGGCTTTGCGTGAGGCGCTGGTACCCCTCATCGCATTTCCCACCAGCGATCCGGGTGCAGGCGCTCCGGTGCAGGACCGCCGTGCCCGGCGGTTATCCCATTTGTTCGAACGGGGACACGTAGTCGCGCCGGGGACCGGCGCTTGTAACATGTCCCCGTTCTTTTGTGGGGTTTCCGCCGGGGGTATACTTGCGGTCCGGATACACGGCCGGAAACGGGCGGGAGCGGGCCTCATGACGTACGGCACCTTGACGATGCACCTGATCGCGCTGACTCTGTGCGCCAGCGTGGCCGGGGCGTCGCCGGGCGACTGGCCGGAGGTCCGCCAGAACCCGCATCTGACGGGCTGCCAGCCGCTGCCGGGAACGAGCGCCGAAGCCCCCACGATCCGCGCAACGCACGACCTGCCCCGCACGCAGCCGGCACTCACCCCTGTCGCCCTGCCGGACGGCCGCGGCCACGTGGGCCTGTGCATCGTATCGGGCGCGCTGTTGTGCTTTGACGCGTCCGGCAACCGCGTATGGGAATGCCATCCGCCCGGGCTGAACTTTTCGCGCATTGCGGCCTGCCGCGACCTGAACCGCGATGGCATGGTGGAACTCGCCCTCGAAGCGGGCCGCCCGGCGCAGCCCTTTGGCGCGGCCGCGCTGGTCGCGCTGGATGATGGCGCCCTCCTCTGGCAGTACGACGTCGAACCGATGTCGTATTGGTGGAAACTGTATGCAGGCGCCTATCTTCCCGGCCGCGAGGATGAGCAGCTCATCGTGCTCATGCACGGCTATCCGCCCGACAAAGACAACGGCTACATGGCGTTGTTCGCGTTTCCGGAGGCGGGCGCCCTGCCCGCACTGCGCTGGCGTTATGCGTTCCACGAGTACACGTGCTTTCCCACGCTGCTGCAGACCGACCTGGACGCCGATGGCCTCGAAGAACTCGTCATCGAGACCCACAGCCGTCTGTGGTTTCTCGACGCGGCCACGGGCGTCCTGAAACATTTCGCCCAGTGGGACGTGGCGCCCGCCAACATGCGCAGCTACGGCCACATCGAATTCGTCGACCTCAACCGCGACAAGCGCGAGGATTTCTTGTGCATCGCCGACTTCGCCCAGCACCATGAGGTGCTGCTCAACAGAGACGGCGTGATGGAGAAGGCCTGGTCCCACGGCTGGGGCGAAAGCGTGACCACGAGCAAGGTCGCCACCACGTGGCCCGCGCCTCCCTATGCCGACGTGGATGGCGACGGCGGCCTCGAAATTGTCGTGTCGATGTTCAACTCTGAAAACGACCGCGCGTGGCTGGTCCGGGTCTACGACGCCGTCGACGGGCGGCTCAAATACCGCGCGCCCGGGTTTGTGGCCGTCGCCCTGGCCGATGTGGACGGCGACGGCGCGGCGGATGTCCTGGCCAACCGTACGGACGACCCGACGCGGACCACGCTCGACGGCGCGGCACTCCTTGCCGTCAGGGAGGGCGCGCTCGAAGCCGTGTGGTCGGATGCGGCCCTGACCGCGCTGGACCGGACATCGGAACAGGGTCCCCTGCTGCGCGGCTCCGGGGGATTGGCGGCCCTGTCCATGCGCGACGGCGCGAAGCTGCACCCGTATACCGAACCGCCCGCGGCGCCGGTCGCGGACTTCTCGGCGGTCCCGGCGATTCAGGGGCCGCCGTTTCCGGTGTTGCTGGCGGCTGATATCCTGGGCGACGCGCACAACGAACTGCTTGTCTATCAGGAGCCCACGGCCACCGTGCTGGAATTCACCGGGGATGCGCTGGAGGAGCGGGCGCGGTTCGATTCCAGCGCGCCGCCCGCGCTCGCGGATTTTGACGGCGACGGCGCGCTCGAAGTGGCGGTGGTCACGGTCTCGCCCACCGCGCTGCCGAGCGTGGCCGTGCGCGACCTGCGCGCGGCGGACGCGGCCCGCTGGCAGACCGTGTTTCCCGAACCGCCCGAACCGGGGCTTCCGCAACCGCGCACGGCCTACCTCCGCGCGGGACGCTTCACCGGGGGGCCGGGTGACGACCTGTACGTGTGGGCGGGCACGCCGTCGGTGCGCAGCGCCGTCCTGAATGGCCGGACCGGCGCCCTCGTCTGGGAACGCGGCCAGGTGCCGGGTTCGGAACGGTACTGGGGGCCGAGCGTCAACCTGGCGTCGGTCTACGATGTGAATGCCGACGGCAACGAGGACCTGGTCTTCACCAACCCCGATTACTACTGCGTAGCGTCTGGGCCGACCGGCGCGTTTCTGGTGGGGCCCCTCTTCCCACCGGACATCTTCAAGCAGCCGAGCCAGGGACTGTACACCTGCCCCGTGATTCTGGCACGGCCACCGCAACACCCGCTGCTGTGCCTCGTGGCAGGGCACTATTTCCAGGGGGCCTTGTCGTTGACGGGCGAACCGTCGTGGTACACCCTGCCCGTGGTGGGCGAAAACCGGTGTGCGCGGGAAGGGTTCCGGCGGGCCGCCGACGGCGTCTGGGAAATGGGATTCGGACGCGAAAACGGGCGGTTTGCGTGCGTCGACACGCGCGACGGGACGGTCCGGTGGCAACTGGACCTCCGGGCGGCCGCGTCAGACGCCATCGCGTGCGATGTGAACGGCGACGGGGTCGTCGAGTTTCTCGTGGGCACCAGCCACGGCGCGCTGCTCGCGTTGAATGATGCTCGCGATGCCTCGAACCGGGTCTGGAGCGTGGAACTGGGCGCCGGCGTGGGCGCGCCGATCGCCGCCGACCTCGACGGCGACGCCCAGTGCGAGATCGCCGTTCCCACCGCCGACGGCCGCGTCCTGGTGCTGAAATAGAAGGAACGGCCGGAATGAATTCGCGGGGCTGACGGGATTCCTCGTGGGCGCCGGCCCCGGTCTGCTGGCCTGGCACGGGAAGATCTCCGGCAGGGGCAGTGTATACTCAACACAGGGGCGGCGAGCGGGCGTTGTGCTCTGGCGGCCGGGCACGGCGTTTTGAATCCAATGGCGCCGCCGGCTTCGTGAAAGGAGAAACGCCATGAGTCTGCCGAAACGCACGCTGGGACGCACCGGTCTCGAGGTCACGCAACTGGGGTACGGTGCGATGGAAGTGCGCGGGGACCGCATCTGGGGCGGACGCCCCTGTAGCGACAGCCAGGCCGCGGATATTCTCAACGCGGTGCTGGACGCGGGGATCACTTTTGTCGATACGGCGAACGATTACGGCAAAAGCGAACTCTACCTTGGCCGGCATCTCGCGCACCGGCGCAACGAGTTCTACCTCGCCACCAAATGCGGGTGCCACGTCGTGTACGCCGGCGATCACGACGAGACGCCCCATTTCTACACGCGCGACAACATCCTGCGGAATATCGCCGATTCGCTGCTGAAAATGGAGACGGATTACGTCGATGTGCTGCAACTGCACAATCCCGGCGTCGAGGTGTGCGAAAAGAACCAATGCGTCGAGACGCTGCAGGAATTGAAGGCACAGGGCGCCATTCGATTCCTCGGGTGTTCGTCAACCCACCCCGACCTGACCACCTACATCGACTGGGGGGTGTTCGACGTGTTCCAGGTCCCCTATTCGGCGCTGCAGCGTACGCATGAGAATCAAATTACCCGGGCCGCCGAGGCGGGCGCGGGCATTATCATCCGCGGCGGCGTCGCCAGGGGTGAACCGGGAGACGGTCTCGGGGCCGAGGACCGCTGGCGGCTGTTCACGAAGGCCGGTCTGGACGAGTTGCGCGCGCCGGACGAGACCCGCACGGCGTTCCTGCTGCGGTTCACGCTGTCTCATCCCCATTGCCACACCACCATCGTCGGCACCGCGAACCGGGAACACCTTCAACAAAACGTCGCGACCGCCCTGCGCGGCCCGTTGGCCCCCGACATCTACGCCGAAACGAAGGCGCGCCTCGATGCCGCAGGCGAACGCCCCGTGGAAGACGCCTGAGTCCGCACAGCGAACCGTTGGAAGCCGCTGCCGGAGCAGCTGGCGGGGGCGTATTCCGCGATCGGTGCCGCCCGGAGGATGCCCGGCGAGCCAACGTTGACGGATCCGGACCAGGCTTCTACAATGACTTGATGACAGGCTGCGGCGGCCCGGGCCGATCACGTCAAGCGAGCCCTGTTGCGTCGGGGAGCGCGCGTGGTGCGTGTGATCACTGCCCGGAATGTGCTGGGTGACAAGCACGAATTTTCGAGTGTCCCGGGTGTAGGTCTTGGCATATGTGCGGGGGGCAGGCGCCCTGGAAGGAGGAATCGGGTATGAGTACGGAGCAGACGGCTGACAACACGGGCGCGCGGGGGATGTTTCTGCCCTCACCGATGCAGTATCTGGAAAAGGCCATGAACGGCCTGCACGATCTCGGGCTGCTGCCCAAGACGAAAACCGAGGAAGCCCCGATAGTCGCGCTCCTCAATCAGATATCCAACCTCGACGAGGAGCGGGTGATCGCCATCAGCCGCACACTCAACCAGGCATCCCTGTTCAACGACGTGGTGCGCGAGCAGGTGCAGGCCATGGAGATTGGCGCGCGGTACGAAGAAATCACCGAAGCGTTTAACAGCATCCGGGACGATGCCAAGTCCATGGTGGACCAGATCGAAGACGGCAAGCTCGACACCTTCGAGCGGCTGGGCAATGTCTGGATGAAGGTCACGCGGGGCGATATCGCGGCCCGTTTCGGCAAGATCAAGAAGACCTATCTGGAGGTGACCGGTTCCACGCAGGACCAGATACAGCGCGAAGCGAAGATTCTCGAGGCCTACCGGGATTTCCGGGGGGCGCTGAAACAATCCGAGGTGCTCGCGTTCGAGGTGCTCGAAAAAGCTCAGGTGAGACTCGAGGAAGCGAAGACCGCGTTGGGCCAGGCCATGGAGGCGGTGACGGCGTACACCGGCGAGGACCTCCCGGCGCGGGCCTCGCTGGAAATGGTCCGCGACGAGAAGGTCCGGGCGCTTCAGGAAGAAGAAAAGCGCTATCAGATTGCCAAAGACCTTTCCGACAACCTCACGATCAGTTACAACACCTCGGAAGTGGTCATGGCGCGCCTGCTGCAGACCACCAATGCCAAGGAACGCGTTTACGCCCAGGCGATCACGTTTTTCAGCACGAACGAGGTCGTGCTGACGGCGTTGACGGCGTCGTTCACGGGGATGTTTGGCCTGCACGAAGGCACCCAGACGGTCGAGGCCATGAAGGAAGGCGTGAGCAAGTCGCTCGAAACGCTGGCGGAGGTCGGGGGCAAGGTCCAGGAAGCCGCCGTCAAGGCGGGCTACGGGCCGACCATCCGGGCCGACGCGGTCAAGAAACTGGTCGATTCCGTGGTGGCCTGGCAGGAGAAGTCGCACGAGATCATTGAGGAAATGCGCAAACTAGGCACGGCCAACGCCAAAGAAATCCGCGAGGCGGTCGAAGACGGCAAGCGCAGAATCGCCCGGCTTGCGGAAGAGGGCAAAGGCCTCCAGGTGCCCGGGGCGTGAACGAGGAAGTGAGCAGGGCCGCCGTTCCAGCGCCGGCCGGTGCAGACGCCCGGCAACCTCTCGACGAGGTCATGCTGGCGATGGACATCGTAGACACCATCCGCCGTCGCGAGCGCATGGTGCAGCGCGAACTCGATGCGGAGGGGCGTGAGATCGACCTGAAGGAGCGCCTGCGCACGATTTACGCGGCGCAGGGCATCGATGTCCCGGACCATGTGCTTGAACAGGGCGTCACGGCGATCAAAGAGGACCGTTTTGTCTATACGCCGGCGGCGCCGGGGTTCCCCAGGACGCTCGCCACGCTATATGTTTCCCGGAACACCTGGGGAAAATGGCTCCTGGGCGCTGTTGCGGCTGTGATGATTGCGGCGGCAGGCTACTACGCCGCCGTGGTGGCGCCGGCCGCCAAGCTGCCCGGACGCATCGAGGCGCTGCACGCCGAGGTCGTCGCGATGGCCCCAGGCAACGACGCGCGGACCGAAGCCGACCAGTTGCGCGACGCCGGGTTGGCCGCGGCGCGCCGCGGGGAACGGGACCAGGCGCGCGCCGCCATCACGTCCCTGGAAGCGCTGCATCAGCGTCTCGAACAGATCGTTGCGTTGAAGCGCGTCGAGGGCCAGCGAATTGAGACGCTGCACGCCGAGATCGCTGGGATCACTGAAGAGGCCGAGGCGCGCGCGCAAGCCGACCAGTTGCGTGATACCGGGTTGGCCGCGGTGCAGCGGGGCGACGCGGGCAACGCGCGCGCCGCCATCGCTTCCCTGGAAGCACTGCATCAGCGTCTCGAACAGAGCGTTGCGTTGAAGCGCGTCGAGGGCCAGCGCATTGAGACGTTGCACGCCGAGATCGCTGGGATCACTGAAGAGGCCGAGGCGCGCACGCAAGCCGACCAGTTGCGTGATGCCGGCTTGGCCGCGGTGCAGCGGGGCGACGCGGGCAACGCGCGCGCCGCCATCGCTTCCCTGGAGGGACTCGTCGGCCTGCTCGAGCAGGAATACACGCTCCGGGTCGTCAACCGCCCCGGCGAATACTCCGGTGTCTTTCGCATCCCGGACGTCAACGAGCAAGCGCGCAACTATTACGTCATCGTCGAGGCCATCGACAGCCGCGGAAATGTCCTGACGCTGCCGATCCTCAGCGAAGAAACCGGCACGACCGAACGCGTGAAGGCGTGGGGCCTCCGCGTCGATGAAGACGTGTTCAACGCCGTGGCCAACGACAAGAAGGACGACGGGATCATCCAGAACAACCGGTTCGGTGAAAAGAAGCGCGGCCGTCTCACGGCAGACTTTACGATGCCGACAACGGGCGCGGCCATTACGGTGTGGTGAGGGGCGCCCATGATTTCCGGACAGCAGACACTAAGCTTGCTTGACAAGGCCCTCAACGGCAAGCGCGGAGAAATCGGCGAGTTCGAGCGGGAGATGGCCCAACTGAATGCCAAACGCAGCGAGCTGCAATCGGCCCAGGTGCTGGACTACCGGGAACTGGCCCGGGTCCGGGTCGATGTCCTGGCCAACGACGCCCTGGTTCAGCATCTGGACGATACCGAGCGGCAGGTGATGGCGCTGGTCGAGCGGCACCGGGAGGCCGCCGAGACGCTGGAGCGCGAGATCCTGACCATCGGCGAGACGATCCGGGCCCGCGAGACGGAGCGGGCCGAACAGGCCGTCCGGGTCGATGCCGCGGCGAAGGTCATTGACGAGGCCGAGGCCCGCACGCAGGCGCGACTCGACGCCGAACCGGCGTACCGCGCGCAGCGCGAACGCGCCCGTGAAGCGGAACGCACGGCCATGCATGCCGGCGAGAAGGCCGCGCGCAGCGAGGAAGAGAGACTCCAGAAAGGCGAGGCGTACCGCAGCGACCCCCTGTTCATGTATCTCTGGCGACGCAATTTCGGCCTGCCCGGCTACCGCGCCTGGCCGCTGACCCGCTGGCTCGACGGCAAGGTGGCCCGACTCATCGGGTTCGCCGACGCCCGCGCCAATTACGACCGCCTCAATGAGATCCCCGAACGCCTGCGCGAACACGCCGATGGCCTCAAAGAGGCGGCCGAATCAGAGTTCCAGGCCCTCAAAAACCTCGACAGCGCCGCGCGCGCCGCCGACGGCATCCCCGCCCTCGAAGAACATCTGCACCAGGAACAGGCCCGGCTCGACGATATCGACCGGAAAATCGATGAGGCGGAAGCCCACAGCCAGAAATTGCTCGAACAGCGGGTGGCCTTCGCGGCAGGCGAAGACGAACACATGCGCAGCGCGGTCAGCTTCCTCGCCCAGGAACTGCAACGCGAAGATCTCGCGGAACTGCGCAGCGACGCGCTCGCCACGCCGTTTCCCGACGACGACCTGATTGTCAGCCGCATCGTCAACCGCCACGAGGAACTGCAGACGCTGGACGCGTCATTCCAGAGTCTGAAGGAGGCCATCGAGGAGCGTAACCGCCGGCTCGGCGAAATCGAATCCGTGCGGACCGATTTCAAGCGCAGCCGGTTCGACCGGGCAGGCTCCATCTTCAGCGACGGCAACCTCGTCGCGCTGATGATTGCCAATTTTCTCAACGGCATGCTCGACCGGCGCGGCCTGTGGCGCGTCTTGCAGGAGCAGCAACGTTACCAGCCCGAACGCTCCGATCCCTGGTTCGGATCGGGCGGCTTCGGACGCGGCACCGTCTGGGGCGGCGGACTCGGCGACATCCTGGGGGAAATGGCGAAAGGCGGTTTCGGACGCGGCGGCTTCGGACACGGCGGCGGCGGCGGGCGCATCGGTGGTGGTGGACGCATCGGCGGGGGGCGCATCGGCGGCGGCGGCGGGCGCATCGGCGGCGGCGGAGGCAGCCGGGGCGGAGGATTCCGCACCGGCGGTGGTTTCTGAGCGCGAATGTGGGTCGCGGCGTCCATACCGTCCATTCCGTCCACCGCGTCGGCCTCACCGGGACTTAATTCACCATGTGCGGGGTTGATCTGACTTGAGCGCCGATCTTCGGTATACTGCCCGCAGGCGCGGTGGGTGCGTGAACGGGTTCCCGAACAAGAGAGGTGTCTGACGTGCGGTTCAGCAAAAGGTTTGCAGTCGGTGTTCTGCTTGTCGGTGTTTTAATGGCGCTTGCCATGGCCCTGCCGTCTGCCGCGGTAGCCCAGGCCCCGGCTCCGGAGAACCCCGTGTTTCGCGCGGGCGCGGCCGCAAGCAATATCACGCCGCCGCTGGGCGTGTCGCTCGGCGGGGGGATGCGCGACCGCACCGCGACTCATGTGCGCGACGAGTTGCACGCACGCTGCGTGGTGCTGGACGACGGCACGGCCCGCATCGCCCTGGTGCTGGTAGACAACTGCCTGATTCCGCGGCATGTCTTCGATGCCGCGAAGAAACTCATCGAAGAAGAGACCGGCATTCCCGCGGATCACGTGTTGATAGCCTCGACGCACAGTCATTCCACGCCCACGGCAACGGGCATTTTTCAAAGCGACCCCAACACGGATTATCTGCCCTTCCTCGAACAGCGCATCGCCGACGGCGTCCGCCGCGCGCTCAACAACCTGGAACCGGCGCGGATCGCGTGGGGCAGCGGCGAACTCCCGGACGAAGTCTTTAACCGGCGCTGGTACCTCAAGCCGGGCGTGCCACTCGAAGACCCCTTCGGCGGCCAGGACGACAAGGTCAAGATGAATCCTCCGCGCGCCAGCGAAGCGCTGGTCGAGCCCGCCGGCCCCATCGACCCCGAGATCTCCATTCTTGCGCTCGAATCCACCGACGGCCGCCCCATCGCGCTGCTGGCCAATTACTCGCTCCATTACGTCGGGGGCGTAGCCGGCGACCATGTCTCCGCCGATTATTACGGCATATTCGCGGACCGCATCCAGCAGCTTTTGGGAGCGGACCGGCTCCAGCCCCCGTTTGTGGGCATCATGTCCAACGGTACCAGCGGCGACATTAACAACATCAACTTCCGTGAACCCGGCACGAGCCAGCAGCCCGGCGAACAGATGACCCACGTGGCCCATGCCGCCGCGGACGTCGTTCATACCGCCTACAGCCGCCTGGAATGGCACGACTGGGTCGAGCTCGGCGCGGCGGCGAAAGACCTCGAGCTCGGTGTCCGTCTCCCCAGCGCGGAGGACGTCGCGCGCGCCCGCGACATCGTGGCCGCCGCCAAGGGTCCCGAAATGGAGTCGCTCGCGGAAATCTACGCGCGGGAGACCATCCTGCTGAGCGAATACCCCGCGAAGGTCACGGCGCCGGTGCAGGCGCTACGCATCGGCGGCCTCAGCATTGCCGCCATCCCCTGCGAGGTGTTCGCCGAGACGGGGCTCCAGCTTAAGGCCGAAAGCCCCTTTGAAGACGCGTTCAACATCGAGCTCGCCAACGGGTACTACGGCTACCTGCCCACGCCCCGGCAGCATGAACTCGGCGGCTACGAGACCTGGCGCGCGCGCTCGAGCTACCTCGAGCCCAACGCTTCCGAGATCATCACCGCCGCAATCCTGGACCTGTTTCAGCAGCTCCATCCGGGAGAACAGAGCGAATAGCGGAACCGCGGGGCACGCCTTTAGCGTTCTTCCGCTGTGGGACCACGCGGGCCTGCGTGCTCATCATCCCGTACTTCCCATCCTGAAGTACCACACTGGTTGCCGTGGCCGATTCATGAAAAAATGGATGCCAAACACGCGCCCGGCAGTCCTAGGACAGAAAAATTCCTTGTCACAACCCTTCTTTTCAGCATATTTTTGATTATAATTAGATAAGATTGCATTCATTCCCATGTCATAGGGGGTCGGGAACATGGCTCACCGTATCCGTACGGGCTTATCGCGTCGAGGGAGCATTGGGGTTGCGGTTGCGCTGGCGCTGGTATTGGCGGCGCCGTCGCTCATGACCGGGTATCAGCTCGACGACTGGCTGCAGCACCTCAAACTATCGGGCGAGACCGCGGTCATGGGCGCGGAAACGTCACCATCGGCCATGTTCCGTCTGGCCGACGGCGAGCCGTCGCAGACCCGCCAGCTCGTGGAGTCGGGGTTTCTGCCGTGGTGGACGCAGGACACGCTGCGGGTGTCGTTCTGGCGGCCGATCACGGTGCTGACGCACGTCCTGGATCATAGGCTGTGGCCGGACTCGTATTTCATGATGCACATGCACAGCCTGCTGTGGTTTGGGGCGGCGGTAGCGATGGCGGGTCTGATGTACCGCAGGCTGCTGGCGCCGGCGTGGGCGGCCGGGCTGGCGGCGCTCTTGTTCGCCATCGACGACGCCCATGCCATGCCCGCCGGCTGGCTCGCCAGCCGCAACGCGACCATCGCCCTGTTCTGGGGACTGCTCGCGCTGTGGTCCCACATGCGGTGGCGCGAGGAAGGCCGCAACGAATGGCTCACGCTGAGCGTGTTCGGACTGGTTTTGAGCCTGCTCGCGAAAGAGGAGGGCATTTCCACGTGCGCATACCTCTTCGCGTATGCCGTTTTTCTCGATCCCGGGCGCCTCGTGAGCCGGGCCGTGTCGCTGCTCCCCTATGCCGGCACGGTGCTGGTATGGCGCCTTGTGTACCAGGGCTTCGGTCACGGCATCGCGGGCTCGGCCTCCTGCAGCGATCCCGTGTCCTCGCCCGGGCCATTCGCGCTGCACGCATTGCAGCGCGCGCCCGTGCTCTTCCTCGGTCAATGGGGCCTGCCTCCCTCGGACCTCCATCTGGTCTTGCCCGGCGGCGGGCCGTGGCTGTTGTGGGCCGCGGGAGTGTTGCTGCTGCTCGTGCTCGCCGTGGTATTTGTTCCGATGGCGCGCTACGACGCGCGCATTCGGTTCTGGGCCGTGGGCATGGGGCTTTCCCTGCTTCCGGCGTGCGCGGTGTTCCCGTCCGACCGGCTGCTGATGTGGCCGGGCATCGGGGCCTGTGGCCTGCTGGCCCAGTACCTTCACGCGCGCGCCGAACGGCGCGAGATCTGGAGCCGGGCCGGCGCCGCTCGCGCCCTCGCCCCGCTGCTCACCTTCGTGCTCGTCACGGTCCACATTGTGCTCGCGCCGCTGCTGCTGCCCATGCGCATTCTCGCGTTTGCGACGCTGGGCGACATCATCGAGGAGAGCGTCGTGACCGCGCCGCTTCCCGACGACGCCGGGAACAAGACGGTGATCTTCGTGAACGCACCCAACGTGTATTTCACGAGTTACTTTCCCGTCATACGGCAGGCGCTGGGTCTCCCCGTGCCGGACCGCATCCGCACGCTCTCGGCCAACGCGCCCCTGCCCCAACCCCACGACATCGCCCGAGCCAACCAGAAGACCCTGCGGGTGACCCCCCGAGGCGGGTTTTCGTGGCGCCTCGTGCGGGACAACGCGCACCCGTTCGCTCCCGGAGATACCGTCGACCTGGGCGATATCACGGTCGAGATCACCGCGGTCACCCGACAGGGACGCCCGAAAGAAGTCGAGTACCATTTTGACACGTCCGTGGACGACCCCCGGTACGTCTGGCTGGTGTACAAAGCGAGCCAGGGCCAGTTCGCGCCGTTCCTGCCTCCGCCTCTCGGGCAGGTCTTCACCACGGACCCCTACCTGTAATGACCGATTGGCGCGAGTCCCGGACTCAGACCATCCCGGACAGGCGCTCGACGAAATCGTCCCAGTGCGCGAACACATAGTCCGCGGCGGTGGATTCGCGATACGTGCCGTTCTCGCCGGTGAACAGGGCGGCTTTCGCGCCGACGGCGTGCGCGCCGGCGATGTCCGTGGGTTCGAGGTCACCGATGTGAAACAGGTCACCGGGGCTGACCTGCAGGGCCTCCGCGGCGGCCTCAAACATCCGGGGCTGCGGTTTCGACACACCCACTTCGTCGGAGAAGATCAGCGCGGTGAAATGGGGCGTGAACCCGTGGCGGTCCATCAGCCGCTTCAGGGAACGCCCCGGGCTGACGCCGGTGTCGGAGATCAGGGCGATGGGCACGGTTTCCGCCGCGCGCCGGACCGCTTCGAGCGCGCCATCGATGGGCACGGGACTGTGGCGCACGATCGCCGTCGCAAACACATCGGCCAGGCGGCGCCGGGCGGCAGGACCGAGTGTGACGCCGAGCTCCTGCGCGGCCAGGTGCACGGCGTCTTCCGGGCGAAGGGTGCGCTGTTCTTCGAGGTGGTGCCTGCTGAACTCCTGCCATACGGCGTCAAGCGCCGCGTGAATGGTCCCGTGCGGCGCCCCCGTGGCCTCGTGCACTGCTTCGACGCGGAGCTGCTGGCGCTCGTCTTTTTCGGCGTCGCGGAAAAGCGTGCACCAGAAATCAAATGTGATAGCCCGTACAGCCATGCTTCTCGTACCGGTTTTCCATGCGGTTTCCCGGCGTTTGGCTGCGTGCCGCGCCGGTCTTTGCCCTGTTAACGATGCGCGGTTCCGGGTTTCTTCCGGACGCGCCCTCCACAATACAAACGGCCTCTCTCCCGCTATCCGGAAGAGAGGCCGGACCGCATGCAAAACGTGCGGCGCTATTCCTTCTTCTGCGCGCTGGCGCTGGCGGACGGAACCACCTCGAACTCGCCCCAGTCTGCTTCGTCGGCGCTGGCTTCGTCGCCAGCCGGGGCGGCGGTTTCAGCAGCGGCAGGAGCGGTCTCTGCCGGTGCGGCCGGGGCGGTCTCCGCCGGCGCAGCCGGGGCCGAGACTTCGGGCGCGCCCGGCGCCGCGGAGGGCGTCTCCGTCTTTGCGCCGCAACCCGAAAATGCCGCAGTCACGGTCACTACCAAAGCGAGTACAAGCAATCTGTACATGGGTCCTCTCCTTACACCTGCGTTGGGCGTGCCAACCTGGTTGCGCCACATGGCATGCCGCCATCCGGCGAATTCCTGGCGCGGGGCAACCATTCCCCGCGCATCGATTCCAATGCCTTGCTACAAAAGAAGTTGAAGCACCGACGGGGCAACGGCCTCCGCGAGATTGCGGGGCCATCACCACCGAAACTCACATGCACATATGATATAACCCTCGGACCGCGAAACGCAAGTCCGCGTGAGCGCTCACTGGTTTAGACACCCTCTCCGCCCGGAAGTTCGCGGCGGCGCAACGACGGTCGGGGAATCCCCGGCTTCGTCGCGGCGGTTCGGCTCGTTTATCCGGGGCCGGGCGCGGTGGCCGAGCTTCCGGTGCGGTAGCCGGCCAGGTCGAGGGTGACGAACCGGTACCCGGCTTCCCGGCAACCTTTTACAATCGTGTCGCGGATGCCGGGCTCGAGCAGTTTCGGAATATCGGCGGAATGGACCTCGATTCGGCACAGGTCGCCATGGTGCCGGGCGCGGTATTGGTGGAAGCCCAGCAATTTGAGGATTTCCTCGGCCTGTTCAACCGCCGAGACGGCCTCGCGCGACACCCGGGTTCCCGTGGGAAACCGTGACGCCAGACACGCAAACGACGCCTTGTCGGCCGTGGGCAGGCCGCGGCGGCGGCTCAACAGCCGGATTTCGTCCTTGGACAGCCCGGCGTCCTGGAGCGGCGCGGCCACAGCGCGCTCCCGGGCGGCCCGGTGGCCGACGCGGGTCGGGTCGAGGGCGTCTTCCGCGATGGCGCCGTAGGCCGTGACGGCCACGCCCTTGTCGCGGGCATAGTTTTCCATCTGCTGGAACAGCTCCGTCTTGCAGTGGTAGCAGCGCAGGGGGTCGTTTTTGAGGTAGTCCTCGCGCTCGAACTCGTTGGTTTTTATGATGGCGAGGTTCCAGCCACGTTCGCGGGCCAGGGCCTGTGCCGCGGCCAGCTCGGACCGGGGAATACTCGGCGAATCCGCGATGACCAGCTCGGCGCGGTCTCCCAGCACCTCGTGCGCGACGGCGGCCAAGTACGTTGAATCGACTCCGCCTGAATAGGCCACCGCCATGCTGCCGTATGCGGAAATGATCGCCTTCAGGCGGCTTTCCTTTTCGAGGACAGGGTTCGGAATGTCGGTGACTGTCTCAGTCATGGAGCGCTCCTATGGCGACATCGCCCCGAATGCTTTCCACCCGCACCCGGCCGAATTCGTTTCGCAGCCGCTTTGAGGAACGTGTCGCAACCCGCACATAATTCCCCGTATACCCTTCCCACCAGCCGTCCTCTTGCTGTTCGAACAGGACCTCGACGGACGCGCCCAGGCAGCGTTCGTAGAAGGCATGGCGTTTGGCCGCGCTGATGCGGCGGATCCGGGCGCTGCGCCGGTTGGCCGTCTTCGGGTCCACTTTGTCCGGCATGCGCTGGGATGCCGTGCCGTCGCGTTCGGAATACTTGAACACGTGGGCGTAAGCGATGGGGGCATCGCGGAGCACGGCGCAGGTCTCCTCAAAGTCGGCGTCGGATTCCCCGGGCATGCCCACGAGGAGGTCCGTGCCGACGCACAGGTCCGGCACGCGGCGGCACGCCGTTTCAACGAACTCAACGAACTCGCGGCGCGTATATCTGCGTTTCATGCGGCGCAATACGGCGTCCGACCCCGATTGCAGGGGGAGGTGCAGGTAGGGCGTCAGCGCGTGCGCCGGGTCGGCCATGCACTCGAGCAGCTCCTCGGGGACGGTGGTCGGCTCGATCGAACTGATCCGGATGCGGGCGAGCCCCGGCAGGCCGTTGAGCTGGTTGACCACGTCGACGATGGTGCATCCCTCCCAGGTGTAACACCCGAGGTTGACGCCGGTCAGCACGAGTTCTTTTGCGCCCCGCGCAATCAGCGCCCGGGCCTCGTCGAGGAGGTTGCCCATCTCGCGGCTGCGGCTGCGGCCACGGGCCACGGGGATCACGCAGAAGCTGCACATGAAGTTGCAGCCGTCCTGGATCTTGAGGTTTGCGCGGCGTTCGGTGGGCGCGTCGCCGGCGAACTCCAGCGTGAAATCGTCGCGCTGGATGTGGTCGCGGACGACCAGGGGCGTCTCGTTTTTCCCCTGCCGGACGAACTCGAGCAGGTTCATTTTCTCCTGGTTGCCGCAAATCAGGTCAATGCCTTCGATCGCCGCGAGGGCCTGGTATCCGGTCTGCGCATAACAGCCGAGGACGGCCACGTAGGCGCGGGGGTTCGCGCGGATGAACGAGCGGATGAGCTGGCGCGACTTGGTGTCGGCTTCGCGGGTCACCGTGCAGGTGTGGACGACGCCCAGGTCCGCGGATTCGCCGAACGGCACAAGCTCGTAGCCTTCCCGGCGGAGCAAATCCATCAGGATACCGCTCTCGGACTGGTTCAGTCGGCAGCCGAGCGTGTGGATGGCGGCCCGCCGGCGGCCGTTGCGCGGCGCGGCTCGATCTGGGGTTTCGCATCCGGACATGGCTCTCTACACCGTCTCCTCGCTCGTCCTCAAGACCCATTCAGTCAGGAGGCGGACCCCGTATCCCGAGGCGTGTTTCGCGTCGAGATAGGGGATGTTCTTGCCGCCCCAGGCGGTGCCCGCGATGTCGAGATGCGCCCAGGGGGTATCGCCCACGAAATGCTTCAGGAAACAGCCGCCCAGGATAGCGCCCGCTTCCTTCGGCGGCCCGATGTTGCAGAGGTCGGCATGGACGCCTTCGATGAGCTTGCCGTACTCGTCCCAGAGCGGCAGGCGCCAGACCCGCTCGCCCGTGATCGCCCCGGCCGCGTCCAGGGATTGAGCCAGCGCGTCGTCCCCGGTCATCAATCCCGCGGCATAGTGTCCGAGCGCGACAACGCACGCGCCGGTCAAGGTGGCCAGGTCCACCACGCGGTCGGGATGGTGCTGACGGATGGTATACGCGAGCGCGTCGGCCAGGAGCAGGCGGCCTTCCGCGTCGGTGTTATGCACTTCGATGGTTTTGCCGTTGTAGGCGCGAACAACGTCGCCCGGCCGCTGGGCATGTCCTCCCGGCGCGTTTTCGCAGGCGGGGATGACGCACACGACGTTGATGGCGGGGCGGAGCGCGGCAAGGGCACGAAAGGCGCCGGCCACGGCCGCCGCGCCGCACATATCAAACTTCATCTCATGCATGTCCTGGCCGGGCTTCAGGGAGATGCCGCCCGTGTCGAACGTGACGCCCTTGCCGACGAGCGCGACGGTTTGCGCGGCCGGCGCGTGTTTGTACTGCAGCACGGACAGCGTGGGCGGTTCCACACTGCCGCGCGCGACGCCAAGAAACGCGCCCATCTCAAGCTCTTCCAACTGGTCGCGATGAAAGACCTCCCCCTCGCATCCGGCGTCTTCGGCCATTTCCAGGACCGCGCCCGCCAGCCGCGACGGCGTCATGTCGTTGGGCGGGGTGTTCGCGAGATCGCGCGCCCAGTTGGCGCTTTCGCAGGCAAGCCGCGCCTGTTCGCAATGGCGCATCGCGGCGTGCGCGCCCGATTCGAGCGCGATCGCGATGGTGTCCACCTGCGGCGCGGGCGGTTCGTCCTGTTTGCGTTCATTGTACTGGTCAAAGCGGTACTGGCCCAGCAGGACCCCTTCGACAAAGCCGTGCGCGTGTTCCGGCAGGGACGCCGCGTCGAAGGCGACCATCTCGATCCGGTGAGCGCTCAGCGCGGCGCATCCCCGGCCTGCCGCCCGGCGCACGGTCTCCGTAGTGCACGCGTCGCGCTTGCCGAGGCCGAGAAACAGGACGCCGTCGTACGTGCTGCCCGCGGAGGGCAGGAAATAGGTTTCCTCCAGTTTGCCGCGCAGCAGCCCCTTCTCGCGCAGCCGCTCGATCGCCAGTGCATCCGCTTCGTCGAGCAGGGGGGAGTCGCCGGAAGGGCCGTCCTCAAACCACGGCAGGGCAAGCGCGCAGGGGGCCTCCGGAAACGCAAGCTTCGCGCGAGGCGTTACGTTGACAATCATGCTGATTCATGCCTCCCTGGAGCAAGTTGGCCCTGCCGGTTCTCAGGCAGAGGCGGACAGGTTGACCAGCCGCTCGGCTTCAAGCCAGTGATTGCGGTACCCGGTGATTCGCACCGGGACCAGGTCGCCGATCTCGAGTTCGCCGCCGGGCACGCTGACGGGCCGAAACCCTTCCGTACGCCCGTTCATCACGCCCTGCCGGCGCAGGTGCGCGCCGTCGATCAGCACGTCGTGGCGCGAGCCGGCCAGCGCGCGCAGTTGCTCTTCGGTAATGCGCTCCTGCAATTCAAGGACCCGCGCCAGGCGTTCCTCTTTGACCTCGCGGGGCACATCGTCCTCCATCCCGGCCGCGCGCGTGCCGGGCCGCACCGAATACTTGAACGCGAACACCTGGCTGAACCGCACTTCGTCCATAACGCGCAGGGTCCACGCGAATTCCTCATCGGACTCGGTCGGGAACCCCACAATGATGTCCGTGCTGATCTCGAGCTGCGGGTTAATCGCGCGCATGTACCGCACCTTTTCGAGATAGTCTTCGATGGTATGGCGGCGGCGCATCAGCGCGAGCACACGGTTGCCGCCCGCCTGAAACGGCAGATGGAGATGGTTGCAGATGGCCGGGCGTTCCGCCATCAGTTCAGACAGGCGATTGTTCCAATCGTTGGGATGGGGCGACGTGAACCGGAGGCGCCGCAGGCCGTCGAGGCGCGACACGGCGTCCAGCAGCTCGTAGAACCCGGCCCCGTCCGCCGTGTACGAATTTACGTTCTGCCCCAGGAGCCAGATTTCTTTCGCGCCCTGTTCGAGCATCGTGCGGGCTTCCCGCAGGATGTTGTCCATCTCGCGGCTGACCTCGCGGCCCCGCGTATAGGGCACGATGCAGAACGAGCAGAAATTGTCGCAGCCTTTCGTGATGGCGATGTAGCCTTTGCAGCCCTCGAGCGCCACCTGCTCCATGCGTTCCTCGGGGATGAAGTTGCGGACCTTCTGCCTGCCGGAAAGCCATTCCGTGTTGAGCACGCGTTCGCCGCGCTCGGCGGCCGCGATCATGTCCGGCAGGTCGAAATAGTTGTCGGGGCCGAAGACGAGATCCACGCACTTCTCGCGGTGGAGGATCGCCTCGCCCTCCTGCTGTGCGACGCAGCCCGCCACCCCGATGATCACCCGCGCGCCGCCCTTTTTGAGGCTGCGCAGGCGGCCCAGGAGGCTGTACACCTTGTTTTCGGGGTTCTCCCGCACCGAGCAGGTGTTGACCAGCACGACCTGGGCCTGCGCCGGGTCGCCCGTCATCTCGTATCCTGCCGATTCGAGTATCTTCGCCATCCGCTGGCTGTCATGCTCGTTCATCTGGCAGCCGAACGTCTGGATATGTGCGCGTTTCGCTGGCATGTTCTGCACTAATCCCGGATTCTTCCGTACTCCGCCGTGGATGGCCCTTCCGGGGGCCGGGCCGCAGCCCACGCACCCCGGCAGAACAGCATAGCATACCATCGAAACGCGCGGCATCCAAACGCCGAACGACACCGAAGGTGTCGAATTCGCGTAGCCGCGGGCGCAGCCCGTGGATCGGGCGCTTCCCCTTATCTCAACCCCTGAATAGGGTTGAACGGATTTGCAGGGCTTGTTCACCCCCTATCGGGGTTGGGACGTTGAGGTGACGATGATCCCTGGGCTGCGCCCAGGGCCACGCACATTGGACCCCGTTCCGGGGTCCCCGGAGTCCGATCCGGTTCGAACGGGGACACGTTGTCGCNNTCCCCGTTCTTTGTCCTCTCCTCTACATCTCCTCCCGCGCGGTTAGTCTTGTCTTGTAGCGCAGGCGCCTTGCCTGCATTCTTGTCTCCGGAGGGCGATCCGGATGCAGGCGAGACGCCTGCGCTACAAGATTCCCGTTCTTTTTCGGGGTGGGACCCCTTACACTCGTTCAGGCACGCACGTCCATGAGGTCCATACCGTCCATAGGGTCCATTTGGTCCACCTCGCCACCGGCAGGCATTCCGGGTTTGGGGTACAACGCACGAGGGCCGCAGCCAGTATGCCTGCCGCTTGCCATCATCCGGCGAACGGGGGATTCAAACGCCTTGACAGATCTTCAGTGGTTGGGTAAAATGCTGAAAAAGAATTCAGATCGCGCACGGGAGAACGTAAGGAGGGCGTATGGCCAAAGGACTGACGCGCCGTCAGGCGGATATCCTGAGTTTTATTGTCACGTGCATCCGCGACAACGGGATGCCGCCGACGATTGACGAGATCGGCCGCCGGTTCAACATCTCCTCGACCAACGGCGTCAACGACCACCTCCTGGCCCTCACCCGCAAAGGCTATATCGAGCGGTCGTCCAAGGCGCGGTCCATCCGGGTCACGGAGAAGGGCGCGGCCAACCTCTATGGCGTCGGGGCAACCATGGTGCCCCTCATCGGCCGTATTGCGGCGGGATTTCCGATTCTCGCCGAGGAGAACATCGACGATACCATCCCCGTTTCGCCCGCCCTCGGCCTGGAAGACGGCTATTCGCTCCGCGTGCAGGGAGACAGCATGATCGAGGACGGCATCCTCGACGGCGACATTCTCCTCGTGGACCCGAAGCGCCGTCCGCGCAAAGGGGACATCGTCGTCGCGCTGGTGCAGGACGAAGCGACCGTCAAGCGGTTTTATCCGCAGGGCGAGATGCTGGAACTGCGGCCGGCCAACGCGGCCATGCAATCGCTGCTGATCCCCGCGCGGGACGTGCAGATCCAGGGCGTGGTGGTCGGGCTGCAGCGCACCTTCGCGTGAGCCCCGTCGGCCCGGTCCGGAAACGGCACGCGGCAGGCCGCCGAAACGGCCTGCCGCGGCAGAATGCTGTTGGAAAAACCCGGCTTACTTGCCTTTGAGCTCGACGACTGCGCCAACGGCCTCGATCTTCTGCTTGATTTCTTTTGCTTCTTCTTCGGAGCAGTCTTCCTTGATCGCTTTCGGAGCGCCGTCAACGAGTTCCTTGGCTTCTTTCAGGCCGAGACCGGTGATCGCGCGGACTTCCTTGATCACCTGGATTTTCTGTGAGCCGACTTCCTTCAGGATCGCGTCATACGCGCTGGGACCTTCGTCGGCGGCGGCTTCGGCGCCACCGGCGGCCGGCATCATCCCCGCCATCATCATGGGGGCGGCGGCCGTCACGCCGAATTTCTCTTCGAGGGCCTTGACCAGTTCGCTCAGCTCGAGCACCGACAGCCCCGCGATTTCTTCGATAATCGCATTGAGTTTGTCTGCCATTTCTTCGTAACTCCTGTCACGTTCACGCCGCGGGAATATCAGGCGGCGGCTTCTCCATGGGTTTCTTTCTGCTTACGGATCTGGTCAAGCACATTGACCAGGTTGCGGGGTACGGCGTTGAGCACGCCCACGAAATTGCGCAGCGGCGCGACGATGGTGCCCACCACCTGCGCGAGCAGGGCGTCGCGCGGCGGCAGGTCGGCCAGCGCCTTCAACTGCTCGAGCGAAATGATCTGGCTCTCGAGAATGCCGCCGCTCATCTGAACCACCGGCACCTCTTTCCCGAAGTCCGCGAGAACCTTGGCCGGCGTCACGGGGTCTTCCGAGAAGGCCCACGCAATCGGGCCGTCCAGGAACCGGGCGGCGTCCGACAGGTTCAGCTCGTCCAGCGCACGTTTCGCCAGGGTGTTCTTGTACACCTTGAACTTCACGTTGGCCGCGCGCAGTTTCGCGCGGAGCTGGGTCGCCTGGGCGGCGTTCATGCCGATGTATTTCGTCATGACGACGATCTGGCTGGCTTCAATCCGTTCCTTGATCTCGGCCACGGCATCGATTTTTTCCTGTTTAGCCAAAAACAGTCACCTCCCTTCCCTCGCCTCACAAAAAAATCCCGCACGGTCGAAGACGGTGCGGGACAGAATTCGCTTGCGCTTCCGTCGTGCTCCGCAGTCTCGGCAGGCGATTTTTAAGGCCAACAGGGCCGCCGGCTGTCTTCGATGCGTTCCTACACGAGGCGATCGTTTGTTTGAGACGGCGAAGTCTAGCAAATGCCGGACAGCCAAGTCAAACCCGCCGCACGAAGCGCCTCCGGGAGCCCCGAACGTCAGCGCAGCATTCCCCATTGCCGGTGTTCCGCTCCGGCGCCGAACGATTCCGTCAATGCCCGGAATTCGCACAAACCAGGAAAATCCCCGATAATGTTGACAGAGCGCCGGCATTCTGGCAAGCTGACGCACTCTCCCCGGGTTTCGGCAAGGCGCTTTGAGGGGAACTCAGTCGAACAGGCGTGGCGGTTCTGTAACTAGGGAGGTGTACCATGAAAAAGGCGGTACTCATTGCATTGGGGTTATGTGCGGCGATAGGCGCTGTCTCCATTGAAGCGGTGGCTGCGGACGCCAAACCCATCCGAATCGGCGCCCTCTTTTCCGTAACGGGACCGGCATCGTTTCTGGGGGCCCCCGAGGAAAAGACCGTCCGCATGCTTGCGGAGAAGGTCAATGCCGAAGGCGGCGTTCTGGGGCGCAAGGTTGAAGTCATCGTCAAAGACACCCAGGGAAGCCCCGAAAAGGCGGTCTCGTTTGCCAAACAATTGATCGAGGAAGAGCGGGTTCTGGCGATCATCGGGCCGTCGACCACCGGCGAGACCATGCAGATCAAAGGTCTCTGCGAAGAAAACGAGATGATCCTGGTCTCGTGCGCCGCCGCCGAGGCCATCACGAATCCCGTGGCCAAATACGTCTTCAAGACCCCGCAAAAAGACAGCCAGGCGGTCACGTGGATCTACAACACGATGAAGGAATTGGGGATCAGCAAGATTGCGGTTGTCACCAGCAACGACGGATTCGGCAACCAGGGAAAATTGCAGCTCGAGGCCCTCGCCCCGGAACACGGCATCCAGGTCGTGCTCAACGAAGTCTACGACAAACAGGCCACGGACCTGACCGATATCATAACCAAGGTCAAGAGCGCGGCGGGCGTGCAGGCCGTGGTCAACTGGTCCATCGTCCCCGCCCAGTCCATTGTGGCCAAGAACATGAAGCAGATTGGTCTCGACGTGCCGTTGTTCCAGAGCCATGGGTTCGGCAACCCGAAGTACGTGGAACAGGCGGGCGTGGCCGCCGAAGGCACCCTGTTCGTGGCGGGCCGCCTCCTGGTGGTCGATGAACTGCCGGACGAGCACCCGCAGAAGGCCCTGCTCGCCGCCTACAAGAAGGAGTACGAGGCGAAGTACAACGAGCCCGTAAGCACCTTCGGCGGACACGCCTACGACGCGCTGATGGTGGTCTGCAAGGCCCTCGATCAGGTCGGCCCCGACCGCGCCAAGCTCCGCGATGCCATCGAGAATATGCAGATGACCGGCATCTCC
Organism: Candidatus Hydrogenedentes bacterium UBA2224; assembly: GCA_002348185.1. GTDB lineage: Bacteria > Hydrogenedentota > Hydrogenedentia > Hydrogenedentales > SLHB01 > UBA2224. The sequence continues at coordinate 5,808 of DDYW01000070.1, read as the reverse complement.
GGCGTCTTCAAGTTCTCCAAGGCGGACCACAACGGCCTGCAGAAAACCGCCTTCGTGATGGTGAAGATCCAGCGCGGCCAGTGGGTGCTCGCCAAGTAGATGACAGTACCTGGGAGCGCAGGCAGTTTGCCCCGATGTGTCGGGGCAAGCTGCCTGCGCTCCCAGGAATCCCCTCTTCCAACCTTCCGTTCGTCCACCGCTTCTTTGATAAAATTCTCATTAGCAGCAGGAATTCCTCCGCTCCTCCGTCGAATTGTGAAAATGGTCACAAAGTCCTGGTGTTTGACACCGGCGCGGCATGCGGAGTGCCTGGCCGGTTCATGCTCACACTCGACGGAGAAGGAGCCAACGTATGAGAAACACTCTCCTATTGTGCATTTTGTCACTGGGCGTGCTGGCGCTCTGCCTGTGCCTGTCCCGGCCGGCGGCGCAGGCGGCGAAGGAGCCGTATGTCATCGGCGCGGTCTTCGACATCACCGGCATGGGCGCGCCGCTCGGTACCCCGGAACGCGACACCGTGCTGATGCTGGAGAAGGAGATTAACGCCAAAGGCGGCGTCAACGGCCACCCCATCAAGGTCGTGGTGCTGGACAATGCCAGCGATGAAGCGAAGAGCGTCACCGCGGTGAAGAAGCTGGTCGAGGAGCACAAGGTGCTGGCCATCATCGGCCCCAGCCAGACCGGCACCACCCTCTCCTGCGCGGAGACGGTGCAGGCGGCAAAGGTGCCGATGATCTCCTGCGCCGCCGGCAACGCCATCAACAATCCGATCAAGCCGTGGATCTTCAAAACCGCGCAGAGCGACGTGCACGCGGCCGCCAAGGTGCTCGACTACTGCAGGGCGCACAAGCTGACGAAGGTCGCCATCCTGTCCGTCTCCAACGCCTTCGGCGACTCCGGCCTGCAGCAGATCAAGGCGCAGGCGAAGGGCGCGGGCGTCACGCTGATCACCGAAGAAGCCTTCGCCCCCACCGACACCGACATGACCGCGCAGATCCTGCGCATCCGCGCCAAAAAGCCGCAGGCCGTCGTCTGCTGGGGCACCAACCCCGGCCCCGCCATCGTGGCGAAGAATATGAAGACCCTGGGCTTCAAGGTGCCGCTGATCATGAGCCATGGCGTCTCCAACCACAAGTTCATCGAGCTGGCCGGCCCCGGGGCGGAAGGGGTGATCTTCCCCACCGGCAAGCTGCTGGTCGCACCGAGCATCGCCGCGGCCGATCCGCAGAAGAAGACGCTGGTCGCGTATGCCGCGAATTATAAAAAAACCTACAAGGTGGATGCCGACCACTTCGGCGGCCACGCCTACGACGCCTTCTACCTGGTCTGCAACGCCCTCGGCAAGGTCGGCCCCGACCGCGCCAAAATCCGCGATTACCTGGAAACGGCGCAGTTCACCGGCGTCTCCGGCGTCTTCCAATTCAGCAAAACCGACCACAACGGCATGACCAAGGACGCCTTCGTGATGGTGCAGGTGAAGAACGGGAAGTGGGTGCTGATCAAATAACGGTCTGACAACGCACAGATAAGCGGTGGAAGGCACATTCTCAGTCTGGAAGGGTGCGAGAGCCCCGCCAGCATTTAGGTAAGCTAACCGATACTCGGGCGGGGCTCTCGCACCCTTCCAGACTGAGAGTCTCGCTTCCACCGCTTTCCCATCAACACAGCCATCAGGGATTATCACCCTCTTCTCTCCCCCTTCTCCTCGTGAGGACTGGCATTCATTATCGGAAATGTGGTATCGTATGGGCCGGCGGCCAGCATGCCTGCCTGGCAGGGGGTCTGCCGCTGTGTACTGAATTGCCGTTTATTTACGGGATTGTATCGCATGGAACAACTGCCGGACATTCTGCAGTACCTTTTCTCAGGGCTGGCGACGGGGAGCATCTACGCGATTGTCGCGGTGGGGTTCACCATCATCTTCAGCTCCACGCAGGTGGTGAATTTCGCGCAGGGCGAATTCGTCATGCTGGGAGCGATGGGCACCTACATGCTCACCGCGTGGAACTGGCATAACGCCGACTACGCCGGCCTGCACCTGCCGTTGTGGCTGGCGATCGCGGGGGCGGTGCTGCTGGCGGCGCTCATCGGCATGCTGCTCGGCTGCCTGCTCATCCGCCCGCTGGAAACCTCACCCTTCCTGCTGCTGCTCATTACCTTCGCCGGCGGCTGGTTCTGCTACCAGAATCTGGTGCTGCTGCGGAATCCCGACCCGCTGACCCCGGCCATGCCCCTCCCCGCCTTCATCGGACTGGCGGTCGTCACCTTTGCGCTGCTGGGAGTGGCCATCTACCTGCTCATCGGCGTCATCCTCGGCAAAATTCGCTCCGGCAAGGAGGCCTCGGTCCCCTCGCAGATCATCGTCACGGTCGGCGCCTCCATGCTCTTCCAGGGCATCGCCAGCCAGCTCTGGGGCAAGGACGCCGTCAGCGTGGATGGCCTGGCCAGCGGCGCGCTGCTCTGGCAGTTGCCGAACACCCCCTATCCGGTGGCGATGGAATACCAGAAGTTCTGGGTGATGGGGCTGACGCTGGCCATGGTGCTGCTGCTGACCCTCTTCTTCAACGGCACCATCATCGGCAAGGCGATGCGCGCGGTGTCGGTCAACCGGCATGGCGCGCGGCTGATGGGCATCAACGTGCCGCGCATGGTCATCGGCGCCTTCGCCCTCTCCGCCGCGCTGGGCGCGCTGGCGGGAGCGGCCATCGCCCCCATCAGTTGCGGCTACTACAACATGGGCACCATGATGGGCTTGAAGGGCTTCGCGGCGGCGATCGTGGGCGGGCTGGGCAATTTCACCGGCTCGGTGATCGCCGGGCTGCTGCTGGGCGTCATGGAGAGCCTGGCCGCCGGCTACATCTCCTCGGACTACAAGGATGCCTTCGCGTTCATTGTCCTGCTGGTGGTGCTGATCATCAGCCCCCACGGGCTGCCCGCGCTCATCAAGCGGTATCGAAAGGCGGCGGCCCAATGAAAGCGAACTTCTTCACCTCCACGCTGCTCTGGGCGGTGGTCGGCCTCATCGCGGTGGCCCTCACCCCGCTCTTCGTGAAGAGCAATTACTGGCTGGGTGTGCTGGCGTTCATGGCCATCAACACCATCCTCGCCGTCGGCCTCAACCTGCTGATGGGCTACGCCGGCCAGGTCTCGCTGGGCCACGCCGCGTTCTACGGCATCGGCGCGTATACCACCGCCATCCTCACCACCCAGTATGGCGTCTCGCCGTGGCTGGCCATGCCCGCCGGCATCCTCATCACCTGCATCATCGCCTACCTGGTGGGCGTGCCCTGCCTGCGGCTGCATGGCCACTACCTGGCGATGGCCACGCTGGGCTTCGGCTGGATCGTCTTCATCGTGCTGGTCCACTGGGACGGCCTCACCCTCGGCACCTCGGGCGTCGAGAAGATCCCCAAGCTGGCCATCGGCAGCCTGGTCTTCGACAATGATGTCAAGCGCTTCTTCCTGACGTGGGTCACCGCCATCCTGCTGCTGCTGGTCTCCGCCAACATCGTGCGCTCGCGCGTGGGCCGCGCCCTGCGCGCCTTGCACAGCAGCGAGAACGCCGCTGCCACCATGGGGGTGGATGTCTCGCGCTACAAGGTGATGGTCTTCGTGCTCTCCGCGGCCTACGCCGCCCTCGCCGGCAGCCTCTACGCCCACGTGGTGAACTTCATCAGTCCCTCCGTCTTCGGTTTCATCGTCTCCGTCGAGCTGGTGGTGATGGTGGTGATCGGCGGCATGGCCAGCGTGTGGGGCGCGGCGGTGGGCGCCGCCACCATCACCATGCTGGTGGAATGGCTGCGCAGCCTGGGCGAGGCGGTGCCGGTGTTCAAGGAATTCGATGTCATCGCCCACGGCCTCATCCTCGTGCTGGTGATGCTCTTCCTTCCCGCCGGGTTGACGGTGGGCGTGCGCGACCTGGTGCTGCGCTGGGTCAAACGCCGGCGCCCGGCGCCCGCCCCGCAGGAAAAACCGAAGGAGGTGGCGCGCGTATGAGTACCCTCCTGGAAGCCGGCAACGTGAGCAAGATTTTCGGCGGGCTGGTGGCGGTGAGCGACGCCAGCTTCACCGTGCGGACCGGAGAGATCACCGCGCTCATCGGCCCCAACGGCGCCGGCAAGACCACCATGCTCAACATGATCTCCGGCGTCTTCCCGCCCACCAGCGGCTGGATTCGCCTGGCCGGCAAGCCGATCCACCACCTGCCGCCGCACGTAATTGCCGCCCGCGGCATCGCGCGCACCTTCCAGCAAGTCGAGCTGTTCACCAATATGACGGTGCTGGAAAACGTGATGGTCGGCCGCCACCTGCGCAGCCGCGGCAACCTGTTCACCGCCGCCACCCGCCTGGGCGGCACCAACCGACATGAGCGCAAGACGGCCAACGACGCCCTCACCTACCTGGAGATGGTCGGGCTGGCCGATGTCGCCCATGAAGATTCCGGCGACCTGCCCTTCGGCCGCCAGCGCCTGCTGGAGATCGCCCGCGCGCTGGCCACCGAGCCGTCGCTGCTGCTCCTCGACGAAGCCGCCTCCGGCCTCTCCACCCGCGAGAAGAAGGAGCTGGTCGAGCTGATCTTCCGCATCCGCAAGTCCGGCGTCACCATCTTCCTGGTGGATCACGACATGGACCTGGTGATGGACATCTCCGACCGCGTCGTCGTCCTCGACCACGGCGAAAAAATCGCCGAAGGCACCCCCGCCGAAGTGCAGCGGAACGAGCGGGTGATTGCGGCGTACCTCGGGGAGGAGCCGGTGGGAGAAAGTGGCTAGTGACCAGTGGCTTGTGACTAGTGGATGACCAGCATGATTCTTCCGGTCTCTTGAGCCGTTTTGTGTATGCTCTACTCCGGCAGATTCTAGCTGGCGGAGTACTAGTGTTCTTCGTCGATTGGTAAGTTCTCGTATGCCGGATGAACCTGTATTGGGTCACAGTAACTGGATAAAATTTAACAATACGAAAGCTTGTTCTCCTGGGCAATGAGCGATAAAATGTTCTCATCTTTATCCAGGAGGCATAAAAATGGAAGTGAAGAGTTATCGTGATCTATTGGTTTGGCAGAAGGGCGTGAACCTGGCGGTCGAGTGTTACCGGCTCACTGACCATTTTCCCAAGTCGGAACTGTATGGGTTAACGAATCAAATGAGACGAGCAGCGGTTTCGGTACCGTCAAATGTCGCCGAAGGATCGGAACGGCAGCATACGCCTGAATTCATTCAGCATGTTTCAATCTCATGTGGTTCGATCGCTGAATTGGATACCCAGGTTGAGATTGCTCGAAGACTGCAGTTCGTTGATGAGCAGCAGGTTCAACGTTTTTATGCTCAAGCTGACGAAGTCGGCCGGATGCTCAACAGCTTGAGACGATCGTTGCGAGCAAAACAAGGAGCACGCTAGCGACAGAGGCGCCAGTCGCCGGGGACCGGGCACTAGTCACTAGCCACTAGCCACTATGCTAAGAATCGTCAGTATCAACACCGCCTACGGCCGCACCCAGGTCCTCCACGGCGTCTCGCTCCACGTGAGCGAGGGCGAGGTGGTGGCGCTGGTGGGGGCGAACGGCGCGGGAAAGACCACGCTGCT
>DDYW01000070.1:0-145 GCA_002348185.1 Candidatus Hydrogenedentes bacterium UBA2224 | reverse complement strand
GACAACCTGCTGCTGGGCGCCTACTCGCGGAACGGCCGGGAGAAGAAGGCGCACCTGGCGGAGGATCTGGACCGCGTTTACACCCTGTTCCCCATCCTCAAGGAACGCCACGAGCAGCGCGCGGGCACCCTCTCCGGCGGCGAGC
>DDYW01000013.1:19407-20695 GCA_002348185.1 Candidatus Hydrogenedentes bacterium UBA2224 | reverse complement strand
GGTTCTTCTCTCCCCACCATCAACGCCGTCTGACCGCGCGCAAGAATGTGCGGGGCTGTAATCTACCTTGAATCCGCGGTGGGGCGAAGCGTTTGATCTGCCGGCAGCGCTGACGTATCCTTGCCCAGGACTCTGACCTCCCGCCCGTCCGGGCGCCGGGCGTTTTCCGGAGGCACACGCTCTCAAGGTTTTGCCCGGTCCATCCCGAGGCGCACGACTCCCGGAAAGCCGTTAACAGGCGCGCCGTTGTGTGCCGTCGGCGCTGTGCCAGTCGCCAGTCTCTTACCTGCGGTTCTCCTGTGGCCGGGTTTCCCGGGGTGGGGCGGCTTGCGGCGCGGAGGCAAAATGTGTACAAAAGTGTTTCGCGACGAGGAACAGGAAATCGATTATGAAACGTGATGACATGATGCCGGACCAGCCGGTGCGGCCCCAGAAGGCGTACAGGAATCTCGGGTTTCTGAACAGTCCAGATGCGCGCACGATTCGGGTGTTGTGCGAGTTTATCGAGCCGCAAACGCGTTTTGACCGGATGAATATCCAGCACACGGTGGTGTTTTTCGGTTCGGCGCGCACCTTGCCGGGGAGCGAGGCGTCGGCGCGGTATGCGAAGGCGAAGGAGGCGCTTGAACAGGCGCGTGGCGACATCGACACGCTCCAGCGGGAGTACCTTCAGGCGCAGCGGGCTCACGCCATGTCGCGATATTACGAGGACGCGGCGGCGTTGTCGGAGCGCCTGACGCGGTGGTCGCTGACGCTGCCGAATCCGCGGGACCGGTTTGTGGTGTGCTCGGGAGGCGGCCCGGGGATCATGGAAGCGGCCAACCGGGGCGCGAAACGCGCGGGGGGAGAATCGATCGGGCTGAACATCAGCCTGCCGCACGAGCAGAACCCGAATCCATACCAGACGCCGGAGCTGGCGTTCGAGTTTCACTACTTCTTCATCCGGAAATTCTGGTTTGTGCATCTTTCGCGGGCGATCGTGGCGTTTCCCGGGGGGTTCGGGACGTTTGACGAGCTGTTTGAGCTGATCACGCTGCTGCAGACCCGCAAGACGCCGAACAACCGCTGCGTGATCCTGTACGGGTCGGATTTCTGGAAAGAGGTGGTGGATTTCGAGGCGCTGGTGCGGTGGGGGGTCATCAGCCCGGAGGATCTGGACCTGTTTCACCTGTATGATGACGTGGACACGGCGTTTGCGCATTTGCAGGCGCATCTGACGAAGCACCATCTGTAAACGGCCGGCGGTGTGAGGGGGGAAGAGGGTCATGAAGGGAATCATCCTGGCGGG
>DDYW01000013.1:0-19384 GCA_002348185.1 Candidatus Hydrogenedentes bacterium UBA2224 | reverse complement strand
CCGATGATCTACTACCCGCTCTCGGTGTTGATGCTGGCGGGCATCCGGGAGATCCTGATCATCTCGACGCCGGAAGACATGCCGTCGTTTCGACGTCTGCTGGGGGACGGCTCGCAGCTGGGGTTGTCGTTTTCGTATGTGGTGCAACCCCGGCCCGAAGGGCTTGCCCAGGCGTTTATCCTCGGAGCGGAGTTTATCGGGGACGACGCGGTGGCGATGATTCTGGGCGACAATATTTTTTACGGGCATAACCTGGTCGAGTCGATACGCCGCGGGGCGCAGCTCCGGGAGGGCGGGCTGATCTTCGGGTATCCGGTCCGCGATCCGGAGCGATACGGCGTGGTGGAATTTGACGCGCAGTGGAACGTGCTGAGCATCGAAGAGAAGCCGGCGCGGCCCAAGTCGCACTATGCGGTGCCGGGGCTGTACTTCTACGACAATGCGGTGGTCGGGATCGCGAAGGGGCTGAAGCCATCGCCGCGGGGCGAACTGGAAATCACGGACGTCAACCTGGCCTATCTGGAGCGCGGCCGGTTGCGGGTGGAATTGCTGGGCCGCGGGTTTGCATGGCTGGACACGGGGACGCACGAATCGCTGGTGCAGGCCACGAACTTCGTGCAGACGGTTCAGGAGCGGCAGGGGCTGCGAATCGCATGCATCGAGGAGATCGCGTACCGGTCCGGGTTTATCGGGCGGGAGCAGTTGCGGGTGCTGGCCGAGCCGATGCGCAAGAATGAGTACGGGGCCTATCTGTTGCGTCTGCTGGACGGCGTGGAGTAACGCATCGCGCGGGGAACGGGGGTTGCCGCGGTCTCCGTTCAGGCGCGGGCCGGGGGCAGATGGCGCAGGGCGGCCGCCACGACGGCGGCGGGGGCGATGCGGGTCATGCACCGGAAATCGGTCTCACATTCGGGTTTCTGGCAGGGCCCGCAATCCACGTCCACGCGGAGCACCTCACCGGTTTCGCAGGGGCCGGTGGAGTAGCGCGGCGACGTGGGTCCCATGATACAGATCACGGGTTTTTTGAACGCGATGGCCACATGCCGCGGGCCGCTGTCGTTGCCGATCAGCAGGTCGGCCAGGGCGAGCGTGGCCTTCAGGGTGTCGATGCTGGGTTTGCCGTCATCGGCGATGATGGGAGTCTGCCGGGCGGCGGCCAGGACGGCGTCGCGGGTGTTTTCCTCGCCCGGGCCGGTCAGCAGGACCACGCGGCAGCGCGCTTCGTTGTGCAGGGCGTCGATGACGGCGGCATAGCGCTCGGCGGGCCAGCGTTTGCTGGGTCCGAACGCCGCGCCGGGGGCCACGGCGACCAGGGGGCCGTCGTCGGCGAGGCGCGGACGGAGCCGGGCGAGGGTCGCGGCATCGGCGGCCAGTTCGAGGCCTTCGCCATCGTCTTCACATCCGGCGGCCGCGACGAGGTCGAGGTATTCGGTCGCCATGTAGACGGGCGCGATGGCGCCACGTTCGCGATAGGGCAGGGCCCGGTGGGTGAGGAGCCAGGCGCGGCCGTTGCGGGCATACCCCAGGCGGGTGCGCGCGCCGGCGGCACGGGCCATCAGCGCAACGCGGAAGGAATGGGGGAAGACCACGGCGAGGGTGGCGGACGGGCCGGCGAGCTTCCCGCGCAGCGCGAGCATGTCGAGCGGGCCGGGCCGGGCGGGGACGGGCACGGTTTCGTGCAGCCAGGGAAGCCCGTGGAGGAGTTCGCACGCGCTGCGTCTGCCGACGGCGATGAGGGGGCTGTCAGGAAACCGGCGCGCCAGCGCGCGAAGCGCGGGCGTGGCCATGGCGACGTCGCCGAGCCAGTTGGGAACAAAGGCCAGTATCCGGGCGGGGGGCTCAATCATCGGGCGTAACGGGCGCATCGTCGTCGGGAGGGGCCGTCGGCCCATGGTCCACGACGCCTTTGCCGAGTGTCTCGTTGAATTCCGGATTTCCGAGGGTAGTGCGGAACAGTTCACGCTCTTCGCGGTAACTTCGGCGGAGGATGTCTATCGCATCGACGGCCGCACGCCACAGAACAATGAAAAAGAAGATGAACATCGCCGACAGGACGAGCGCGAACCGCCGCGGTTCGCCCCGGTAGTGGGCCATCTGCAGGCCGAGCAACAGGACGACGATGATCGCCAGCATGAGATAGAAGCTGACGGGCCGGCGGGCATTCTGCCGGCGGAAGGCGCGCCTGAAATGGCTCCACAACGAATTGGGCGGGTCGTTTACGGGGTCAGGTTCTCTCATCAGCCGCTCCGCGCTGAGCCTGGGGATCAGCGTTGATAGGGACAGGCGCCTCCCGCCGACGGGCACGAGTGGCACCGGGGCGCCGCGTCGCCCGCCGCGTTGGCGCTCTGCGGGGCAAAGGCGCTGGCCATGCGTGTCATGTTCTTTCCGCCACACGACGGGCAGGCGGGGCGGGTGGCCGCGGAACCCACCAGGAGCTCGGTTTCGACGCCGCATTCCGCACACAGGTAGGTAAACAGGGGCATGCGCTAAGACTCCATGTTTGTTGTTATCCGTCATGATCTTACCAGCGTTCGGGGTTTCGGCGCAATTCGCGGGGGGCTCCGGCGCGGACGGGTATGTTGAGAGGAGCTGTCCGGAGAGATGACGGGCGCGAACCACCAGATGTGGGAGGCGCATTTCGGCAGACGAGGAAGACCGGTGTCAACTGAATATCCGGGGAACCCCATGCGTGGTGGGGTGTCGTTCAAATTACCGCATTTTATGGGGCGCATAAGTGCATCTTATGGGGCATATTTTTTTCATAAAGGGGGTTGACAGCCACAATATGTTGTGGTAAATTGACGCCGGTGTCTGGAACTTGAATCAGCGAATCGGGCCACCGACTTCATCGCACCGTGAAGTCAGTTCCGCAGCCCCGGCCCATACGATTCGCACCCTTTGAGTAGTCTGAAGCCAACAGACCGCAGCCCAATGGTTTCAGCGAGTTACGCTCATAGCCGTGACCCTCTTGCGCCAAGAAACACGGACCAGAGTTTCCAGACACTCCCCGCACTGAGCGGCGGGCTCACGCCCGCCGCTCCCTCCATTTTTGGCCTCCGCGTTTCGCAGGTTTGATGGGATAACGCAGTTGTCGATGCTTCCGGTGTTTTCGCGAGTCTGCGGCGTCAGTTCCCGGTTGCGAATAAGCGGGGGGTCACGCCTGTTTATACTAAGATTCGCGCTTTTATGCGCCGGGCCGATTGCGGGCCGTGGGCGGCCGATGGGCCGGTAGCGCGAGGATTGAGGTGAAGTCATGGCCGTTGCGGAATACGTGATGGAGATCGTTGCGGAGACGTGGTCGGTCGCGGCCGAGATGGCGCCGTACCTGCTCTTTGGTTTCTTCATGGCGGGCATGGTGGCGGTGTTTCTGTCGCCCGAGTGGGTGGAACGTCATCTGGGCGGCCGGGGCCTGCTGCCGATCCTGAAGGCGGTCGTGCTGGGAATTCCGCTGCCGTTGTGTTCGTGCAGCGTGATCCCGGTGGCGGCGTCGATTCGCAATCACGGGGCGTCTCGGGGCGCGACGACGGGGTTTTTGCTGGCCACGCCACAGACGGGTGTGGACTCGATTGTTGCGACGTGGGGGATGATGGGCCCGGTGTTTGCGATATTCCGCGCGCTGGCGGCGTTTGTCACGGGGCTGGCCGGCGGCGCCGTGGTCTCGATTGTGGAGCCGGACGCCCATCGCGCTCCGGACGACAAGGGTGGGCCTCGGGGCGGCGCCTGCACGGACAGTTGTTGCGCGGAGAAGGACACGGAGCCGCGCTGGAAACGCGGTCTTCGCTATGCATTTGTGACGCTTCCCGGGGATATCGGGAAGGCGCTGGCGGTGGGCGTTCTGGTGGCGGGTCTGATTGCGGCGCTGGTGCCCCCGGGGCTTTTTGTGGAATATCTGGGGGGCGGGTTGCTGGCGATGATACTGATGATGGTGGTGGGCATTCCGCTCTACGTGTGCGCTACGGCGTCTATTCCGCTGGCGCTGGGTTTCATGCATCTGGGCGTATCGCCCGGCGCGGCGCTGGTGTTTCTGATCGCGGGTCCGGCGACAAACGCGGCGACACTTGCGACGGTGTTTAAGGTGTTGGGAAAGCGCACGGCGGTGGTCTACCTGGTCACGGTGGCGGTGGGCAGCCTGGCGGCGGGCTTTGCGCTGGACGGGACGATCTGGCTGCTGGGCGAGTTGGGGATGCCCGCGCATCACATGGCGCATGAGATGGGGATTTCGTGGTGGCAGCACCTTTCGGCGGTGGTGCTTATTGGGATGATCGTGTCGAGTCTGTGGGGTGAATGGCGCCGGAAAACGGGCGCGGCCGCGCACGAAACGCCTGCCGGGGCCGTTGAATCCGGCCCGGGCGAGGGCGCCGTGGTTTTGCAGATTGAAGGCATGACCTGCGAGCATTGTTCGAAGTCGGTAGCGCGGGGTCTGCGAGGCGCGCCGGGGGTAACAAGCGCGGAGGTGGACCTGGCGACGGGCCGCGCCACAGTGCACGGAGAACACCTGGACCCGGCGGCGCTGAGCCAGGTGATACGGAGCCTGGGCTACGACGTGGCGGGCTGAGACCGCCGCAACGGGAGACCTTTATTGGTCCGGATCAATCCGGTACCATCGTACGGGAATGGGTCAGCGTTGTTTCTTATGGAATGGGGGATGGTCATGCCGGATACGCGCGCGTTACTGGAACAGCAACTGAACGATTTTGATGCCGGGATGCGGGCGGAGGCCCTGGAGGGGCTGATCGGCCTGGTGCGGGAAGGGCGGATCCCGTTGCCGAAACCGCGGCTGGTGGTGAATGTGCACGCCCACACGTTCTTTTCGTTTAACGGATACGGCTATTCGCCCTCGTATTTTGCGTGGAAGGCCCGTTGCGAGGGGCTGCTTGTGGCGGGGGTGGTGGACTTTGACGTGCTGGACGCCGTGGACGAGTTTCTGGCGGCGTGCCAGGTGGTGGGGCTTCGAGGCTGCGCGGGCCTGGAGACGCGGGTCTTCCTGCCGGAGTTCGATACCCGGGAAATCAACTCGCCCGGCGAGCCGGGGATCACGTACTACATGGGTTCGGGGTTCGTGTCGGGGGACGTCCGGCACAGGGACATCCTGGATCGCTTGCGCGTGACGGCGGGCCAGCGGACGCGGGCCATCGTTGACCGGGTGAACCCGTGCGTTGCGCCCGTGACCCTTGATTACGAGCGGGACGTGCTGCCGTTGACGCCGAACGGCAATGCGACGGAGCGGCACGTGTGTATGGCGTATGAACAGAAGGGCGCGGAGCTGTTTCCGGAGCCGGGCGCGCGCGCGTCGTTCTGGGCGGAGAAGCTGGGTCAGGCGCCGGAGGTCCTGGAGCGGCTTTTCGCCGATTCGCCGGGGTTTCAGGGGCTGATCCGGTCGAAGCTGATGAAACAGGGCGGCGTGGGTTATGTGAAGCCCGAAGGCCCGGATTTTCCGCGGCTGGACGAGGTGAACCGCCTGATCCTGGACGCGGGGGCGATTCCCACGGTGACCTGGCTGAATGGGCTCACGGCGGGCGAGCAGGCGATCCAGGAATTGCTTGACCTGCAACTTGGCGCGGGGGCGGCGGCGCTGAACATCATTCCTGACCGCAACTGGAATGTGAAACGCCCCGACGAGAAGCGGGCCAAGGTGGAGAAACTGCACGAGATCGTCGCGATTGCGGAGGCGCACGGGCTGCCGGTGCTGGCGGGCACCGAGATGAACGCGCACGGGCAGAAGTTTGTGGATGAGTTTGACGTGCCCGAGATGGCGCCGTTACGGGAGGCCTTCGTGAACGGGGCGCTGATCCTGTATGCCCATACCGTGTTGGAACGCGCGGGCGGGATGGGGTACCTGAGCGAGTGGGCGAAACAGCATTTCGCGTCGCCGCGGGAGCGGAACCAGTACTTTGCCGAGCTGGGCCGGAAGGCGTCGCCCGAGAGCGCGTACGGCGTGCGCGATCTGGGGCCGGGGAGGACGCCGGACGAGGTTGCACGGGCGATGGGCTGCCGCGAGAACCGTTAGCCGGGGGGTGTGGTAAGTTTATTTTTGTCAATGGTTTAGTATGGGCGGCCGGGTCGCGGTCCGGCGGGTATTCTGCATCCACCGGCCGCTGCTGGTAGAATTCATGATGAGGGCGTTTGCTCGCGCCGGGGGTAGGGTCTGTTCAACCGCGGTGGACGAAGGAGCGGAACCAGCTATGATGCGGCATCGGGCGACAGGCACGCTTCACGAGATGTCCGAACGGACGTCGGGCCGTGGTGCGCCGTTCGATGCGTCAAATCCCTTTCCGGTGCTTCAGGTTGATCGGTCCGGGAGCATTGTGCGGGCAAACGCGGCCGCGCAGGCCGCGTTCGGGCTTTCGCCGGAGACGCCGGGACCGTTGAGCGAGGTGCTGCCGGATGCCGGCCGGCTGGATGTGCGGGACTGCATTGCTTCGGGGGGGGAGCGGGTATTCTGCGCCAGGATTGGGGGCCGCCGGTGGCAGTTGACCCTGATCGGCCATCCGGGCCACGGCGCAGGTCAGGTTTACGCCCAGGACATCTCGTCGTATGAAGACATGACGCGGGAACTGGCGCGGATTCGGGAGGAACATCAGCGACAGCAGAAGGAACTGATGTGCGTTTACGGTCTGGCGGAAGCGATTTGCGTGCGCGAGACGGCGCAGGAAATCTGCCGGGACGTGGTGCGTCTGTTGCCCGGGGCCTGGCGCTACCCTGAATCCGCCCGCGGCCGGATCGTGCTGGACGGCGAGGAATACGTGAGCCAGCCATTCGAAATGACGCGATGGGGTCAATCGGCGGTCATCATGGCGGAGGGGGCGGCGCGCGGGATGGTGCAGGTGTTTTACACGCGGGATTGCCGTCACTCGGGCGAGGATGGGCCGTTTCTGCCGGAGGAGCGGCAACTGCTTGACGCGGTGGCGCGCACCCTGGGGGAGGCGATCGCGCGGCGGGGGGCCGAGGCCGACAACCGGGCGAAAGCGCTGATCCTGACCCAGGAACGCAACCGTCTGGAGACGATCCTGAACAGCATGGGCGAAGGGGTGGTGGTGACGGACAGCCGCACGCGCGTGGTGATGATGAATCCGGCGATGGGAGCGTTGCTTGGGCTGGAGCCCGAGACGTGCTCGGGGAACGATTTTCTAGCGCTGATGCCGGACAAGGCGTTTCGGGCGGTGTGGCGGAGGACGGGGGCGGACAAGCGGGATTTCGCAAAGGAACGGGTCATTCTGGGGCATCGTGAGCCGCGGATCTGCTGGGCGACGCGGTCGTGCATTCACAACATGGGCGCGGGCGAGACGTGGCACGTGGCGATCTTCCAGGACGTGACCCGTGAGCTCGAAATCGACCAGATGAAGTCGGATTTTGTGGCGGCGGTATCGCATGAGCTCCGGACGCCGATGACGTCGATCAAGGGGTTTGTGAAGACGCTTCTCGGCAAGCCGAACGTGAAACCGGAATTGCGCGAGCGGTTCCTGACCATCATGGACGAAGAGGCAGACCGGCTCATCATGCTGATCGAGGAGCTGCTGCTGATCGCACGGATCGAGTCGGGCAACGTGATGCTTGCGCGGGGCCCCGTGCTCCTGGACGAACTGGCCCAGTGCGTGGTGGCGACGTTGAGCCATGTGGCGGAAGGGAAAAAGCTGCGCCTTACGATTCATACCGAGAACCCGTTGCCCCGGGTGCATGGCGACGCGAAACGCCTGCACACGGTGCTGCACAATCTGGTGGAGAACGCCATCAAGTTCACGCCGGAGGGGGGCTGGGTTCGCGGCCGCATTTTCGGGCAGGGCGCGAGCGTGGTCATCGAGGTGGCGGACAACGGCGTGGGGATCCCGAACGAGGCACAAGGGAAGATCTTTGACCGGTTTTACCGGGTGCACCGGGACGGCGAGGTAATTCCGGGCACGGGGCTGGGATTGTTTATCGTGCGCGAGATGGTGCGGCTTCATGACGGCCGTGTGGAGGTCCAGAGCGAGCCGGGGCAGGGGTCGACGTTCCGGGTGTTTGTGCCGGCAGACCTGGACGCCGCATCGGAATAGCAGGCAGGGAGACGGCCATGTCTCATATGGAACGGCAGTATTCGGCGCTGGTGGTGGAAGATGACGCGCATACGCGTGAACTGGTCGTCTTTAACCTGGAGGACGCAGGGTACCGGGCGCACGCGGCGGCGAACGGTGCGGAGGCGCTGAAACTGCTGGAGCATCGCGTGGTGGACATCATCATCTGCGACATCATGATGCCGGAGATGAACGGGTTTGCGTTGCGGGAGGCGGTTCAGTCGCAAGCGAAATTGCGGGACACGGGGTTCATTTTTCTGTCGGCGAAATCGCTTCCGGAAGACGAGATCCGGGGGCTCCGGTACGGGGTGGACGAGTACATCACGAAGCCGTTCAATCCCGAGGTGCTGGTCGCGCGGGTGGAAGCGGTGCTGTCGCGGCGGGCGGCGCTGGCGAAGGCGGCGCAACTGGACCCGCTGACGCAGCTTTTCAACCGTCAGGCGGGCGAGCGGGAGATCCGGCGGGAGCTGGAGCGCATCCAGCGGTATCCGTCGATTGGCACGCTGGTGTTTCTGGACATTGACGAGTTCAAGGCGGTGAATGATACGCTGGGACATGCGGCGGGCGACCGCGCGCTGGTCTTGCTGGCGGAGGTGTTGCGGGAAAGCACCCGCAGTGTGGACATCGTGACGCGGTACGGCGGAGAGGAGTTCGTGCTGTTTTTCCCGCAAACCGACGAGGCGAACGCGGTGCCGGTGATCGAGCGCATGCAGCGGCGGTTTCAGTACCTGTCGGAGAAACACGCCCAGTTGCGGATATCGTTCAGCGCGGGGGTGGTGGAGGCGCCGCGCGATGGCAATCAGTTCGATGTGCTGTGCCGCCGCGCGGACGAGGCGATGTATTCGTCGAAGGAGCACGGCAAGGCGCGGGTGACGCCCTGGCGGCCCAATATCCGGCACGCGGGGCGGCCGTTGCGTACGCCGTAGCGGGTCAGAACCCTTCTGGTTTTCCATCTGGTGTGGGACCGGCACCCTCGCCTCAAGCATGCCGGGCGGGCGCGGCCCGCGTGAGTCAGTCCCGGGTTTTCGTGGTGGGGCCGCGGTGGAGCCGGATGAGGGTGGCTTCGGGGGGGCAATGAAACCGGACAGGCACGTCGGTGGTGCCGAGTCCGGCGGTGGTGTATCCGCGGGTGCGGCCGTTTTGCCATAGGCCGGCGCAGTATTTCCGGGAAGCGCGCGCGTTGAGGAGGATGGGCCGGCCTCCGGGGAGGCAGACCTGCCCGGCGTGGGTGTGACCGCAAAGATAGAGGTCGACGCCGTGGTCCGGGGCGATGTGAGCGAGTTCGGGGGTGTGGGCGAGCAGGAGAGTGAAGCCGCCGGCGGGAATGCCGCGGGCGGCGCGGGGGAGATCGTCGCAGCGATAGCGGTGGGGGTCGTCCACGCCGGCGACCCAGACGCGGTCTGCGTGCCGTTCCAGGGCGTAATGCTCGTTCATGAGGACGGGGAGCCCCATGTCGCGGAACGGGCGCACGAAGGCGGCGAGGTCGTGATTGCCCAGGACGGCGGCGCAGCCGCAGCGGGGGGTGAGGGTGTGGAGAAGGCGCTGCATGCCGTCGAAGACGTGCTCGCAGGGTCCGGTGAAGGCATACCGGTAGTCGCCGGTGAACGCGCAGAAATCGGCCTGGACGGGCGCGAGGAATGCGCACAGCTCTTGGACGAAAGCGGGGTCTTCTTCGCGGAAATGCATATCGCTGAGGTGCAGGATGCGGAATCCGTCAAAGGCCGGGGGGAGGTTTTCGAAGGCGAGGGTGAGTTCGCGGAGCTGGAAGTTGCGGGCGTTTTGTTCGCCTCGGGCGCGGAGTCCGGTGAGGTTCACGAGTTTTTCGAGCCAGAATTCGGGGTAGAGCAGGCCGTTGTGGTAGAGGTCTTTTCGGGCGCGGCGGGCCATGACGGCCTCGCGCTCGCGTTCGAGGGCGATGCGGCGTTCGCGCAAGGATTCCGGGCGGGGCTGGGGGTCCGTGGCCATGGGCGGTGTCATGGGTTCCTTTGTACGCCTGCTGTTGGGCCCGATCGTACGGATACGGGGCGGGGGATGCAAGGTGCGGGGACGGACGGCGGCGGGGCGTGTGCCGGTGGGAATTTGGCCGGGACTTTGATCGTTGGGTTACATGGACTTACAATCATGACGCGATGAGGCTCGGGCACGTCGTGGATGGTGGGCCCCGGGCCACCGGTACGCTTGAGAACGCGCTGGGCGCGGCGTGGTTGGTTTCAGGGGCACGCGGGACACGGGAAGGGTATTGGGATGCCGTGAGGCAGCGTCTATTTGAGGAAGCAGGTTGTAATGGAACCCATGAAGAGCGGACACCAGCCGAACGAAACAGTGGACGTTGAAACGCGGGAATGGCTCGAATCGCTGGATTTTGTGATTGAGAACGGCGGACCGGAGCGTGTTCTGCACTTGCTGCAGCACCTGCAGATTCGGGCCGAGGAAGCGGGGATCAAGCTTCCGTTCAGTGCGAACACGCCGTACATCAACACGATTCATGTCGAGCAGCAGCCGGTGTATCCGGGCAAGCGGGAGATTGAACGGCGCATCAAGAGCCTGATCCGGTGGAACGCGATGGCCATGGTCGTGCGCGCGAACCGGTTGGAATCGGGCATCGGGGGGCACATCTCGACGTATGCGTCGGCGGCGACGTTGTATGAGGTGGGGTTCAATCATTTCTTTCACGGTCCGGATACGCCGGAGCGGAGCGGTGACCAGGTGTATTTCCAGGGTCATGCGGCGCCGGGGATGTATGCGCGGGCCTTTCTGGAAGGGCGGCTGAGCGCGGCGCAACTGAACAATTTCCGGCGGGAACTGGCGGAGGGCGGGGGACTGTCGTCGTATCCGCACCCGTGGCTGATGCCGGACTTCTGGCAGTTTCCGACGGTCTCGATGGGGCTGGGCCCGATCATGTCGATCTACCAGGCGCGGTTCAACCGGTACCTGGAAGATCGCGGCCTGAAGGAGAACACGGGCCGGGTGTGGGCGTTTCTGGGCGACGGGGAATGCGACGAGCCGGAGACGCTGGGCGCGATCTCGCTGGCGGCGCGGGAAAAGCTCGACAACCTGGTGTTCGTGATCAACTGCAATCTTCAGCGGCTGGACGGGCCGGTGCGGGGCAACGGCAAGATCATCCAGGAGTTGGAGGCGATTTTCCGGGGTTCGGGCTGGAACGTGATCAAGGTGATTTGGGGTTCGGACTGGGACCCGCTGCTGGCGAAGGACAAGTACGGGTTGCTGGTCGAGCGGATGGGCGAGATCGTCGACGGGGAATACCAGAAATACGTGGTGGAGTCGGGCGAGTACATCCGCGAACGGTTTTTCGGGAAAGATCCGCGGCTGTTGAAACTCGTGGAGAGCTATACGGAGGAGCAGATCCGGCGGCTGAACCGGGGCGGCCACGACCCGCAAAAGGTGTATGCCGCCTATCACGCAGCGGTGAACCATACGGGTGCGCCAACGGTGATTCTGGCCAAGACCGTGAAGGGCTACGGGCTGGGGGAAAGCGGCGAAGGGAAGAACATCACCCATCAGCAGAAGAAGCTGAACGAGGACGAATTGCGGGAGTTCCGGACACGGTTCGGGATTCCGATTTCGGACGAAGAGGTGGCGCTGGCGCCGTTCTACCGTCCGCCGGAGGACAGTCCCGAGATGGTATATCTCCGTGAACGGCGGGAGCATCTCGGAGGGTATCTGCCGTGCCGCGAGGTGAAAGTGGCGCCCCTGGCGCCGCCGGAGGAGAGCCTGTTCGAGGAGTTTTACAAGGGGACGGACGGGCGCCCCGTATCGACGGCGATGGCGTTTGTGCGGATCCTGACGAAACTGCTTCGCGACAAGCGGTTTGGCCGGTACATTGTGCCCATCGTGCCGGACGAGGCGCGGACCTTCGGTCTGGAATCGCTGTTCCGGGAGATCGGCATTTACGCGCACACGGGCCAGTTGTACGAGCCGGTGGACTCGGCGAGCCTGTTGTATTACAAGGAGGCGAAGGACGGGCAGATTCTGGAGGAGGGGATTACGGAAGCGGGCTCGATGTCGTCGTTTATCAGCGCGGGCACGGCCTATGCGACGCACGGCCTCAACATGATTCCGTTCTTTATTTATTACTCGATGTTTGGGTTCCAGCGGATTGGCGACCTCATCTGGGCGGCGGCGGACCTGCGGACGCGCGGCTTCCTGGTGGGGGGCACCGCGGGGCGGACGACGCTGAACGGCGAAGGGTTGCAGCACCAGGATGGGAACAGTCACATTCTGGCGCAGCCGGTGCCGAATCTGCTCGCGTATGACGCGGCGCAGGCCTACGAGCTGGCGGTGATTGTCCGCGAAGGGATCCGGCGGATGTATGAGGCGCAGGAGAGCGTGTTTTACTACCTGACGGTAGAGAACGAGAATTACCCGATGTCGCCGATGCCGGAGGGCGTGCGCGAGGGGATTCTCAAGGGCATGTACACGTTCAAGGCATCGGAGAAGCGCGGGGGGAGCAAACTCCATGCGCAGTTGCTGGGCAGCGGCGCGCTCCTGAATGAAGCCGTGAAGGCGCAGGAGATCCTCGAGCGGGATTTCGGCGTGGCGGCGGACGTGTGGAGCGTGACGAGTTACAAGGAACTGCGGCGCGATGCGCTGGACGCGGAGCGGTGGAACCTCCTGAACCCGGGCAAGAAGCCGAAGACGCCCTACGTGACCCAGTGCCTCCAGAACGCGCCGGGGGTGGTGGTGGCGGTTTCGGACTACATCAAACTGTTGTCGGACGGCGTGTCGCGGTGGGTGCCGCAGACGATGCTGTCGCTGGGGACGGACGGGTTTGGCCGGAGCGAGTCGCGGGAGGCGCTGCGCGATTTCTTCGAGGTGGACGCGCGGTACATCGCGCTGGCGGCGTTGACGGGTCTGGCCCGCGAGGGGAAGGTGAAGGACGACGCCCTGAAAAAGGCCATCCGGAAGCTCGACATCAATCCCGAGAAGCTGGACCCGCTGCGGGCATGATGCGCGGCGGCTCGGCGCTCGGGTTTCAGGCGGAATTGGGCAGTAAATCGCGGAAGTTGCGAGAAGGACAAAACGATGGCTACGGAATTCAGACTCCCCGAGCTTGGCGAGAACATCGAATCCGGAAAGGTCACCCGTGTGATGGTGTCGGTGGGGGACACGATTGCGCAGGATCAGCCGGTGATCGAAGTGGAGACCGACAAAGCGGCACTCGAGGTGCCATCCAGCGTGAGCGGCACGGTCAAGGAAATCCGGGTGAAAGAGGGGCAGGACGTCAAGGTCGGGGCGGTTGTCCTGGTGGTCGAGGCGGGCGGGGCGGCATCCCAGGCGGCGCCCGCGGCGGCGAAGGCGACGAAAGCTCCCGCGCCGGACGTAAAACCGTCTGCAACGGCAGCGCCGGCTCCGGTGCCCGCGCCCCGGGCCACGGCGCCCGAACCGGTGGCCGTGGAAGTGGAAGAGGAAGCGGTCGAGGAGGCGCCGGCCGGAACCGAAACCGCGTCGCCTGAGGATGCGGAGCCGCCGGAAGCCGTCGAGCGGCACGCGGGCGCGGCGGCCGTGGCGGCGTCTCCGAGCGTGCGGCGGCTCGCGCGCGAGATCGGGTTGGATGTCAACCAGGTGCCGGGCACGGGCAAGGGCGGCCGGATCACTCCGGAAGACGTGAAGGCCTACGCACGGCGGATGAACGTGGACGCGGGCGGCGTGACGCCTCCGCGGGCGGCGGCGGGCGCCCCAGCGGAACTCCCGTTGCCCGATTTTGCGCGGTGGGGGGAGATTGAACGGCGCGCCATGAGCACGGTGCGGCGCCGGACCGCGGAGCGTCTGGGGCATGCGTGGTCGCAGATTCCGCACGTGACGCAATTCGACAAGGCGGACGTGACGGGGCTCGAGGACCTGCGGAAACGGTACGGGAAGCAGGTCGAGGCGGCGGGCGGGAAGCTTACGGTCACGGCGATCCTGGCCAAGGTGGCGGCGGCCGCGCTTCGGAAATTCCCGCAGTTCAACAGCACGCTGGATTTCGCGCGCGATGAGATCATCTACAAACAGTATTGTCACATCGGGATCGCCGTCGACACGGACCGGGGCCTGCTGGTGCCGGTGTTGCGCGACGTCGACACGAAGAATCTGACGCAGGTGTGCGTGGAACTGACCCAGTTGGCGGAACGCGCTCGGACGAAGAAGACGACGCTGGACGAGATGCAGGGCGGGTGTTTCACGATCTCGAACCTTGGAGGCATTGGCGGCACGGGGTTCACGCCGATTGTGAACGAGCCGGAGGTGGCGATCCTCGGGGTGTCGCGCAACGCGGTCGAACCGGTGTATATCAATGGAGAATTCCAGCCGCGGACGATGCTGCCGCTGAGCCTGTCGTACGATCACCGGGTGATCGACGGCGCGGATGGAGCGCGGTTTCTGCGGTGGGTGTGCGAGGCCATCGAGAACCCGTTCCTGGTTTTTCTCGAGGGCTGAGGGCGTGCACACGCGGAATCCGTGGAAGCTCCGGTCGAGCCGCCTGGTGTACGAAACCCCGTGGTTGCGGGTGATTGAGGATCGGGTGGTGCGTCCGGACGGGGCCGACGGCATCTACAGCTACATCGAGACCCGGGTGGCCGTGGGGGTAGTTGCGCTGACGCCGGACCACGAGGTGTACCTGGTGGGGCAGTACCGGTACCCGACCCGCGAGTATTCGTGGGAGATCGTGGAAGGGGGCACGGAACCGGGCGAAGCGGCGCTGGCGTGCATTCAGCGGGAGCTGCAGGAAGAGGCGGGGTTGCGCGCCGCGGCGTGGACGCCTCTGGGCGGCGAGATTCACTTCAGCAACTGCATCTCCGCGGAACGGGGTCTGTTGTATCTGGCGGAGGACCTCGAGGCGACCCAAGCGTCTCCGGAGGGCACGGAAGTGCTTGAGATCCGGCGGGTGCCGCTTGGCGACGCGGTGACGATGGTGGAGCGGGGGGAGATCAAGGATGTATTCAGCATCGTCGGGCTGCTGCGCGCGCAGGCATATCTGGCGCGGCGGCGGGGAGCTGACTAGCCGTTCCCGTGCCCGACTTGCTATGCTCACCGGATACGAGTGTACCGACCGGTCTGTGATTCAGGGGGAGGATGTGCTGTGAAGACACGCGCTGTGGCCGTACTCGACGTGGGCAAGACGAACAAGAAGATCCGGCTGTACGATCGCCGGTTCCAGCCCTTGGCGGAAGAACGCACGAGTTTTGAAGTGCGAATGCGCGACGGCCTGGAGACCGAGCCTACGGAAGAATTGCTGGCGTGGTTTGAGCAGGCGCTCGCGGGGCTGGGCGCGACGTACGACATCCGGGCCATCGCCGTGTGCGCGCATGGGGCCACGCTGGCGCTCTTGGACGAGGACGGGAAGCTGGCGTATCCGGTGATTTCGTACACGAGCGAGAAGGGCGCCGAGGTCGAGGAGGAGTTCTACGATACGTTCGGCGATCCCAAGGCGCTTCATTACGACACCTGCACGCCCAACTTGGGCTTTACCAACTGCGGGAAAGCGCTGTTTTACGTGTTCAGCCGGATGCCGGAAGTGTGGGACCGGGTCAAGACGATCCTGTTTTACAATTCGTATCTCGGCTATGAACTGACGGGCCATTACGGGATGGAACCCACCTATCTCGGCAACCACAGTTATCTCTGGAACTTCTTCGACGGGACCTGGAGCCCGGTGGCGATCCGTATGGGAGCGCACACGCGGTTCCCGAACTCGATGGGCAGCCCGTGGGACGCGCTGGGGAAGGTGAAACCCGAACTGGCGAAGCGGTGCAACCTGCCGGAGGACTGCCAGGTCACGCTGGGCATCCACGATTCGAACGCGAATTTCTTGACGTACCTGGCGAGAGGTCACACGAATTTCATCCTGAATTCGACGGGCACGTGGTGCGTGTTGATGAGCCAGTCGCCAACGCCGCTGCTGACGCAGGCGGAGATCGACGCGCAGGTGTTCTGCAACCTGGACGCGTTCAACCGGCCCGTGAAAACCGTGATCTTCCCCGGCGGGATGGAGTACGAGAGATTCGGGGCGTTGACGGAGGCGAACGACGAGAGCTCGGTGGAGGACGTCAGACGGGTGATTGCCGAGCGCCGGATATTTATCGTGCCGGGGGTGCTGCCGGCGGCGAGCGCGTTCCCGGGGGTGCCCGCGAAGGTGGTCGTGGACGGCGCGGAGCAATTGTACGCGGCGTTGGAGGCCGCGGGCGGCACGCCGTATACGCATCTGGGGCAGGACTATTACGCGGCGTTAAACCTGAGCCTGGCGCTGGCGACGCGGCAGCTTTTGGAGCGGTGCGGCGGCGAGACGGGTGCGTCGGTGTTCATCGAGGGCGGGTTTGCGCACAACACGCGGTATTGCGAGCTGCTGGCGGCCTTGTGTCCGGAGTACACGATCGCGCTGACCAGCCAGGCGGAGGGCACGGCGTTCGGAGCGGCGCTCACGGCGTGGATGCTGGCCGACGGGAAAGATCTGAAGAGCATGGGCGAGGAGTTCGAGATCGAGACCACCCCGGTCGCGGCGCCGGATTTCGGCGATCTCCGGGGTTATTGGGACGCGTTTCAGCGTTACGCGCGGAAGGTCTAGCGCGCGGCGCGGTGAGGCGGACCGAACACCACCAGGATGGAAACCATGAGTAAACCGCTGAAGACCCAGGTGGCTGTGATAGGCGGCGGGCCGGGCGGGTATGCCGCCGCGTTTGCCGCCGCTGACCTTGGCCTGGAGGTGACGCTGATCGATTTGGAGAAGAACCCGGGCGGGGTCTGCCTGTACCGGGGTTGTATTCCGTCGAAGGCGTTGCTCCATTGCGCGAAGGTGTTGAAAGACGCCGAGGAGGCGGCGGACTGGGGCATCTATTTCGAGAAGCCCCGGATCGAGCTCGACAAGATGCGCGCGCAGAAGGACGCGGTGGTCGAGAAACTGACGGGCGGGCTTGGCCAACTCACCAAAGCGCGCAAGATCCGGTTTCTGCGCGGCCGGGCCGCCTACCAGGACGCGACCACGCTGAAGGTGACGGCGGATACGGGCGAGGAACAGTTCATCGAGTGCGAGCAGTCGATTCTGGCGGCGGGTTCGCGGCCGACCTCGGTTCCGAGTCTGCTGATTGAATCGCCGCGGATGATGAATTCGACGGCCGCGCTGGAGATCGAGGAGGTCCCGAAAACGCTTCTGGTGGTCGGGGGCGGCTACATCGGTCTGGAACTGGGCAGCGTGTATGCGACGCTGGGTGCGCGGGTGACGCTGGTCGAGATGACGCCGTCGTTTCTTCCCGGGGTGGACGAAGACCTGCGGAAGATCCTCGCGGAGCGCGTGGGCGGACTGTTTCACAAGAAGCTGTTCAATACGCGCGTGGAGAAGGTCAAAGAGGTCAAGAACGGCCTGCGCGTGACGTTCAAGAGCGGGGACGGGAAGGCATTCGAGGAGACGTTTGAGAAGGTGCTGACGTGCGTGGGCCGGACCCCCAATTCGAGCGGGCTGGGCCTCAACACCACGGACGTCGAAGTGGACGACCGGGGATTCGTGAAGGTGGATGCGCAGCGGCGGACGAACGTCCCGTCGATCTTTGCGATCGGCGACCTTGCGGGCAATCCGATGCTGGCGCATAAGGCGTCGCACGAAGGGCGTGTGGCGGCGGAGGTTATCGCGGGGCACAACGCGGTGTTTGAGCCGCGCGCGATTCCCGCGGTGGTGTTTACGGATCCCGAGCTGGCGTGGTGCGGCATCACGGAGACGCAGGCGCGGAACGAGGGGCGTCCCGTGAAGGTGGCGCGGTTTCCGTGGGGCGCCTCGGGGCGCGCGACCACGCTGAGCCGGCCGGACGGCCTGACGAAGCTCATCACGGATCCTGACTCGGACCAGGTGCTTGGCGTGGGGATCGTGGGCACGGGCGCGGGCGAGCTGATCTCGCAGGGCGTGCTGGCGATCGAGATGGGCGCGACGGCCGAGGACATCGGGCTAAGCATTCATCCGCATCCCACGCTGAGCGAGACCGTGATGGAATCGGCCGACATGATTTTCGGACAGAGCGTGCACCTGTACCGGCCGAAGGGGAAGGACACCCCGCAGGCCTGACGCTTGCGTTGCCGGGCCCGCGGCGTCATTCTTCGCTCGCGTAGTCTTCCTTGTCGCCACAGTCGAAATAGTAATTGTTTTCGGGCCCGAACCAGCCGATGGCGTGTTGCGCGTTGTTGCCGTCGTAGATGTTGCCGGCGGTCCACTCGAACTCTTCGCTGGAGATGTGGCCGTCGCACCAGACGACGTTGACGCGTCCGTTGTGTCGGAAATGCAGGCTGGGGGTGGCGAGTCCCCAGTCGAGGTTGCCGGTGGGGTGGTCGCTGGTGACGAAGTGGGGCGGTTCAGCGAACCCGTATTCGACGATGATCCCCCCGTTTTTCGGCATGGCACAGTCGGCGAACATGATGGTTTCGGAGGGCCGGAACACCCGGGAATCCATGGTGGTGAATTCGGGGGCGACCATGAAATCGACGCGGTAGTATGCGCCGCCGATGTAGTAGGCGTTGTAGCCGTATCCGCCGGTGCCGGATTCAAAGGCTTCGAGACCGGCGTCGCCGCTGTCGCGGAACTCGGTGAATTCGGGGCATTCCTTGACGCGCCCGTCGGCCAGGTATTCGGCGAGGGGGCCTTTCCTCGAGTCGAAGGGCTGGTCGGCGGCCGGCCGGATGCCGTGCCAGCGGTGCAGGTTGCCCCCGGGGAGCCAGTTGTTGATGTCGAAGGCGGCGGGCACGTAGCAGCCGTTGTGCTCGTTGGCGTACATGGTATTGGCGAGGTAGAGCTGCCGGAGGTTGTTGACGCATTGGACGCCGCGGGCCTGGGCGCGCGCCTTGCTCAACGCCGGCAGGAGAATCGCGGCGAGAATGCCAAGAATGCCGATGACGACGAGGAGTTCGATCAGGGTGAATCCGGAACGGGGGGCTGGCACGGGGTGGGGGGCAGCGGGTCTCATAGCGCGTGAGGTCCTTTCGCGGGACGGGATGCGTCCGCGGCAGTGGCGACGCACACGAGACCGGCGGCTTGCCGGGAATGGCATCGGGAAAGGAAAGGAAGGAAGCGTAACGGGCATTCCTGCGCAACCCTTTCCGCGAAGTTGCCGCATGGGATCGTGTGCTCGTGGGCAGGTCTTCTGGCTTCCGGTTCGTCCTACTGGCCGCGCCTTCCCATCCGCCCAAGGCGGACAGTGGCCATGCCGCGGCGTTCGTCCCCGGTTACAGCAGCGCGTCTGCGACGGATTCTCACCGTGCTTCCCTGTGCCCACGCGCCAGCTTCATCTGTACAGAAGGAAGTATAGGGGAGATGGGGGATTTGGTCAAGGCCTCGAGAGAACCCCAATCGCCGGGTAAGAGAG
>DDYW01000100.1 GCA_002348185.1 Candidatus Hydrogenedentes bacterium UBA2224 | reverse complement strand
CGGCGCGACAACGTGTCCCCGCTCGAACGCGGCATCACAGGGTTACTTTCAGCGTCACGATCTTCCGGCTGCCCACACGCAGGGTCAGACGCTTTCCCTTTGGTCTGAGCTTCCGCACAGGCGTCTCTTCCAGGCTGACACGCTCCGCGGCCCGGACCGGTCTAAAAAACTTGAGCGCGCCTGTAACCGCTTTTCCCGTGGGGTTGAAGAGCCGGAGCAGGAGCGTATTGCCGCAATCCGAACGTTTCATGGCGCTCAACACCAGGCTGGAGGGCAGAACCTCGACAAAACTCATGCGTTTCGGCAACGTACCACCGCCGTGCGGTCCCGCCTGGGCGAGTTTGACGGGCGCCGTGAGACATTCACACTCCGCAAGCACCTCCGCCTCGTCCCAGCGCCCCGCGTGCGGATAGATCAGATACCGGTACTCGTGATCACCGGGGCTTTGCGACAGTTTCATGTTGGGCCGGACATCCCATCCCGCCGCCGACGTGCAGATCGACACTTCGAACGCCCGCAGAAGGGTCACGGCGATGGCGCGCTCCGCATCGGGCGTGACTTCATATTCCCGAAGCCCGTCGTTGATGATCGCGAGGCCCGCCTTCCCGTCGCTCACGTCAATGAACCGCTGCATGGGGAAGGTCCGTTTCCCAATGCCATGCCAGGGATGCCCCGGCCCCGGCACAATGGGCCGTTCGACCACGTCAAAGGCGCTTTCCGCCCAACAGCTCTTTGCGCGGCGTAGATGCGTCGGAAATACCACCCGAAGCCGATGGTTCTCCGCCGAATTGTGAAAACAGGTCCGCACGTCAACGGACCGGGCGCCCTTTCGCAGGGTCACAACAGCAGTGATGACCAGGTCCGTGGTCTCCGTGCTGCGGCGCGCGGCATTATCAAAACCGTCCAGGCGCTCCCACGCGTTGCTGCCGGCGTTGTCGAGGCTCGCGGGAACTTTCAGCTGGTGCTCGATGCGGTAGCGGGCGAGGAGCGGACCATCCTCTTCAAGCGAAATGGACACCGGGAATCCGCGGCTTGAGACGACCTTGTCCGCGCCGGGCTCGACATGCATCCACGCCTGACCCGCCTCGCCACTGTCCTCGAAGTAGTGCAGGCCTTCAAACGGGGTCCCGGAGGCTTTGTGATAAACCGTCAGCGTGCCATTGTCATTGATCGTCACATGCAGGTGCTCGTTCTCCATGGCGTTGCTGCCGCACACCAGGCCGCCGCGCGCAAACCGTCCCTTCGGATTGAAACGGAACGTGGTATAGCCCAGCGCGGGCAGGTCGCGCGCCTCGAAATGGAAGGCCACCTGCTCACACGGCATCATATGCGCGGCATCGCCGGCGTGGTTCACCGTGGCGTAGTGAGGGCGGCGCGTGACGACCTGCGCCGGCACATGCTGCTTGCCGTCGGCCGCGATCAGGTCGAATTCGCGCGAGGCGCCACACGGCGGCACGTCCAGCACCGCTGTAAGCACTTCCGAGCGCGGAAAAGGCGACGCGTTGAACGCCGTGATCAGCAGGCCGTCGGCCCCGGCGTCCGCATTCCTGATCTTGCGCTGGATGTGCGCCAGACTCCGCGCCGTCACTCCCGTGGCAATACGGGCGACCTGGCGCAGACGGTCTCGCATGTCGAGTTCAATATCATCGACGCCGCTCCCCGCGATGCTGTCGTGGGCATGGCATTTGAGCAGCGTCATCCAGGCCAGATCCAGAAGCGTCGAGGGGTATTCCCGCCCCAGACACCACGCGACCGCCGAAAAGGGTTCGGCCCAGCGCTGCAATGCGCTTTCCGCGCGCGCGTTGAGGCGCTTTACCCGCGCCCGGCTGGACAGCACGTCGCTGTACAGATGCACGCGCCCGGTACGCACCTTGGGGGTTCGCCGTTCACCTTTCAATACGGGAAGGTCCTTGGCGGCCGCTTTCACTTTCGCGATCCACTCCGGCAGGCTGCTGTGAAACACAGTGTCCCGGCCCATCGACTTCCGGGCTTCGTCGATGATGCGCAGTTCCACCGCATCGGCCACGCTGCTGTCGTGGCCCATCATGAACGCGAGATACGGCGTCGTCGCCACGCGGCATTCCTCAATGCGGAGTTCGCGGACGCACCGCGCAACGCGCTCCGTGTCAAAATGGCAGGGCGGGTCCAGCAGCGTGTGCTGTTCCTCGCAGGATTCCTCCGTGCAGAAATGGAAGGGCAAGCCTCCCTTGTCCCAGGTATACAGGCGATCATCCTTCTCGTACGGGTGAACGACCTTCCGGTACACCTTGTGATAGAAGTTGTAGCGCGCCCCCGCGCTGATCTGCGAGGCGAACGCGCGCGTACCGTCGGCGCCTTCAAAGATGAATTCATTGGGCGCTTCATCGTGCGTGACGCCGTGGTAAAACAAGATCGTATCGATGCCAAAGCCCGCGTAGAGCTGGGGCATCTGCGAGGTCTGGCCGTAGGAGAACGGGCTGTACCCCACCTTCATCACCTGGCCGAACGCGTGCGCGATGCGGTGGCCGTACCCCAGGTTCCGTACCAGCGACTCCCCGTTCACGCAGAATTCTTCCGGGCACGTGTACCACGGCCCGATCAAAAGCCGCCCGCTGGATACGTGCTTCGTGACCCGGTCGCGACATTCCGGGCGCACCTCGAGGTAGTCTTCGATGGGCGCCACCTGGGAATCCAGCAGAAACGACCTGTATTCCGGTTTGGTGTCGAGAATGTCCAGGAGCGCGTCCAGGAACTCCACGAGCCGCATGCGTGTTTCCTGGAACTCAGCGCTCCATTCGCGGTCCCAGTGGGTGTTGGAGATGACATGCATTTCGCAGGGCGTTTTCATCGTGCGTCTTCCCCTCGCGTGGTTCGGACAGGTCCCGGACCCGGCGGCCGCGGCCATCGTCCGCCCGTCGAAAGCACGCCGCGACCGCGCGGAGTGCACGCCATTCCCGTTTCAGGCTCTCAGCCGCCGGTACGAAGCAGCCACACCTCGGCCACCTGACAGCCCCGCCCGGAAAAATGCTGCCACTCCAGGTCAAGCGTCCCGCCGGCCGTAGCCTCTTTCGGGATGGCGAACTCGAGGGGCACGGGGGCCTCGGGCTGCGGCATGGGGCCGTGAATCTCGTGGGTTCCGTTGGCAGTCAGCCGCATCGTGGGCCGGAAGCGGCCAGTGTACACGACGCGGACGGTGTAAGACGCCTGGGCATCGAGGCCTTCATAGCGCACGTGCAATGGGGTGCCGAACAGCGTCTGGCCCTGGTCACGCCAGGATTGCCGCCACGCCTCGCGCCCCTTGACCTCGATGACTTCGCACTGGGTCGATTCCACCCCTCCCGGATCGGACGCCCAGTCCTTCTGCCGCACGAGGTGGGGCTGTTTCCAGGCATTCCCGAGGTCGTCGTAGAACCCTCCCGGGCCCGCGTCTTCCCAGTTCACGATGGTGTGCAGCCGTACCGCGCGCGAAGCTTCGTCGGGCAGGGCCAGAATCTCTTTGAATTGCGATTCATACCACAGCCGGTCGTTCAGCGGCATGTCCAGGGCGTCCAGAATGGCGCCCCGTTCCCAGTTCTTCGCGCCATACTTGTCGACGCTGAGCTGCATGCCGATGCTCTTGAACAGAAACTCGCCCAGCGCTTCGATGCGCGCCCGCAGTTCCGGCGCGTCCGGCTTCGCATCAGCTTCGGCCAGGATCGTCGAGGCGTTCGCGATGGCGGTGGCGACGTCTACCTCCGGCACACGGGCGAGTTCCGCACACGCGCGCTGTTCCCGCTCGGTTTCCGCGACCAGTTTGCGGCGGAGATAGGCATCGTAATAAGCGCGCAGCAGCCCCATCTGCAGCCGCCAGTTGGTTTCGACGCTTGTTCCGGCCTCCTGTTCGATTTCCTGCCAGAGCGCCAGCGTGTCTTCGACCGCCTCATTGGAGAGCAACGGGCCCTGCCAGTTCCGTTCCAGCGCCAGCAGGCCCTCCGCCGCCTTCTCGCCCAGATCCTCGCCCATGAAATAGCGGCCGTATTCGCTCAGAATCTGGCTCACATCGGCCTGCGGGTCCCAGCCCTTCGCGGTCCAGATGATCTTGTTGACGTCGTCGTTCACGCCATCCGAATAGGTGTTAAACCCGATGGTGTGCGGCGCCGTCACGTCGAATATGTGCGCCGTGGCTACCGGACGCGGGTTGATCGGCTCCCGGCCCAGGGTGGAGGCAAACGCGTGGTCCCAGTCCGGGACCGGATACTGGCATTCGATGCAATGCGTGATGTCGCAGTACTGCACAAGCGGATACTGTGCCGGCACCTTCGCGCGCATCGTCGCCAGCGGCATCTTGACCCAGGTCCCGAACACCACGCCCGTGAGCCAATCCGGCGGATCCCCGGACAGCATTTCGAACAGGGTGGCGTTCCACTCGTGGGGCATGTCCTCGTTCGAGAACCAGATCTCCGCGTTCGGATGCGACGCCCGCAACAGCGCCGCCATGTCTTTCAGCAGCGGCAGGAGGAGTTCGGGCGGGGTGTCGCCCGGGTCGCCGCCGGGCACAAAGATCGCGTCCAGAGGACTGCACTGTTCGAAGAACGCGCGGCACTTCTCGAGCACGGCCGGCACCGTCTCGGGAGTGATGGCGTCTTCCGAGGGCGGCATCCATATCCAGACGCGCATCCCGTAATCGCCGAGCATCCGGGTCAGCTTCGCCGTCCGCTCCAGGACCGGCTCGGTCATGTGAGGCCCGTCCTTGTCCAGGGAATCGAGTTGAACGATAAGCTGGACGCCATTGGCGCCGAAGACCGCCAGGTCGCGGATGTACTGCTCAAACTGGTCCACGCTCCAGGCGTCGTACGTGTTCGAGGTGTGCCGGTACCCCAGCTCATGGCCCCGCACCGGATAGGCCGGGGCCGTGCTCACCCGGAAGCCCGGGTCCAGCGCGAATTCGCCCGGCCTCATGCGGAGCGTCCGCAGAAGCGCTCCAGCGCCAAACACCGCCCCGCGGGGTTCCCGTCCCAGCACGCAGATGGTTGGCGCTTGACGCGCCGCGCTGTCGGTCCACACGGCATAGCCTTCGGCCTCGGGGGGAACGACGATCTCCGCGGGAGGCTTCGGCATGCCCGGCGGCATGCCGGCGACCGTGCCCAGAACGATCGCCCGGGTGTGCAGGGCCGGCATGGCGGTCAACACCTCGAGCGCCTCTCCCGTGCGTTTGAACACTTCCTCGCTCACCATTTCCGCGGCTTTGACCACGGGTGTGGCCGCGTCCGGCGGGATCACCACCACCCATCCCGGAGGCGCATACGCGAGGGAATCCGGCGTCTCTCCCCCGCCGCCGCAGCTCCCCCCCAACAAGACCACCGAGGCAATGAGAATCCAATCTGTCCTGCGATGCATGGCCGAGGGCCTCCGTTTCCGTACTCGCTGAGCCGGCGTTTTACCAGTGGAGCAAGAGAAAGGGCGCTGTCCAGACCTCCAGACAGCGCCCCATGCAAATCGCGTTCATTCACAGTACATCAGGCGGACATCCGGACTTAACTTACCACAGGCTGCCCATCATGCCCGAGAACTGTCCCATCGGGATCTCATACAGGTCCGCAGCCGGCCAGCGGATGAACTGCACGTGGCCATCCATATACAGCACGTTGGAGCCGCCGGGCACGTGGTTGTATTTCCATTTCGCCAGCACATCCGGCGTGTCGCCCGAACCCGACATGGCCTCATCCCACATAACCGGGATATTGCTCTGGGCCCTGGCGCTCCCGGCCGGG
The DNA here is from genome assembly GCA_002348185.1 of Candidatus Hydrogenedentes bacterium UBA2224. Lineage (GTDB taxonomy): Bacteria > Hydrogenedentota > Hydrogenedentia > Hydrogenedentales > SLHB01 > UBA2224. Next base: position 18,188 of record DDYW01000100.1, on the reverse strand, counting down.
TTGTTGATGTCGGTGATCAGGAACCGCTCCACGCCTTCCCGGAGCTTCAGGATGGTGTTGCCGCCGCCTGTGCCGACAATATTAAACTGATCCGACACGGGGTTCGTCGAGCCCAGAGGCCAGTAGAAACTCGGCGTCGTGCGGTAACATTCGATCCGGTTCTGAATTCTAGCCCGGATCATGTCCGCGGTGACTCCCGCATCGGCCAAACTGCTCAGGCTGACGTCGGTTCTGAGAACTTCCAGTACCTGGTTGGGCGACTTGGTGTTGCCTGTGCTCCACATGCCGGTCGCGGCGTCGACCGCGATCATCATCGTGGCGTATTCATGCACGTTGGACATCACGTAACCGTAGTACGAATACGACACGTCGTCCTCGAAAAGCACGGGGTCCAGCGCGCCGTCGTTCCACCAGTAGCCGCCTTCGCCAATGTAGTCATCCACATTGATATTCGCGCGCGACGGGCAGAACAGAACATTCACGTCCGTCAGGTACTCAGGATAAATCTCCGGGCCAAACGGGGTCGCCCAGATGTCGTCCACCTGCCCGACCACATTCCACACATCCGCGATCTCATCGTAACCGGCGCCGCGCATGTTCACCGCAGCGCACGGCCACCGCTCGCCCGGTGACTCGTTGGCGAACATCTTGAAAATCAGCCCCATCTGTTTGAGGTTGTTCTGGCAGCTTGCCCGGCGAGCCGCCTCACGGGCACGCGCCAGCGCTGGCAGCAGGATCGCCGCAAGAATGCCGATAATCGCGATTACCACCAGCAGCTCGATCAAGGTGAATCCTCGCTTCTTCATCGTCCAACCCTCTCTTCCTCGCGTACTGGACGCGATCGATTACTTCAGCCCCAGACGGTAAACTATGGCAATATGCATTCGAGGACTAAGCGCTTGGGGTCACTTCTGCGCCGGGTTTCATCCCTCCTTTCCGCTCTGGCGGCGTATCAACATCCTCGTGCGAAGAGGGTCGATCCATCAACCGCACACGTTTCACGTGAACCCTGAATCCATTCAACTTGCGCCCCAGGAAGGCCCGCACCCTTCAGGCCGTCAGCGTGAACGTTCACACTGCATGGGTTCAACCTAGCACAGCAACCGGCTTCTGTCAAGAGGAAAGTGAAAAAAAGTCTGTCCGGACCGCAGCCGGTCGCCAGCCGCCGAAATCCAGAGTGGCGGCGAAACCGGCCCGCGCGCGCCCGAAGCCTTCCCAGCTTCGGTTCTGTGCTTCGGTTCTGTGAGTAGAAATTCCCCTGTGGCGGGTGTACAGCCTAGCGGAATCCCTCCGCGGCGACGCAGTGCAAGTGCTTGCGATAAAGACAGTTAAACGGCGAGTGGCGCCGCCGCGTGTCTCCTGTGATCGCCACGGGCGCCAAAATATGTTATCGTTCACGTTGTGGTGAATTCCGGAGGACCGCGCGGTCGAGGCGCGAGGCTTGGCGCGTCAACACAGCGGGGTTCCGCAGGCGTCGGTTTTCAGCACACGTGAACGGGACCGGCAAGCGATTGCGAAGGGGGGAATTATGCCGACTCAATTCGGGGGTCTCGACTGGGTCATTCTGGCGGTGTATTTCGTGGGGGTCTCCGCCATCGGGCCGTTTTTCGCGAAGCGCAACAAGTCGACCGAGAGTTTTTTCGTGGCCAACCGGCAGTTCCCCGCCTGGCTCCTCGGCCTGGCCATGTTCGCCACGATGATCAGTTCCGTCACGGTCGTGGCGTATCCGGCCGACGCCTACAAATCCGCGTACCTGCGCTGGATTGGCACGCTCATGCTGCCTCTCGGCGTGTATATCGGGTGGAAGTTCTTTCTGCCGTTTTATCGCCGCAACCGCTGCACCTCGGCGTTCGAATACCTGGAGAGCCGTTTCGGCGTGGGCATCCGCACCTACGTGTCGGCAACGTTCACCATTGCCCAGCTCCTGCGGATCGCCACGATCCTCTATCTTGTCTCGCTTGTGTTCCAGCAGATGACCGGCGCGTCGGCGTACGCCTGCATTCTCATGGGCGGCCTGGCGATCACCGTCTACGCGGTGCTGGGCGGCGCCCGAGGCATTGTCTGGGCGCAGTTTTTCCAGGTGTTTCTCCTCTGGTTTGGTTCCATCGTTCTCTTCATCACGGTGATCAAAGGGATCGACGGCGGGATCCCCGCGGTGTTCCGGCTCGGCTGGGAGCATGACAAATTCATGCTGGGCGACCTGAACGCCGCCACCGGCGCCATCGAGCCGGTCGCGTGGTTCTCGCTTCGCGACAAGGCCATCCTCATGATGCTGATCACGGGCCTGGCGGGATGGATCTTCGAATACAGCGCGAATCAGGACGTCGTGCAGAAATACGTATCCGCCAAAGATCCCAAAGCCGCCTTCAAATCGATCTGGATCTGCTGCCTGTGCAGTGTGCCGACCTGGGCGTTCTTCATGTTCCTGGGCACTTCGCTCTACGTCTTCTTCCTGCAGCACCCCGATCCCCAGGCGCACGCGATCCTGACCGGAGCAGAAGGGGCGAAAGCCGAATCCATTCTTCCCTACTTCTGCGTGAAGATGGTGCCCACCGGCCTCGCGGGCATTGTCATCGCGGGCATCCTGGCCGCCGCCATGGCCTCCTCCTCGGCGACCATCAGCAGCATCTCGGCGGTGTTCATCACCGACATCTACCGCCGCCACCTCGCGAAATCGGCCAGTGAACGTCACTATGTCACGGCCGCCCGCGCGACGACGGCCGCGGCGTGCCTGCTGATGATGGGGGGCGCGGCGCTCTTCTACAGTCTCAGCGACCTGACCCTGCAGGATCTCCTCATGAAAATCACGTCCGTCTCTTCGGGGGGCATCCTCGGGGTGTACGTGCTCGGCTTCCTGACCACCCGCGGCTCCAGCCGCTCCGTGGCAATCGGCATCGGCGCGACTATCCTCTTCTCGGCCTGGATCGCCGCCGTGGAATTCCTGGGAATCTCGCCCGAGCAGGCCGCACGCGCTCTGGGGTGTTCCGTCCGGACGGCGGACATCCTGCTGAAACCCGTGCACATCTACTACGTCGGATTCTTCTGCCAGATCCTCACCTTCGTCGTTGCGTACGTGTTGTCGAGCCTGTTCGAGCCCAGACGCGACCTGACCGGCCTGACCTTCTGGACGCAGATCGCTTCGGGACGCGAAGAAGAATAGCCGTCAGACCGTCAGCCTGAGCTCGTCCGGCTGCGTCTTCCGTTCTCCGGCCCGGGGTGAGGCGCCGTTACGGCGGAGAAGCCCGTCAAGCATCTGCTCCCGGTCCAGCGGCTTCACCTCGCTCACGATGGCTTCGCGCATGGCCTTTCCGGACGCGGTCTGCTGCGGATACGAGATGAATTCAAGCGCCAGGCCCAACCGCTCCGCGATTCGGCTCGCCATAATGGGCCAGACCATCCCGATGTCGCCGATGATGGCCATGCTCCCCTCATGCCGCGCGAACCCCGACATTTCCATGCGAAACGGCACCTTGAAGAACTTCGTCTTCGGCAATCCGTCCGCAATCGCGGTCTGCACGGCCCGCCCCTCCCGTTCCACCTTGCAGACGGTATCCAGGGTGGGATCCAGGTCGATCCGGATCAGTTTTTTACCTTCCAGGCTGTAGCTGTAGTGGCCCTGCCAGGCGGACCACAGGCCGTGTCCGGTGTAGCGCTCCAGGGGACCGTCATGGACCTCCTGCGTCAGCACGACGGCGGACTCGATGATGACATCCGCGCTGTCCAGCATATGGGCCAGCCGGGTCGCCCGCTCGCAAAGGCTGATGCTGTCGCCAATATTGAGGCCCACGCAGCCGCCCCCAACCAACTGGGGTATGGTCACCAGCACCGGCAGCCCCTTGCGGGCCCCTATCCCGATCATCGTGCGTGCGTCGGCGCCAAGTCCCGCAACCTCCTCAAACGACAGGCCGCAGGAACGCGCCAGCACCCCGATCTCCCGGGACAACTGCTCCAGCCAGAGCCCCATGGGATAGCCCAGATTGCCCGCGGCCTTGATAATCGTCTTGCCATCAACGCCCCGCATCCGGTCGATCAGGGCCATGTCCACGGGCATGTGGCGGGCAATCTGCGCCAGCGTCGCGTCATCCATGACCGTCAGCTCGAATTCCCCACCCCGCGGCAGCAGCGACGGCGCAATGCCGACGAGCTTTCCGGGAAACCGCTTGACCTTGTCGAGGGTCCCTCCCATCTCGTGCGACACCACCGCCGAGCTGGTGGTGACGGCATCGACCACGCCGAGCCGCATAAGCTCGGCGATGAGCGTCGTCACGCCCTCGTGAAGGTTCGGGCCGCTGCCCGTGACCACGGCGACCCGGCCGCCCCGCTCTTTTGCGGCCGCCACGTGGTCCGCCGCGGCATCCACCCGCTCCAGCATGGCGGGCTCCAGTTGCGTTCTGAGCGCGTTCACTTCGTTCAAACCAACGATCATGGCGGAAACCCTCTTTGAAAACAGCCCTTAGTTCAAGCCCCGTTCCCGCAGCATCACTTCAGCATGCTCGATGTCTTTTGCGGTGTCAATGCTGAACCCGCTGAACTCGTTATCGGCGCACTTCGTCTCCACCGTCCGGATCCGGTAGCCGTGTTCCAGCGCGCGCAGTTGTTCCAGCGATTCGACCTGCTCCAGCGTGGTTGGGGCGAGATGCGTGAACGCAATCAGGAATTCCTTGCGGTAGGCATAGAGCCCGATGTGTTCATACACCGCGTGCGGCGTCGTCTCGCGCGGATACGGTATCAGCGAACGCGAGAAATACAGCGCATTCCCCGCGAGATCCACCACCACCTTCACCACGCTCGGATCCGTGATCGATTCCTCGCGCGTGAGGGCATGCATCAGCGTGGACATCTGAAGCGAGGGATCGTCCAGCAGCGGCTGGACCAGCTCCTCGATCATGAGCGGGTCGACAAACGGCTGGTCGCCCTGGATGTTCACCACGATATCCGCCGGCAGCGAAGCCGCCGCCTCCGCCAGCCGGTCCGTGCCGCTGGGGTGATTCGGCGAGGTCATGACCGCCCGGCCTCCAAACGATTCGACCACCCGGGCGATCCGTTCGTCGTCCGTCGCGACATACACGGAACCCAGACCGCGCGCGAGGGAAACGCGCTCATGCACCCGCTGAATCATCGGTTTTCCGAGAATAGGTTTGAGCGCTTTTCCGGGCAGGCGCGTTGAACCGTACCGTGACGGGATGATGCCTACAATGGCAAGCTCACTCATTCCAAGTGACTCCTCTTTCAGGTTCCTGCGGGAACCCGAACCCTTCGGGCGCGTTTACCGGCCGCCCGAACTCACTCCACCACAACAAACCGCTTCATCCCCAGCAGATTCTTGCCGGAGAGCGTCACGCCGTAACTTCCTGGCAGCGCGTCGACAGGAACCGTGAGCGTCGCCCTGCCCGGCACGCGGCCGTCGTCCTCGACCGCCACTTCCAGACCCGGAGCACGCACCACGGCCTCCACGACCGCGCCCGCCGCCCCCGGCAGAAGCACTACGGTGTCCAGCGACGTCGACGCGCCCCGTGTGAGTTTCGGCAACGGTCCGAATCCCGCCAGCGCCGGACCTCCCGCCCGCCGCAGCACCACAAGCGCCCAGTTCGTGGTCAGCTCGAACCGGACGTCCCCGCCTTCGCGCGCGAGCGGCAGCGGCGTCCAGGTGAGGGTTTCCACATCGCACAGCGCGGCGTCCTGCGCTTCCGAGGCCAGCCCGGGCAGGGTGAGCGTATAGGGATGGCGCTGATCCGACGGCCCCGTCCCCCACGGCCAGATCGCGTCCTGACACGCCGGCCGAGCCGCCACCACCGCCCAATAGCCCTCGCCCTCGAAACACCGGGCGACAATCTCCGGGTCCGCACAGCGCGGGCCGTCATCGCGCACGTCCCCCCATACCAGCGCCTCCCCGGCGGAGACCCGCGCACAGGCCCAGTTCCAGTCCATCGTGCTGGTGTCCGGGCCCTGGCAACCGCCCCCGGCATATCCCGACAACGAACCCCATAGAGCGCCGCAGGCATACACGTAGTTCCTGAAGGGGTGCACCGCCAGACGCATTGGGGGCAGGTCCCGCGGGCAGCGTGCGGTCAAGGCCCCGTGAAACCACGGTCCGAACCAGTCCGCCGAGCCTTCCGTCAACAGGAGCACGTCAGGTTTCACGGCGATCGCCGCGGCGCGCACCTTCGCAAGAAGTTGTTTGACCCATTCGTTGTAATCGAACGGCGAGGCATGCCCATGCGCCGGGTTGTAGCAGGGAAGGTAATAGAAACCGAGCGAATCCAGGCGAATCCCGTCTGCACCGGTCTCGTTCAACAGGCGCGCGACGACACCCGCCAGATGGTCCTGCCACTCCTCGCACCCGGGGCACATGTGCAGGAAACCGTTCTTGCTGTAGGGACCGGTGGAGCTGCCGTCCCTGTGCATGACGGACCAGCGCTGAGCCCGGCCCGTGGCCGCCACTTGGCTGTCCTTATGGACGATGAACCCTTCCACGTACAGCGTGACGTGGAGCCCAAGCCGGTGGACGCCCGCGATGCCCTCGCGCATGGCCGAGGCGCCGCCCAGGTCTTCACGGATGACGTTGTCGCCGTCCGTGTGCACCTCATCGTGTCCTACCGAACCCTGGCAGAAGAAGGCGTATTCCAGGGCATCCTGGGGCGTGCGCAGATGCAGCCGCGGCAGGTCGCGGAGACTCTCCACCTGGCTCGAGCCGATACCGACGTGGATGCCGCTGAGACCGTCCGACTGGCGGAACCAGGCCGGAGGCTCCACGTGCGGATAGGCATGCCCGTACCAGGCTCCATACGCCCGGGCCGCGGGACGCCAGTCCCCCTGATACACGAGCAGCCGCACGCGCGGCAGCTCCACGGATTCGCCCGGGGCCAGCACCAGCGGCGGGAAATGATGCAGCTCAATCCGGGGTTCCGAAAGCTCCAGGCGCTTCGGCTTGATGTCTGCGTCCATGAACAGCAGGCCCATGGCGTTGCCCGACCCGGGATCCCAGACGGCGTGCCACTGCATGGACAACTGATTGCTTTCTCCCAGCACCCCGCCGGAACGCTCCCAGGCCGGCACTACCAGTCCCGCCTGATCCATAGCCGTAGCCAGGTTGTTCGCGGGATTCGGCCCCAGACGAACGCCCTCCAGATACGGAAACCCCACGAGAAACTCCCGCGTGCCCTCGCCCGTGTTGCTGACGCGAAGAAACCAGTCCGAAGCCCCGGTCTCCTCCGCCAGGGTCACCCGAAGTTCCGCCTCGAGGCCTCCCCCCTCGTAACGCAAGACCAGCTCAGGATCCCGGCTGACCTCGACCAGGCGGCACGTGTCGGGTTGCAGCACCGTTCCCGCTATGGCCTCCGGTTCGTCGAAGACCAGTTGAAACTTCTCGTTCTGCCCGATGATGAACTCGCGAGTGAGATCCGCATAGAGGCGAAAGGGCATCGCCCCGGATTGGGACCCCTTGAGGCAGTCATCCCCCGTCCGCGCGTTGATGATGCTGCGAAGAGCGCCGGTGAGCGGGTCAAACGTAATTCGGCACCACGGATTCGCGATTTCGATCCCCTCGACCGTCTCCGGCGCCTCCGGCAGCGTCGCGGCATTCCCCCCCTGCAGAAACAGCAGCAGCGCCAATACCGCATTCCCCATGAACGGTCTCCGTCCTGTCAGCAGGAAACATGAAACGGCGGCCAATCCCTACCGCCGTTCGTCACTGGTCATGAATGCCAGCATGGATACCATAGCACAAGGTGTGAACGTTCACAAGTAAATGTTTCTCTGCTCACGCTCCGGCGCACTCGCGACCGTATTTCAGGCGGGCCGCGAGGAACCCCGGGCGGCCCGTACCCGGCCCCGCTCCCGGAAACACAGGCCACGAGAAGATCTGCAATCTATTGGGGAAAAAGAGGTTAGGACTGTGCGCGGGTTCGTGCCGCGCGAATCAGCGAACAGGTTCGGCCGGAGAATCCGCCTTCCTGGGTTGCTTCCGGAACTGGGCCGTGCCCGTGAGTCTCGGATGGGCAAGACACGGAAAACTCGGAGGGACGAACCGTGCGGTACCCACATTGACGGGCTCGGTGCGCTCGGGCTTCCCGTCGACCAGGTCAAGCAGCATCCGCGCGCCCGCGATGCCCAGTTGCCGGTCCATGGGTGTCGCCACCAGGGCCACATGCTCGGCATCGAGATAGTTGGGGCGCAGCGACACGCCCGCCAACTGGAAGTTTTGAGCATAGGGAATGCCGCGGTCCGCGAGCAGCGCCACCATGCCCGTCGTCCAGTCGTCATTGCAGACCGCCGCGGTCGGGGCATGCTCAGCGCCCAGCACGCGGCTGAGACGGTCCAGCGTCGCGTACGTGCCCTCTTCCGAGGGATACACCTCGGTGACGATCTCCGCGCCGTCCGCGCGCTCATGGATGGCCTGCATCATGCCTTCGCGAAAACGGGACGCCAATCCGCGCTGGGGCGGCCATCCGCAATAGGCCAGCCGGCGATGACCCTTCTCCAAGAGCGCCGTGGTAAGGCGGAACCCTTCGAGGTAGACGTCGGTGATCGCGCAGCGCCCGGGAAGTTCCGGAACCAGGCGGTCGATCATGACAAAAGGGACATGGGCCTCGCGCAGCGCAAAAATATCTGCAAGCGGCATATGGAAATCGCTGATGATGACCCCGTCGATTTCGCCTCCGCGAATCTTGTCCAGATAGAACGTGCCATTGCCCAGTTGCGATGCCGCCGGGTTGGTCTCCACGACCTGCAGCCCATACCCGCGCGGCCCCAATACCTCCAGCACGCCGCTCAGCTTCAGGGCGAACAGCTCGCTCTGCTCCATGCCGAGGTCGCGGGCGCTATACAGCGCCAGCCCCAGGGTGTCGGACCGCTTCTTGCGAAGGCTCCGGGCCGCGGCGCTCGGCTGATACTGCAACTGTTCGATCGCGGTTCGAATGCGCTCCGCGGTCTCCGCCGCCACCGACGCACCGCCATTAATGTATCGTGACACCGTCTGCCGGCTGACATCGGCCCGTTCGGCCACGTCGTTCACGGTCGGCACACGCCGGTTTCGTCTCATGTATCAACCTCTGCCTGCTGAGTAGATGCGATCCGGCCCGTCCCCGCTCCGATCCCATCTGAACCCAGTGTTCCGTCCTCGTCGGCCCAATTTTACCAGAGAGGGTGATCGTTCACAACTTCTGCCCACCCCACGCCGGCCTTCGGGCCGCCTCAGGAGGGGAGCCTTGGGACTTCGTTCAGCGGTGCGGGACATCCCGCAGCACGGGACGAAGCCGCCAATCCGCCTCCGGACCGAACCGCCGCTGATTGCCCGCATGTCCCGCAAACTGGTCGCCGTACACCATTCGGACAATGCCCGTAAAGGCAAATGTGGCGAGAACGAGGCCTATCCCCATCGCGACCAGGCTCTTCCGGAGCATGGGCCGGTACTCCCCGGCCGGCGACAGCGGTATCGCGTCCCGCTCCTGCTCGCGTGGAAAGAACGCCATGAGGAATGTCGCGAGGACGGCGTTAAAAAACAGGACGCCCTCCGTCGCGATGCGCGATTCGTGGAATCCGACCAGCGCTTTCTGGAAATTGAACGTGATGACGATCCAGAGAAACACCAGGTAGAGCAGTTGCCCTTTCCCGAGCGCGGACGCCGGGATGAAGGACAGACGCCGCCGCATGTGAACAAGCAGCAACAGGAGAATGCACACTGCCAGGAAGAGCCAGGCCAGATTGAACCAGGTGCGGGCAGAAAACGCGACGCTCTCGATGAACGGCATCTTCATGATTTCGGGCACGCAGCGGAACGAACCGCCGCCCGCGATACGTTCCGTGGTCCATTCCGCCACGCATTTCACCATGTTGACATAGACCACGGCGATCAGGATAAAACCCACCGCGAACGCTTCGGTCCACCGGCGTTCTGGCGGCTGATCATCCGTCTGCCTGAGGCGTGTGGCCAGCAGGGCCATGGCTACAGCGAGGCCCAGGCCGTAGAGGAGCCCGACCCCCTGCTCGATCACGACGCTGTGCCAGTTCGCGCTCTGCCAGTGCGCCCAGCGCGCAATGATGGGGTCGCGCACTTCGGGCGGCAGCCCGGCAAGCCGGTTCGGATTGCCCGGGGCGACAAGCAGCAGTTTCAGACACTGGGTGAATGCAATCCCCACTCCGCCGATGGTGCCGCTGACAAGGGCGGCGACCGCCACCGGCATCAGCCTGTTCCGGTACGTATACAGCAGGATCCCGAGAAACACGCCCAGGCCGCCCGCCCAATTGTCGCCCCGCGGCGGCGTCATTCGGATACCCAGCAGGACCGGGCCCACGAGGAATGCCACAAACCACCCCACCGCCATGTGAATGAGCAGCGACGAACCGGAGCGCCATTTGCCGAACAGCGCGAAGTACGCCGCGGCGCCCGCAAGAACGCCGAACAACAGCCCCAGGGCCGTCGCATGCTGCGTGAACAGGAGGGGCCAGTTCGTCACCATATTCGCCGGATCGAACGGCTGGCCGGTGTCCGGATTGACCGCGCTCAGGTCCCCCTGGACCCGCACGAGCCACGGCAGAATCCGGGGCAGCACGCCGCCGACGCTCAAGAGCCCCTGCACGCCCCATCCCGCCACACCGCCCAGCGCGGCGAACACGGGCAGCAGAAGCACATCCCGCGAACGGCGGTCCCAGAGGTCGAATGCGCAGAGGGCGGCGAGCGCCAGAAACGCCTGAACCCAGTCCGTATCGAGCCAGTAAAACGGGTCGTTCTGGCGCATCTCGCGAAAGAGCCCCCGCTCCGCCCCCGTGACCTCTCCCCCCAGAACCGAGGCGACCGCGGCCGAGTTCATCACGGGCTCCCAGAGAAAGTAGTACGCCGTCCACACGGCCAGCACCCAGCACAACGGCTTGAAGAGCTGCGTCAGCCGATCGCGGCTCTCGACCGCGGGATAGGCCGTGCCCGCGCCCCCCAGAGCGGCCCATAGAAAACTGCCCACGAAAAGCCCAAAGAACCCATACAACTGGGAAGGCAAGTGGCCTGAATGCGTGTATCCGACCACCTTCATGTAGGAGAACGACCCGCCAAACGCCCAGCCCAGGGCGCCAAAGAAGGCGAAGTACGCCACACGCCGCCGCCAGTCCTCGCGTCCGGACAAAAGACAGACCGCCGTGCCCGCCAGCACCCCCGGCAGCATCGCGCCGTACTCGTGGCCGAAATTGCCCCGAATGCCCCAGCCGATGGACAGGCTGATGCTGACCAGGATGAGGGTGGAAGCGCGCCAGCTTGGATGAATGGGCCGCTTAGCCATTAGACCTCCAGTCTTCGGGTAAGAGAGAGCTTTCCGCCCGCCAGGCATGCCGATTCCGTCAGCAAGCGTCCCTGCGACTCACGGCCCTGCCCCCGGAGTTCCCCGTGTTTACCCGAGCGTTGTAGCACCGGATGCGTCGTGATTCAAGCCGGCTTCGCGCCCTCCACCGGGCCGCGACTGCGCTCTGCACCAGCGTCCGGCCTGCACCCCGCTCGGTTCACTTGCCTGCCGGATAGGCCTTCGTGGTGGCGAGCGACGAGGGGCCCGGCGTGGAAGATGCGCCTTCCGCCTTGAGCCACGCGACCTTGCCGTTGTGCGGCACAAGCGGATACGAGGGCACGCCAAACCACTTGCGCTGGAAGGCCACGTCGAGCTTGTCGCGCACCGGGAACCCGCCCGTGAACATCTCCCGCAGGTGGCTCCGTTCCGGTTCCCAGTGGGAGAGCGAACGGTAGTAGGCCTGACGAAGATACGCCTCCTCCATCGGCACCTCGCCGCCATCGGGCACCGGCGTGCCCCTCGGGATCGCGGACTGCGCCTCGGCGCTTCCCGCAGCCGCGCCCCAGCGCAGTTCGGGCGGGTGATTCGGGTCGAAGGAGAGATCGTACAGGCGCCGCTCGACATCCAGCAGCGTGAGACGCACCGGCTGCCCCGCCGAATTCGTGTAGTGAAACACAGTCTCGGCAAAAACACGCCTCTTGGTGCGCAGCAGCGCGTCCGCCAGGTCGGCGTGCGTCCAGATGGCGTGCTTGTTCAGTTCGTCGAGGTGCACGTCCTCCGCATTCAGATCAAACCATCGGATCGCGCTGTCGAGGTCTTCAGCCAGCGCGAAGTACCTGCCCCGGCACTCGGTATCGATGAAGGCGGTGGCGTACTGCGCCCAGCGCCCGCCCGCGGTATAGACGTTGCCGCGGGCACTGTCTTCCGGGAACGCGATGGGGCCGTTCGCGTTGACGTCGCGCCAGCCGTCCTGGACGCGCCGTTCGCGCTCCTGCAGGAAGGCGAGCATCTCGGTCGCGAACGCCTGAATGTCGCGGGCCGGATCCATCCGCTGCCCGGCACGCAGCCGAAACCGGATGAACTGGTGAAAGCTGTCAATGGCGACCGGGCCGTCGACGATCTGCTGGGTGGCCGCAAGTTCTTCCATCCGGTCGTACTGCTCCGTGGAAAACCCGAATTCCTGCATCTCGCTGTCGGTGCGGCGGCGTACACGGCGAACCGCGCCGTTTTCGTCGACTTCCGCAATGGGCCAGCGGTACATACGGAAGCCCCGGAAACAGCCGGCATATTCCCCGTCCGCCGAACCGGAGCGCCTCGGGGTGATGCCGGAGACCGAGTTCAACCCGTTGAACGCATAGACGTCGCGCGAGGGAGCAGTCGTCGCATCGAGAAAACGCGGTTCGCCATAGGGGGTGATGTCGGCCAGCAGCAGCACATGGCCGTCCAGGTAATACATGCACCCCGGAACGAGAGCGTCGCGGCGGATCGCCACGGGCACCGTGTCCGACTGCTCGGAACGGTCCCGGTTCAGCTCGACGCGGAAATTCCCGGTGCAGGTGCCGGTGAGCGCGTCGCGCATGAACCGGTCCACCGAATCGTAATGCAGCGAGTTCATCTCGCCCACGGGCCAGGTGTAGTCAGCGGTGCGGACGTCGCCCCCGTCGCAGGCGCGCACATAGCTGAACATCCAGGGCAAAGCGCGCCGGTAGGCGTAATAGGTGCTGAGGGACACCGTGAGCTTCGCGCAGTCGAGCACGCCGTGCATGGCGCGCAGGGTGCCGGATTCGAGCTGGCCGTTGCAGCCTTCCCCCGCAAACTCGGGATCGAGCAGCAGATTCATCTCCGGATCGGTGAGGATCCGTTCAATGCGGGCCAGGCGCTGCTCCTCGTTGCCCCCGGTCTTCGCCTGGTAGATGTGCTGAATCCATTGCGCGAAATGGCGGGTCTCCGCGAGCGTCCATTGCCGCCGGATCGGCCACGCGCCGCGTTCGGAATGAATGGCCGGCGGATTGGGATCCGCCGCGAACGCGGAAACCGAAGACAAGACCAGCCCCGTGCACAACGCAAACACGAACCGTTTCACAGCGCGAGAACATGCCGCAGCAGGTCGCGATTGATTCACAGCTGTTTCCCCTTCACGTCGTCGTCGTCAATGGCGCCGCGGATACCGCCGCCTCTCGGCCCGGAGCGCCTTCTTCTTCTTCGCTGGTTGGTCAGGCTCTTGTGCTGCGGCGTCTGTAAAGGTCCAGGCGCCTTCGTGATGGGCATCATCGCGAAGCTCCGGCGCGGCCCCACCACTGCTCTCCTGCGGACTCGTTTCGCTGCCCGGCGCTGCGGGCGCCAGTTCCGCCGCCGTGTTTGCGGGCGCCGCGGCGACTTCGGCGGCCGGCGCCGCATCCTGGACCCACTTGCCGACCTGCGCGTCGAGCTTGTCGCGGATCGGATACCCGCTGGTGAACATTCCCCGCAGGCAACTCATTTCCGTTTCGCGCTGGCCCAGCGAACGATAAAACGCCTGCCACCGGTAGCCGTCTTCCATGGCCACCCGGGCGCCTCCGGGAAGCGGCGTAAAGGTCTCCGGGGCCGACGCGCGCTCCTCGCTCCCCTCCGGCGCGCCCCAACGCAGTTCCGGCGGGTGGTTGGGGTCAAACGACAGGTCGTAGAGTCGCTCCTCGATGTCGAGAAGCGTCAGGGTCACCGTTTCGCCCGCGGAATTCGTGTACTCCATGCTGTGCCCGGCGAAGATGCGGTTCTTCTCGGCAAGCAGCGCCTTCGCCAGATCCGACTGGCTTTGAATCTCGTACTTTTCGAGACCCGTCAGTTCCACGAACGACGGGACCAGCCCGTACAGCCGGATCGCATACTCCATCCAGTCCGCCAGATAAAAATACTTGTTTCGGCGATCGACGTCCGACGAGGGAGAACTCCAGGTCTCCCAGCGGCCAAACGCCTGGAAAATGTTCTCGTTGGGGCGTTCCTCGGGATACGTGATCCCGCCGTTGGCCCGCACGTCGCGCCAGGCATCCTGCACAAAGGCCTCGCGTGAGACGTACACCTCGAGAATCTCGTCCGCGTACTGCTCCATGAACTTGAGCGGCGAAATGGAGTCCACGGTCTTCATACGCAGACGGATCAGGTCATGAAAGCTCTGCGGTTTCAGGTCGCCCTCGGTGATGCTCTGCGTCGTGTAGATCTCGCGGATGATCTCGTATTGCTCGGTCGAGAAACCAAACTCCTTCATCTCCTCGTCGGTGCGCCGGCGCACACGGGTCACGCGCCCGCGGGAATCGGTCTCCGCGATGGGATAGCGCAACACGCGCAGCCCCTGGAAACACCCGTTCCACGGGTTGTCCGGATCGCTGCCCCGCGGCGTGATGCCCGACACCGTGTTCATCCCGTTATACGAAAAAATGTCGCGCGTGATCGTCGTGCTGCAATTCAGAAAATACAGTTCGCCGTATTCCGAGACGTGCGCCAACAGCAGACAGTGCCCGTCAACGTAGTTTATGCACCCGGGAAGAAGGTAGGTCCGGTTGATCGCCACCGGAACCGTGTCCGACAATTCCGCCCGGCGCTCGTTGAGGTTCACGCGGTAGTTGCCCGAGATGAACCAGCCCACCGCGTTTTTGAAGTATTCGCCCACCGACCGGTACTCAAAACTGTTGACGCTGCCCACCGGGATATTGGAAGGCGAGGTCCGGATGTCCCCCTTGCCCGATGTCACCACCGTGCTCATCCACGGCAGCGCGCGGCGGTACGCGTAATACGCCGGGATGAACGCCGTGAACTTCCCGCAGTCCATCAGATTGTGCATGGACCGGATGACGTTCGCGGGCAGTTGCGGATTTGCCCCTTCTCCGGCAAACTGCGGGTTCTCGAGCAGGTTCATCTCGGGATCGGTCAGGATGCGCTGCAGCTTGGCCGTCCGTTGCTCCACGGTTCCCCGGGTCTTCATCAGATAGATGTTCTCGACCCACCGGGCGTAATGCTGGGTCTCCGCGGGGGTCCATTGCCGGCGAATCGGCCACGCACCCGAAGTCGAATGGAGGTTCGGCGGATTGGGGTCTTCCGCGAACGCGCCACACACGGCCAGGCAGGACAAAACCACCAGCGCAGCATTGCGCGAAATGCTACCGTGCAACATCGAGCGTCCTCATTGTGCATCGCGCCGCACCGGATTGCCGCGTGGCGCTATCGGCGCAAGCGGCCTGTGGCGGGCGCGGAAATCTGGGCAGCCCCCTGCCACCGCCGCGTTAAGTGTTTCCCGGACATCCTGTACCCACATTATACCCAACGCACACGCGCGGCGCGAAAATCCATCCGGCGCCGGGGGATTCAGCGCCCCGAATGCCCTGGGCCACAACGGCACCGGCGCGGCGTCTCGCCTCTTGTAGCGCAGGCGTCTCGCCTGCATCCGGATCGATGGCGTGAAACACGATGAGGGGTATAATCGCCTCACGCAAAGCCGCAGAGCCGCCAAGGAGGTCGGACAGACCCGGGGTGTCATCGAGGCCCTATCCCGGAACCGGGGAATACCGCGTGCCCTGGCGGGTGTCTACGTAAAGGTCTGGTTTGTACCCGATTTCGCGAAGGAGACTTGCCATGCCTGATAGACCGGAGGATCTGGCGCTGCGGGAATGCGTGCCGTGCCGGGGCGGGGTGCCTGCCCTTGAAGGGCCGGAACTGGCCGCGCTGATGCGGAAACTCGATGACCGGTGGCGGCTGGTCGAGGAACACCATCTCGAACGGGAGTACGCGTTTGACGACTATCCGGCCGCGGTCGATTTCACCAACGCTGTGGCCCGCCTCGCTCAGAAACAGGACCACCACCCCGAGTTGCACTTGAGCTACGATAAGGTTACGGTGACGGTATGGACGCACAAGGCCGACGGACTGACCTTGAACGACTTCGTGTTTGCCGCCAAAACCGAAAAACTGTTTCAGGAAGACGCGTGACATGCGCGTAGCCACCCATGCCCTGCACTGACGTGACCGAATGCATCGAGGTGGTCCTCGATGCCGATGACCGGCTGGTATCGTATGCCCTGCGGAAACGCACGTGCGGGCGCGCGGTGGGCGCGGATGCATTGCTCGACACGTTGCTGACCGGAAAGACGCCCGCCGAGATCGCCCGCCTGGCTCCGGACGACCTTCTTGACCAGTACCGCCCTTCCGGCGACATCGAAGTCTTTCTCGCGCTGAAACACCTGTTCGCGGTTCAGGCGGCGTGCGCCGTGCTCAGCGGAGCAGCGCCGGGCGGTCCCCACGACCCCTGTGCCGCCGCCAGCATCGTCTGTGAGGCGGGGTTGACGCGCCTGACCGGGCTGATCCGCGTTGACGTGGTGCACGAGGAAATCCGGGCGTGCGGCCGGTGCGCGGGCTGCACGTCGATGCAGAGCGCCCACGCACAGCCCCCCGACCGCCTCTGACCAGGCGGCCCCTCCGTTCGCTTCCGGCATCGCGATGCGCTATGATCACGGAAAACCAGTACATTCCACCCGGTTGAAGGCGGCACACGATTCCCCTCGACCGGCACCGGCGGTCTGAAGAGGATACTCACCTATGGCAGTGGCGAAACGGCGCGAAACCATCGGCGTCATGGTCGGCAACATTCTGGTGGGGGGCGGCGCACCGGTCGTGGTCCAATCCATGACCAATACTGACACGGCGGACGCGGAAGCTACCGCACAACAGGTCATGGAACTGGCCGACGCGGGTTCGGAACTGGTCCGGGTGACGGTCAATGTCCCAAAGGCCGCGGAAGCCGTCGGAGACATCGTGCGGCGCATCCGCGATGCCGGGTACACGACGCCCATTGTGGGCGATTTTCATTACAACGGCCACAAACTCCTGGCCCAACACCCCGAGTGCGCCAATGCCCTGGACAAGTACCGGATCAACCCCGGCAACACGGGCAAGGGGTCGAGCCGCGACGCCAATTTTGAGACCATCTGCAAGATCGCGGTCGACCACGGCAAACCCGTCCGGATCGGCGTCAACATCGGCTCGCTGAACCCCGAACTCGTCCTCCGAAAAATGCAGGAGAACACCGACAAGCGCCTGGGCAAGTCCTCGGACGAAGTGATGAACGAGTGCATGATTCTCTCGGCCCTGGAGTCCACCGGCCTCGCCCTGGACGCCGGACTCCGCCGGGATCAGATCATCATCTCGTGCAAGACATCGACGCCCGTCCACCTCATCGACCTGTACCGGGAATTGTCAACGAAAACCGAACAGCCGCTGCATCTCGGCCTCACGGAAGCGGGCATGGGGTCCAAAGGGCTGCTGTGGTCAGCGGCCGCGGTGGCCCCGCTCCTGTGCGAAGGCATCGGCGACACGCTCCGCGTCTCCCTGACGCCGCGCCCGGGCAGCGACCGCCGCGAAGAGGTCTACGCGTGCTGCGAGCTGTTGCAGGCGCTGGGGCTGCGGGCATTCGCCCCAAGCATCACCTCGTGCCCGGGCTGCGGACGAACCACCAGCACCACGTTCCAGGAATTGGCCCAGGAGACCGAAGCCTACGTCAAGGAACGGATGCCCGAATGGCGCAAACGCTACAAGGGCGTCGAATCCCTCAAACTGGCCGTCATGGGCTGCGTGGTCAACGGCCCCGGCGAATCCAAAGCCGCCAACGTCGGGATCAGCCTGCCCGGTTCGGGCGAAAGCCCCGTCTGCCCGGTTTACGTTGACGGGGAAAAGGTCGCCGGTCTGAAGGGCTCTCCCCAGGAACTCGCCGCCGAATTCCGCGCCATCATCGACCAATACGTTGAATCCCGGTTCGGAACCGGCGGGGCGTAACGCAACGGGCCCTCGGAATTTGCGGTCTCCCCCCCAGCCTCGAGCGGGAAGCTCCCCGCCCGGCCGCCCTCAGGGTGGAAAGGGGCCTTCCCCGATCCCCGGCTAGAGCGTTTTAAATAAAACTAT